>NZ_LIWS01000002.1:0-336192 GCF_012978835.1 Campylobacter sp. RM16190 | reverse complement strand
AAAAGTTTTATCCTTGTATTTTTCGTAATATCCGATAAAATCCTGAGCAACTCTTAAAGCTGTCTCGTCTTTTTCTACAACCATTTTTCTATCAGGATGATATACCATGCTTTTTGTATTCATATCTATGATAAACACTATGCCGCTTGGACTGTCTTTTATCTTACTTAGAGATTTTCCAAGCTCATCTATAAGCATATCTATACCAAGGACAGCAGCTACTTTTCCTTCTATTATAACAGGTTTAATAACGCTCATCACCAAAAGACCTTTTGACTTGGTTACATAAGGAGCCGTAAATGCGAGTCCTCCTTTAGCAACAGCTGTTTTATACCAACCGCGAGTCCTCGCATCATACTGTTTATTTTGAGAGTTAAATACCGATATTTTAGGATCTCTTCTATCGTTAGCAAAAGATATGCTAATCATCTCGCCATCATTTGCAAATCCTATAAAAAACTCCTCCAAATTCATAAAGTTTGTGATATTTGCAAGGTCTTTTTGAAGAGCCTCTCTATCGCCCAAAAAAAGCTCTTGATTTTTCTCAAGATAGCTCACAGCATCCTCTACCGCTTTTATCCTACTACTCATATACTCATCAACAAATATGCCGCTCGCAAGAGTTGTTGACTCCTTTGAAATCTCCGTCACATCTAAAACTGAATTTTTAGTTTTGTTGTAATTTATAACCGCCATTATGGTAAATGCTATAGATAGTAAAACAAATATAAAAAAAGCTATCTTTGATGAAATTTTTCTAAACACGTTTAACTCCATTTTTTAAATTTCTTATATTAATTTTATTTTCTACTTTTTTCTTGAACCTGCCTGATGAAATGTTTTGCATTTTCAACAGGTATATCAGGTAAAATTCCGTGCCCCAAGTTAAATATATGAGGCGCACCATTCATCACGCTTAAAATTTTATCTACTCCCTCATCAATCGCAGATTTTGAGTATAGTCTAGTAGGTTCCATGTTTCCTTGAAGTACAAATTTTGGACTTAGTTTTGCTTTAGCAAGCTCTATCGGAGTACTCCAATCCACGCCAAAAACCTCGAAATTTCCATCTATCTTATCAAGATATCCGCTTATACCCTTTGGAAATACGATCACTGGAATTTGCGGAAATTCAGCCTTAAGTGCATCTACTATATCCATGATATACTTCCAGCCAAACTCAAAATACGCACTCATCTCAAGCGCAGCAGCCCAGCTATCAAAAATTTGCACCGCATTTACGCCGGCTTTGATCTGCTCTTTAATATATCCTATGAGAGCGGCCGTAACCTTGGCTAAAATTTGATGCATAAATTCTGGATTTGAATAAAGTAGTTTCTTACTAACCGCATAAGTTTTAGTCCCGCCGCCTTCAATCATATAAGTAGCTATCGTCCAAGGAGCGCCGCAAAAACCGATTAACGCTTTATCCTGAGCCAAATTTTGGCGAGTTAGCTTGATCGTATCATAAACATAGCTTAAATTTTTAATTGATTTTTGCACGTCAAGTCTGTCTAAATCCTCTCTTGTCTTGATCGGATCGCTAAAAACAGGCCCCTCGCCTTGCACGAATTTTAAATCCATGCCCATTTCAAGTGGTACGACCAAGATATCGCTAAAAAGTATCGCCGCATCAACGCCTAAAATATCAACAGGCTGGATGGTTACTTCACTTGCTTTTTTATAATCCTTGCAAAGCGATAAAAAATCTCCCGCCGACTTGCGAACCGCCATATACTCAGGCAAATAGCGCCCCGCCTGACGCATCATCCAAACAGGAGTATAAGGCGTAGGTCTTTTGAAACAAGCATCTACAAATATCATTAAATTTCCTTTAAATTTTTGCCGATTGTATCACATTTATTATTAAAGTATTTAAAATTTGACAATAAGCCGAGTATTATTTTTTCTGCGTATTTTAAAATTTCATTTACCAAATATTTTAAATATTCACTCCATATCGGCAATTTTAAAATTTATTTTAATTCTATTCTTGATTAAAATTATTAATTTTCTTACATAAAATTTAAAAACAAAGCTAGATTAAGAGCCTAAAACCCTTAGCTCGTCAAGTAAATTTTGTAAATTTATACAAGAGAGTTTGTTTTGCATAGCGTTTTGCGCGGCTAAAAAATGTCCGCTTAGCAAATTTTGAATTTGCCCGCCGAGAGGACAAGCGGCAGGGGATTTTTGATGTATTTTAAAAAGCTCTTTTTGATCCGAATTTACAGCGTTATAAATATCTAGTAGCGTAATTTCACTTGGCTGTTTTAGCAAGGATAGTCCGCCTACACCGGGAGAAGTTTTTATCAATTTAGCTTTTTTCAAAAGAGCCGTGATATTTCTTACGATTACGGGATTTACCCCTATACCCTCAGCCAGAAATTCGCTAGTGTTTTTATCCTCTTTAAAAAACTCAACACTCAAAAGAATATGAACCGCGATTGAAAATTTTTGCCCTATTTGCATTTTTACCTAAAAATATTTTTTCGTTATTCTAGCTAAAAATAGCAAATTTTACGGGCAAAAACATAAATTTCAGCCGCTTACCGCAGTTAGGCACCTATTTATATAGTTTTGGTTTTTTATCTCGTCGATTATCGCCAAGGCAAGGTCAGGATAGCTTATGTAGCTTTGGTTGTTTGAATTTAAAATAATCTCATCACTTCCGATTTTATATTTACCCGTTCTAGCTCCGCCTTCATCGTAATTTAGAGCAGGCGAAACATAAGTCCAAAGTGTATCTTTTCTATCTTTTAGCTCACAAAAAGATCCTGCGTCAGCCTTTGCTACATCTAAGTATTCAGTCGGAAAATCAGGCGCGTCCATTAGCATTACTTTGCGGTCGCTATCTACATAAAGAGTTCCTGCTCCACCCACTATAAATAGCCTAGTTTTGCTCCCGCTAAGAAGATCGGCAAGATGCTTGGTGTGCTTTGCATGAAGATGAAAAGTCTCTTTCGTCCATACGGCAAATGCGCTTATAACTACGTCAAATTCGCTTAAATCTTCTTTATTAAGCCCAAACACGTCTTTATAAACGACCTTAACTTGATCGTTTTTATACTCTTTGTTTCGCACGATAGCGGTTACTTCATAACCTTGAAGCAAGGCTTCTTTTACCAACTCTTTGCCACTCTTTCCGTTTGCGCCTATGATAGCTACTTTTTTCATTTTAGATCCTTTAAAATTTTGTTGTAATGTTTTTAATTATAACTTATGAGCGAAGTCTATCTAATTTTTATTGTAATGTCAATAGTTACAACTAATTTTAAATTTGACATCGAATTTAAAAGCTTATAAAATTTAGCTTAATTTAAACAAAGGAATTTCATGCAAAATAGCGCTTTTAAAACGCTAAAACTCATCGCTAAGCAAAATTTCAAAAAGCTATTTTTAGCATTTAGCTTGGTGCTTGCCGAAAACGGACTGTTTCTTATATATCCGTTGCTAGCAGGTATCGCCATAAACGCCATCATAGAAGGCAAAGTCTTGCTAGCGCTTACTTATTCGCTCATGGTCTTTATAGGATGGGGCATAGGAGCTGCAAGAAGGCGTATCGACACACAGGTATTTACTAAAATTTATGCAGATCTTGCCGTAAAAGTCATAATGAGCGAGAAAAAAGACTCAAAAAACGACTCCGTAATAATAGCAAGAGCGAATTTGTCACGGGAATTTGTGGATTTCTTCGAGCAGCATTTTCCTATGCTTTTTACTTCGGCGGTTTCTATTTTCGGCTCTGTGGTTATGCTATTTTTTATCGAATTTTACGTGGGTCTGGCAACATTTATAATAATTGTTATATTTGCTCTTTTGCTGCCAAGGTACATAAGCAAAAACGACAAACTCTACTTAAGACTAAATAACCAGATAGAAAAAGAGGTTAGCAGGATAAAAGAAGCTAGAGAAAACAAGCTAAAAAGGCACTACAAGCTGCTTTCGCTATTAAGAGTAAGGATATCAAACCGCGAAGCGATGAGCTTTTTAATCATCGGCATAAGCGCCGCCGTACTTTTTAGCCTAGCTATCATAACTCTTGCAAACGATAAAGCAACCGCGGGACATATCTACTCGGTAATAACATACCTATGGACATTTGCAATAAGCCTTGATGATGCACCAAACCTCATCGAGCAGTTTTCAAAACTAAAAGATATAGGCAGACGTATAAATGCCAATATTGCATAAACTAAAAGCGATCATGGTTGATTGAAGTTTTATACACAACTTTAATAATAACAAATATAACCGTCAATGAGAGTTCTAATAAACTTTAGCAACAACGCTTTTGGTAGCTTCTATCTTTTGATCTGCCCAAAGAACAACATCTTTTATAACTAGTTTTTGGACGGCTTTGATAAAATCGTTCATAAATTCGTAGTCAGGTTTATTATCGTCTTTTACAAGAAGTAAAATTTTAAATTTTAAACTTTGCGAACTTCGTAATTTTTTTCCGTATGAAAATTTCCCAAATAAACTTTTAGATATTGCGGTAGCAAAATAAAGCATAGTTTGGTATGGATATTTTTTACTTTCATTCCAATACACACCTGTGTCGTCTCCCGCACCAAAATCATAATTTCTATAAAAAGTGTTGCCAAAAATATCTATTGTAATTGAGTTTTTAGGGAATTTTGCGACAGGATTTGATATGTAATTTACTACCCCTGTATTAGTCACTCCGGACATTACAAAAGGTATTAAGCCATTTTTTTGGTTTTCCTTCTTTAGTCTTCTGCCCTGCTTTATATTATCAAACAAGCTATCTAAAGTAAAATATTCACTCGCTACCCCCCCCCATTTGCTAAATTCATCAAATTTAGCCAAAGCGTCTTTTTCTTTATTCGTTAGATTATAGTTTTTAAGTCCCGTTACCGCAAGATACGCTTCGAGTTCCTCGATGAAGCTTTGCATAAACGCAAAGCTTATTTTGCCTCCTAAAGTCGGCAAAATTATATTAAAGTTACCTTCTCGCAATTTTGAACTAGAAAGCTGATTCCCATACCCAAATTTTCCACGAAAAGTATTTTTAATACAACTAGCAACATAAAGTCCTGAGCTTGACGTAAATTCATTCCCTTTAAATTTAAGCACATGTACTTTCATTTCCACACTAGCCAAATATGGATGATAAAAAACATCGCCAAAGAAATTTACAGATATAAAATTTTCATAATGCCTAGCTCCATTTACACCAAGTGTATCATAAGAGCCTATAACCCCATTGTCTTCACTCTTTGCCGATATCCTTTTAATTTTTCCATTGAATAAAATATTAGAATTTAAGAGAGAGCCTGTCTTAATATCAAACAAATCCCCTATTCTAAACTCTTCAAATTTCCCACCGCTAGCTTTAAATTCCTGCTCTAATTTTTCTATTTTTTTACTAAATCCGCTCTCCCGGGGACTGTCCTTTTTTAAAATTTGCGTTACTTCCCATGCTAGATAATCGCTCACGGTCTTTTTAAAATCCGCCAAAGTAGGCTTTGCGTCTATCGGACGGGACTGATTCCAATCTGCTCCATTTTTTGGGTCAATTGTTGATTCATAATACTCATTTAAACTAAAGATGTCTAGTTTAGAGCTTCCAAAGCGGACTAAATTTACAAGCTCTTCGTAACGCTCTTTAGCCCTATCGGTATCTTTTAAATTATTGCTGGCTTTTTTACGATTTGAACGAGTATAGCCGTCGTTTGAAAAATCTATAAATTTAACGATCTCGTCTTTTTCGTGTTTCTCGCCGACTTTAAAAACATAGATATTCGTTTGAACGCTTGATTTTCCTACAAAAAGATCAACCGGCATTTTTATGCTTGCTATTAAAGTGTTACGAGTTAAAATTCGCTTGTTTATCTCACGAGCTTTACCGCTGCCTGCCGAATTTTGAATAATAATCGCTGCATATCCGCCGCTCATCATATTAAGGGCGGTTTCTACAAAGACCATTCCATTGCCTTGTGCAGAATACGGCGGATTTAGCACAAATGCAGTCGCCGGAAATTTTTCATTTTGCATATTAAATCCGTATTTTCCGTCAAAATCGGTTAAAGAATCTTTGTTTAAAATATTTGAGCTTCCATCGCCCATCATTATCATATTTAAAATAGCCAGCATATAAACACTTGAAAGTAGCTCTAAGCCTAAAAGCTGATTGGCCTTAATGCAAGCCTCTTTCGCGGCTAATTGATCGGGAGACGATATTGAATTTTTAGCGTCTTTTAACATCTCATTCATAGCGGCGACCAAAAGTCCCGCCGAACCCGTAGCAAAATCCCAAACATAGCTATCTTTATTTACACGAGCTAGTCTAACTAAAAGAGTGGCTACATAAGAGGGTGTAAGCACGACATCGTTTAACTTGTCTTGAGTAAAGCCTAACCAAGAATACATCTCATTAAAAAGCTTACCCGTAAAGTCGGTGGTAAGTCCTATTTTATAGTAAATTCCAAGATCATCTACTATCTTGCTAAAAACTCTTTTTAGCTGAGTTTCTCCGTTTGCTATCTTATTTATATTTTCCGTTAAAATCGTATTTGACAGAGTGCGGATGATAAGGTCTTTTTTCTCATTGGGCAAATTTTTATAGTCCAAAAAAGCCTTAATCTTTCTCATCAAAATTTCACCGTCGGTATTGCCTTTTTCGTTAGAAGATCTTAAATCTGATTTTTCTAACGGAGCTACTTTACCGGGTATGCCAAGAGTAGCTATGATAGAAGCGGCAACTAGATAAACACGATCATTTTCTCCGAGTCCTTTTTCGTTGTTATAAATGTCATTATTTAACTTTACTAAACTCGCATCTATCTCGCGTTCTCGTTTCTGCTTTATTTTTTCAAGCTCATCGTGAGATAAATTTAAATTTTTAAGTCAATTTGTAAATTGAGTAAAATTTTCTTTTTTTAAAAATGAAAGATCGCTAAATTCACCGACTTTACGACCGACTCCCAAATTTGATTTTGACACGTAATAAACGCCGATTTGAGTTTTTAGAACGTTTTTATTATCTTTATGTCCAGTAACTCCGATAGCAACTATATCGGTATAGCTAGTATGATGAAGCAATGCATTGGCGTAATGCACTGCGCCGTTTACGGCGTAAGAATTTATATTTTTTAGATTCGGTTCGTTTTTGGCGGTGCGATTTTCTATATTGCCGTCTATATCTAGCTTTTCAAGTCTATCTTCATAGCCTTTGTATTCAATTAAAACAGGAAAGAAATTTAACTTATTGTCCTGCAAAAGCAATTTCGCATCCGGACGATTTGCTCCTGCTCCGCCGTTTTTCGTAAAATACTCTTTTAAAGCGTTATCTATCTCGCTATTTAAGCTTTCTTGTTCTAATTTATAATCAAGTCCGTATGATTTTAACTGTGAATTTATAAAATCAGCCACATTTGGCTCTACGCTTTGTACTGCCATTTTTCGCCTTTAGAAATTTTATTTTGGTAGTTTAGCTAAGTTTTTCTTAATATTAAAATCGTATTTATGCAGATTTTAAATGATTTTTGGGCAAAATAAAAGCCAAAATTTAAAGTAAAGTAAAAATTTAAATGAAAAACATAAGAAATTTCAGCATCATCGCCCACATAGATCACGGCAAAAGCACTCTTGCAGACCGATTAATCCAAGAGTGCGGAGCGGTAAGTGACCGCGAGATGAGTAGCCAGATAATGGACACGATGGATATCGAAAAAGAGCGCGGTATCACGATAAAAGCTCAAAGCGTGAGACTTGAACACAACCTAAACGGCGAAAAATATATCTTAAATCTAATCGACACTCCGGGACACGTTGATTTTAGCTACGAAGTAAGTAGAAGTCTAGCAAGCTGCGAAGGAGCCCTGCTTGTGGTTGATGCAAGCCAAGGAGTCGAAGCTCAAACGATCGCAAACGTCTATATCGCACTTGAAAACAACCTTGAAATCATCCCCGTGATAAATAAAATTGACCTTCCGGCGGCCGATGCCGAGCGCGTTAAAAACGAGATAGAGCACGTTATCGGGCTTGACTGCTCCAACGCTATCGAAGTAAGCGCAAAAAGCGGCATAGGCATAAAAGAGTTAGTTGAGGCTATCATCACGCGAATTCCGCCACCTCACGGAGGGCTAAAAAGCCCGCTTAAGACGCTGATTTACGATAGTTGGTTTGACAACTACCTTGGCGCGCTGGCTCTTGTGCGCGTATACGACGGCGAGTTATCCAAAAACGACGAAATTTTGGTTATGGGAACGGGCAAAAAGCATATCGTGCTTGATCTTATGTATCCAAACCCAATCGCGCCGATTAAGACAAGCAAGCTAAGCGCGGGCGAAGTAGGCATAATCGTACTTGGACTTAAAAACGTAAGCGACGTACAGGTAGGAGATACGATAACGCTTGCCAAAAATCCGCTTAAAGAGCCGGTCGGCGGTTTTGAGAGGGCAAAGCCATTTGTATTTGCAGGACTTTATCCGATAGAAACGGACAAATTTGAAGATCTGCGCGACGCTCTTGATAAGCTTAAGCTAAACGACAGCTCTATAAGCTACGAGCCCGAGACTTCTGTGGCTCTTGGATTTGGCTTTCGCGTTGGATTTTTGGGACTACTTCATATGGAGGTCATCAAAGAGCGTTTAGAGCGTGAATTTGACCTTGATCTGATAGCAACTGCACCGACCGTAACATACGAAGTCATCCAAACGGACGGGCAAATTTTAGAGATTCAAAACCCAAGCCAGCTTCCGCCTGTAAATAAAATCGAGATGATAAAAGAGCCTTACGTGCGCTCGACCATCATCACGCCGAGTGAATTTTTAGGCAATATCATCACGCTTTTAAACAACCGCCGAGCGATTCAGACCAAGATGGACTACATCACGCCAGAGCGTGTGTTGCTTGAATACGATATACCGATGAATGAGATCGTAATGGACTTTTACGACAAGCTTAAATCAAGTACCAAAGGCTACGCAAGCTTTGATTATGAGCCTAGCGAGTACCGCGAAGGAGACCTAGTGAAGCTTGATATCAAAGTTGCGGGAGAAACGGTAGATGCGCTCTCTATCATCGTACCTGAAAGCAAAGCTCAAAGCAAGGGTCGAGACTTCGTAAAAGCGATGAAGGAGATCGTGCCAAGACAGCTTTTTGAAGTGGCTATCCAAGCAAGTATCGGCAATAAAATCATAGCGCGCGAGACGGTCAAATCAATGGGCAAAAACGTCACTGCAAAGTGCTACGGAGGCGATATCACGCGTAAGAGAAAATTGCTTGAAAAGCAAAAAGAGGGCAAAAAAAGAATGAAAGCCATAGGCAAGGTAAATTTACCGCAAGAAGCGTTTTTAAGCGTGCTTAAGATAGATTAAGGCTTAAATTAGGGCTAAATTTCGCAGGCGGAATAAAATTTGCTTTGATTAATATAAAATTTTAAGGATACAGAATGAAATTTAAGACGATTTTTTTGATGATAGCGGCGGCTTTTTTATTTTTAGGTTGCTCTTCAAAGACAAGCGACGGACCTGTTTTAGCCGGCAACGTCTTTAGCTCATCTTCAAGCGATGCTAAATTTCACTTCGAAGAAGTCATGAAGATCCCTGTTGATTGCAGCTCCTGCAAGGGCTCGGGAGACACGGTAACGATAAACGGCACAAAATACAGAAGCGACGTTGCCATAAAATGCTGCCTTAAAAAAAATATGATAGACACGAAAGTCGCGCTTAAAAAGATCTATTTACACAGGATAACCGACGAAAGAGAGGATGTTCAAAGCATAAAATACATAAGAGCCAACGGAAGCACGGTTATATTTAACTCAAATCCAAGGCTTGAGCTTTTATTTTATATGTTTTTAAAGCAAGAGCTACTCTCGCGAGGCATCCTTGTAGTAGAAGATCAAACCTCGCCTTACACTTATAGACTGGATTTTGCCTTTACCGAGCTTAAAGGCGTTTACAGCAGAAACCAAGAGCAGCTAAATTCTCAGCTTTTTGGCGTGCTTAAGATCAAAAATATAAACTTCAGCAGAATGCTAAACATCACTACAAAACAAGAAGTAAAAAAGCTTGCAGTAAGCAGGACAGGACAGTTTGACATCTACGTATCCTTGCTGGTAAAACAAGCAGCCAACAAGGTCGCGGAAGAAATTTCAAAGATGTAAGGTAAATTTATGAAAAAATACATCCTGTCGGTCTTGATCGCTTTTGCTTTTTTAGGCTGCTCTAAAAGAAGTGATGTGATAAATTTAAGCCCATATCAATCAAATTCAAGCAACCTAGGATTCAATAGACAGATTCATATAAATAGCGTAACAGATATGCGCCAAAACAAAAGTGTAATAGCTACAATTACCGATTCAAAGGGAAGTGTCAGCGAGTATGTCACACTTCAAAACGATATTAAAGCTTGGCTACAAGACGGCATCACAAACGAGCTAGTAAGGCTTGGTGGAAATGTGAGTAATTTTTCAAACGATCTAATAGTAGATATAAAGATAGTTGAACTAAGGGCCAATTTAAGCGGATATGGCAGTGATAACCTAAAAGGCAATGCTAAACTCCTGCTTACAATTAAAAAAGGAGAGACTACTATTACAAAAAACGTAGCCCAAAGCCAGACAAAATTTGCACTTATTCACACAAGCGGAGTTTTTGATAAATTTTTGAATGAGCTTTTAAGCGATATTGTAAAAAGAGCTGCTCTTCAAATTATAAAAAGCTAGATGCGTTGTGTTAATTGTGGAAATTTTAACCTAAAAATAATCTGCAAAACTTGCGCTAATCATCTTCAAAACTCATCTTTAAGAACTAGAGTTTTAGAAAATGAATTTAAAATTTACAGTTTTTTTGATTATTCTGAAATTAAAAATTTGCTCGCCTCAAAACATAAATTTCACGGGAATTTTGTTTATAAATTTTTAGCAAATTTAAGCTTTAAACAGTTTGCTAAAGAGTTTAAATTCGGCTCTTTTATAAATGCGGTTGCGATAGATGATAGAGTTAAGTTTGACTATTCTCACACGGCAATTTTAGCAAGAGCTCTTAAAAATAAGGAGATAAAGCCACTTTATGCCAGCTTACATGCGACTTCAAATTTAACCTATGCAGGAAAAAACTTAGCCTATCGCCTCAAAAATCCAAGAAATTTTAAAATCAACAAAAAGCCCAAATTTCCAGTTATCCTAGTCGATGACATAATAACCACAGGAACAACAATTTTAGAAGCCAAAAACACACTTGAAAAAGCTGGAGTTCAAGTACTATTCGCACTAGTATTAGCCGATGCAAAGTATTAGTATTTAGCAACTTTTTATCAAATTTAAGCTAAAATCTATGAGTTAATTTTAAGGATACAAATGGAAAATATATTTGAAGCAAATCAAGATATCGAAGTTATAGACATAGAAGACTCTATAAAAGCAAGCTATCTAGACTACTCTATGAGCGTCATCATCGGACGCGCACTTCCTGACGCAAGAGACGGGCTAAAGCCTGTTCACAGAAGAATTTTATACGCCATGAACGACCTTGGCGTGGGCTCAAGAAGCCCGTATAAGAAATCAGCCCGTATAGTCGGTGACGTCATCGGTAAATACCACCCGCACGGAGATACTGCGGTATATGACGCGCTTGTGCGTATGGCTCAGCCGTTTTCTATGAGATACCCAAGCGTGGACGGTCAAGGAAACTTCGGTTCAGTCGATGGCGACGGCGCTGCTGCGATGCGTTATACCGAAGCTAGGATGACGATACTAGCCGAAGAGCTGCTGCGAGATATAGATAAAGATACGGTTGATTTTATCCCAAACTACGACGATAGCACTGTTGAGCCGGACGTTTTGCCTGCCAGAGTGCCGAATTTGCTTTTAAACGGCTCAAGCGGTATCGCGGTCGGTATGGCTACAAATATCCCTCCGCACAGCCTTAACGAACTAATCGATGGGCTTTTGCTTGTTCTTGAAAACAAAAATGCGACTCTTGAAGAGGTTATGGAGCATATAAAGGGCCCGGACTTCCCCACAGGCGGCATAATATTTGGCAAAAAAGGTATTATCGAAGCCTACCGTACAGGTAGAGGTCGCGTAAAGATAAGAGCAAAAACTCACATCGAAAAAAAGCCAAACAAAGACGTGATCGTAATTGATGAGCTACCATATCAAACAAACAAAGCGCGCCTCATCGAGCAAATCGCAGATCTAGTTAAAGAAAAGCAGATAGAGGGCATCAGCGAGGTGCGCGACGAGTCCGACAGAGACGGAATCCGCGTAGTTATTGAGCTAAAACGCGACGCGATGAGCGATATCGTGTTAAACAATCTCTTTAAATCAACCACAATGGAAAGCACCTTTGGCGTGATAATGCTTGCGATCGATAACAAAGAGCCTAAAATTTTTGGACTCATTGATCTGCTTAAGCTATTTTTAAATCACCGCAAAACGGTCATAATCAGACGAACTATTTTTGAGCTTCAAAAAGCGCGTGCAAGAGCCCATATATTAGAAGGTCTTAAAATCGCACTTGATAATATCGATGAAGTAATAGAACTTATAAAAAATAGCCCTGATACGAATTCGGCCAGAGATGGATTGATGGCTAAATTTGGACTTAGCGAGCTTCAGTCAAATGCGATTTTGGATATGAGGCTAAGCAAGCTAACCGGTCTTGAGCGCGAAAAACTTGATAACGAGCTTCAAGAACTACTATCCGAGATAGCAAGACTTGACGAAATTTTAAAGAGCGAAACCTTGCTTGAAACACTGATTAGAGAAGAACTCATCGAAATAAAGAGCAAATTTAAAGTTCCGCGCGTTACCGAGATAGTGGACGATTATGACGATATCGATATCGAGGACTTGATACCTAATGAAAACATGGTCGTAACCATAACTCATCGCGGATACATCAAGCGAGTGCCAAGCAAGCAATACGAGAAGCAAAAGCGAGGCGGCAAGGGCAAAGTAGCCGTAACTACCTACGATGATGACTTCATCGAAAGCTTCTTTACTTCAAATACTCACGATACGCTGATGTTTGTAACCGATCGCGGACAACTCTACTGGCTGAAAGTTTATAAAATTCCTGAGGGAAGTCGCACAGCAAAAGGCAAAGCGGTGGTAAATCTAGTTCAACTTCAGCCTGATGAAAAGATCATGGCTATCATACCGACGACTGATTTTGACGAGAGCAAGTCGCTTGCATTCTTTACGAAAAATGGTGTAGTAAAACGCACAAATTTAAGCGAGTTTAAAAATATCCGCTCTATCGGTGTTCGCGCTATAAGTCTAGATGAAAACGACGAGCTAGTCACAGCGCTAATCGTTGAAAGCGACGAAAATGAATTTATACCGTCTATAAGTGATGATGAAAGCGTAGAGGTGGTGCAAGAAGAGCAAATTCAAGATGAAAATTTAGATGAAAACGCTGATAACGCAGCGGCAGGAAAGATGCTATTTATCGTTACCAAAAAAGGAATGTGCCTTAAATTTAACGTTAGCAAAGTTCGCCAGATGGGAAGAACTGCTCGTGGCGTAACCGGAATTAAGTTTAAAGAACTAGGCGATGAAGTCGTAGGCGCAGCGGTAATCGAACACAACGAACAAGAGGTGCTTAGCATATCTCAAAAAGGTATCGGCAAGCGCACAACTGCTGAAGAGTACCGCTTAACAAACCGCGGCGGCAAGGGCGTAATCTGCATGAAGCTAAACAACCGCACAGGCGATCTTGTAGGTGTCGTGATGGTCGATGAAGAGCAAGACCTGATGGCGCTAACTTCAAGCGGAAAGATGATAAGAGTCGATATGCAAAGCATCAGAAAGGCTGGACGTAACACAAGCGGTGTAATCGTCGTAAACGTAGACGGTGATGACGTAGTAAGCGTAGCGAAATGCCCTAAAGAAGAAAGCGACAGCCAAGAGTTTGAAGCGGGCGAAGAAAACGGCGAAGATAGCGGTAGTATTTTGGAATAAATTTTGCTTAATCAAATGAAATTTATAAAAAGGTTATAAAATGAAGAGTTTTTATGTTGCGATAGTTGGCGTAGCTATGCTGATCATGAGTGGTTGTTCCAGTAAGGACGTCACTGCAAATATGGCACAGCAAGATGTTGTTGTCCAAAAAGTCGATAAAGACGATATCAGAGATGTGATGAGACAAGAGAAGATGATATATGACACAGCTCCGGCAGAAGCTTCTTTTAGCGCTGTTGGAGAGGGCATAGCACCGCTTAACACAGTCTCTCAAGCTCAGTCTTTAGCCCTTGCAAAACGTGCGGCAATAGCTGATGCGCACAGACAGCTTGCGGAAAAACTTTACGGCGTTAAAATAAACTCAAAAGATACAGTAAGAGACGCGATGCTAAGGGACTCAACTATCACAGCCCAAGTAAGCGGTCTTATCAAAAACGCCTCTATAGTCGAGCACGACTTCAAAGATGGTTTGTATCGCGTTAGAATGGAACTTAAGTTAGATCAAAGCAAGTGGCAAGAAATTTTTGCTTATTAATCCTTATAATAACCAATTTTTTTGGCTCGGAGGAGTTTATCCTTTGGGCCAAAATTTCTACTAAAAATCACATTGTAAATTACGAAAATTTCGCTATCTCAAAGGCTATGGTTTTAACCGGTCTTGAAGATGAGTTTTTGTGCGAAATAGATGAAGAAAAAGATAAAAAAGATAGCGCTTTAGAGTATTTAAATTTACATAAAGAAAAGCTGTTTGAGTGCTTTTTATCACAAAAATTTAAGGTTCAGGACTTCTATACTCACAGCCAAAATCCACAAGGAATAAATCTACACACCAAAACGGATACTACGCTTTTGCCGATTCGATTTACTATTAAATTTAAGCCAAATTCTGCTATTATCGGCGTATTTAAGATAAAAGAGTAGGTTATGAATGTAGTCATTGTCGAAGATGACATAAATATGCGAAAATCCCTTGAAATAGCACTTGGCGAATACGAAGAGCTAAAAATAAAAAGCTACAAAAGTGCCGTTGAAGCGCTTAAAAAGATGAGCGATGAGACTGATCTTATCATAACCGATATAAACATGCCTACGATGGACGGACTAGAGTTCATAAAGACGCTGGATGGCAAATTTGATGTGATTATCATGACGGGCAACGCCACCCTTAACAAAGCTATCGAGAGTGTAAGGCTTGGAGTAAAAGATTTTTTAACAAAGCCTTTTGATGTCCAAACTCTTTATCAGGCTATAAAAAGAGTTGAAATTTTAAATCAAAAAACGCCTTCAAATTTAAAAAAACAAAGCGAAAAAAAAGAAGAAACTAAAGGCGACTTCTACGCTACTTCACCAAAGCTTGATAAGGCTTTAAACATAGCCAAAAAAGCGGCAGCAACGGACGTAAGCATAATGCTTATGGGCGAAAGCGGCGTTGGCAAAGAGCTCTTTGCAAATTTCATACATAAAAACTCGCCTCGCGCAAACAAGCCTTTTATCGCACTAAACATGGCAGCCATCCCTGAAAATCTCATAGAAAGTGAGCTTTTTGGCTTTGAAAAGGGAGCTTTTACCGACGCTTCCGCGCAAAAAAAAGGTCAATTTGAGCTTGCGGACGGCGGAACTTTGTTTTTAGATGAGATCGGCGAGATGCCTATATCTCTTCAACCAAAGCTTCTGCGTGCACTGCAAGAGCGAGAGATAACGAGGCTTGGCGCGACTAAAAGCACAAAGATAGACGTTAGGATCGTATGCGCGACTAATGCAAATTTAGAAAATTTGATAAAGCAAGGCAAATTTAGAGAAGATCTCTTTTACCGACTAAATACTATCCCGGTGCTCATCCCACCGCTTAGAGAGCGAAAAGAGGAAATTTTACCAATCGCAAAAAAAGCGCTTGAAAGCTCGTGCTCTGAATTTGGCTTTAACACCAAGAAATTTTCAAAAGAAGCCGAAGCCGAGCTTGAAAGCTACGAATTTCCGGGCAACATAAGAGAGCTTATCTCAGTAGTTCAAAGAGCTGCGATCATGAGCGAAGGTGAAGAAATTTCAGCTGCGGATCTGTTTTTACAGGCTAGAAGGGTAAAAGACAAAGAGACGATCAAGCAAGAGCTCATCATAGATGTGATAAAAAGCGTGGATGGAAATATAAAAGAGGCTTGCGAAATTTTAAATTTAAGCGAAGAAAATTTGCGTGACAAACTTGATAAATACGGTATAAAGGAATGGCTATGAGAAAATTTAACGTTGCTGTGGTGGGTGCTACAGGGGCTGTGGGAGAAGAGATATTTCGCGTGATGGAAGAGGTAAATTTCCCGGTGAACGAACTTTTACCGCTTGCAAGTGCAAGAAGTGCTGGAAGCGAAGTCGAGTTTAACGGCAAGATGTATAAGGTCGTTGAGCTTACAGAGAGTGTATTTGACGAGCACGAGATCGATATAGCGTTTTTTAGCGCTGGTGGCTCTATATCGGCTAAATTTGCGCCATTTGCAGCACAAAGCGGAGCTGTAGTTATAGATAACACAAGCCACTTTAGAATGGAAGCAGATATCCCGCTAGTGGTGCCTGAGTGCAACCCGCAAGATATCGCGCAGTGGACAAATCGCGGCATAATCGCCAACCCAAACTGCTCAACCATCCAAATGGTGCAGGTTCTAAAGCCGCTTGATGACGCATTTGGAATAAACCGCGTGGATGTGGCCACATATCAAGCAGCAAGCGGCGCAGGCAAAGAGGGTATGGAAGAGCTTGTTCTGCAGCTTCAAAAATTCTTTGAATTTAAGCTTGACGAGTGCGAGCCGAAGGTTTTTGCCCATCAACTTGCGTTTAACCTCATACCGCACATCGACGTGTTTTTAGATAACGACTACACAAAAGAAGAGATGAAAATGGTTAATGAGACTCAAAAAATCCTTCACAAAAAGATGGAGGTAAGTGCTACCTGCGTTAGAGTGCCTGTGCTTAGAAGCCACTCGGAAGCCATCACTATACATTTTGACAGAGACATAGACGCAGCGCGTGCAAGAGAGATACTAAAAAACGCGCCAAGCATCGTTATAGAAGATGAACCGAAAGAGAAAATTTATCCTATGCCGCTAACTGCAAGCAACACAAACGACACTTACGTCGGCAGAATTCGCAAGGATAACTACCGAAATAACGTGCTTCATCTTTGGTGTGTAGCCGATCAAATTCGCGTAGGAGCTGCGACAAACGCGGTAAGAATCGCGCAAAAATGGATTGAACTACAAGACTAGCTATAAATTTAGCCGTAAAATCATATATAAATTTTACGGCTACCGCTTAATATTATGATTTATTTTTCTAATTATTTTTGCAAATTCAGTCAAAATATTATAGAATGTCGACTCTTAAAATTTAAGGAGATTTAATGCTAAAGAGTATATTTGGAAGGCTAATGTGGTCAAGCAGAATTTTTGCCATCTTGCCTGTAATATTTTGTCTGCTTGGGGCTATAGTGCTGTTTATTATCGCAAGTTACGATATTTTTGTTATCTTTGGAGATATTTACGCTTACTTTTTTAAAGGGCATCATCCTGAGAGCTTTCACTCGGATGTCGTAGGGGTCATAGTGGGAGCGATAGATCTTTATTTGATGGCGTTAGTGCTTTTTATATTTAGCTTTGGAATTTACGAGCTTTTTATCGGTGAAATCGAACATATGAAAGACTCAAGACACTCTAGCGTGCTTGAAGTGCATTCGCTAGATCAGCTAAAAGATAAGCTGGCAAAAGTAATAGTAATGGTTTTAATCGTAAATTTTTTCCAAAGAGTCCTACATGCAAATTTTAATACACCTCTTGAAATGGCATACCTAGCAGTGTCTATTCTGGCTCTTTGTTTAGGACTTTATTTCCTACATAAAGGTGAACATTGATTTAAAGAGCCCTTAGCTAGCTCTTTAAATCATCTATAACCAATCCATTTTTAAAAAATTCACAACTAATCGTATCTTTATCAAAAATATCTCTTTTATGATGTGTGATTATCACAAAAGCTCTATTTTTTTCGTTTAAATTTTTTAAAACAAGCTCGCTTTTATGGCTATCAAGCTCATTAAACGGCTCATCAAAAAGATATATATCGGCATCCCTTACTAAAGCTCCGGCTATTGCCACAAGCCTCTTTTCGCCGCCCGAGAGATTGTAGATAGAGCGATCCTTAAGGTGTGAAATTTCAAATTTTTCTAAAATTTCAGTAGCATTATTTTGAGCTATTTTAGCATCCACTCCTTCGGCCAAAAGCGAAAAAGCCACATCCTCAATTACGCTTGGAGCTATAAATTGATCGTTGCTATTTTGAAAAAGATATGAAATTTTTAAATTTTCTTTTATTATGACCTGTCCGCCTGTTGCACTATTAATAGATGCTAAAATAGATAAAAATGTGCTTTTACCAACTCCATTTGCACCATAAATTAAAATTTTAGAATTCTTTTTGATATCTAAATTTATATTTTCAAAAATAGTTTTTCCATCAAATCCAAAGGATAAATTTCTAACCTCTATTATATTTTCCATCTCTATCCTACAAATTTATAAATCCTAAAACCAGCTGCAATCAAGGTCAAAATCAAAAGCGAAATTTCACTTAAATTTGCTCTTTGCATATCCAAAAAACTTATATATCCTTTATATCCCCTAACTCTCATAGCAGAGTAGATTTCAAACGATCTATCAAATCCATTAACTATAATCTTTCCAATCAAATTAGCATAGGCCCTATAGGTAAAAATAGAAAAATTTACCTTTACACCACGCACTTGTAAAGTGTTTGGTATCTTAGAAATTTGATTTAAAAGCTCTTCAAATAATTTGCTGTTTATAATCATTACCGCTAGTAATTTTTGAGGAATTTTTATAGAATAAAGAGCTTTAATTAAAAAGTATTGATTCCTGCCCAAAAATAGGCTAAGCACTAAAAGAAGTATCAAATTTGTCCTTATAAAAACTACTTTTGCGATAAAAAAATCACCGTTTAAAATATATGAAAAAACAACAAAAAACAAAAAAACATCAAGCGTTAAAAGCCAGGTTAAAACTTTAAATTTATTCTCTGCAAACAGCAAAAATGCAAGCAACGGGATTAAAAAGTCAAGAGGATAAAATTCGCTAGCCGAAAGCAAAAAAATATCATAAATCAAAACTATAAAAAGATAGCAAACCGGCTTACTCATAAGAAATTTAGTCTATATTTCATGATAAATTTAAGAGTAAATAGAGATATTAAGCCCTCTATTATCATAAGTGGCAAATTAAATAAAATTATCATATATACTGCATAGTCAAGATGCACACTATTTAAAATCAAAACTCCAACCAATAGTAAAACACTAAAAAATACGGGCAAAAATCCGCCAACAAAAGAGACAAAATTTAGATGAGTTGTTATCTTGGGTCTTAAAAAATACCACAGAAAAACCGCCGGTCCAGCTATAATAAGAGTATTTACGCCAAGCACTCCTATACCGCCAAATCCGTAAAGTAAAGCCTGAAAAAAAAGAGCTATAAATATAGCCAAAAATCCGTTCACACCACCTATAGCGCCTATAAGACCACTAAAAAGCAGATGAACACTAGTTGGCCCTACCGGAATATGGACAAAAGAACCTATGAAAAATAAAGATGTAAGCATGGCGACTTTCGGTATCTCTTGAGAATTCATTTTGTATAGAGCATATGCACTGATTACGCCAGATACGACCCAGCCGGCTACTAAAATTTCGCTATTTAAAATTCCCTCAGATATATGCACCTATCACGCTTTTTTAGATTTAATTAGCACAATGATACCAAAAATTCCAAATATTATGCCTATAACGCTTAAAATCCCTAAATACTTCTGATAAACAGGCTCTTTATATCCGCTTAGGCTACCTTCATCTACATTTAAACTAAATTCTTTATCATGGCTTCCATGATCGCTACTTGCACTGATTTTAACCCTATACTCTCCGCTTCTAGGTGGCAAAAATGCAAAATTTCCACCACTATCAAGCTTGGATGTTAGAAGAGGTATAGCCGACTCACCCTCGTATATGACTATACTCGCGTAAGCGGCTGGGATTTTTTCTGAAAAATTTGCGTTTATTATTACGGCTTTGTCCTCATGGACACTATAAAAGAGTCCGTGCGAGAACAAGGCCGAGAGAAATAGTGAAAGAAGGGGTAGGATTCTCACTATTTAACCTCAAATGATATTGAGCTTTGGATAAGTAGCCTTTCGGCTTTCGGGTCTGTAAATATAGGCTCTGCACTCTTTGCTGCGATAATATTTAGACCTTTTTCCTTAATAGGAATTAGCGCAATGCCAAATTTATTAGTGACTGTTTCAAGATCGTCTTTTGCAGTCTCAAAACCAGCACCCTCAAGAGGTTCGCCATCTTTTAAAACCAAAACGGGCAAAGACTCTCCAACTCTAACCTCTAAAGGATTTTTTAACGCTATAACTTCTAGTTTTAGTCCTATAGGATTTAAAAATTTCTCATTCCAAGAAAAATATGTTTTACCGATTTTTATACTCTTAATAGCGTCAAACACGATGCCTTTAGTCTTTACTTTATCTCCTACTATATAGCCATCGTCAGTCTGCACCCAGTAGTTTGCATCAAAAAACATAGTTACTATTGCAGGAGCTTTTTCTGTCAGTACTTCAGGAGCTTTTTTAGCATCATTAAAATTATAAGCTATGCCGGTTTTGATACGATTTAAATTCTCATCATAAGCCTTTGCTCCCAAAAGTTGTTCTGAAGAGTAGGATTCAAATTTATCATGAGCCCAAAATTTTACTTCAAATTTATTTTTACCTACGCTATTGGCAATAACCTGATGAGCCTGAGCGGACATCGTAAGTCCGATAATAAAAACGGCGGTGCTAAATAATATTTTCTTAAACATAGTATTCCTTTAGTAATAAATTTCTATATTTAGTATTATATAATTAGGATATTTAAATCTATATAAAAAAATATATAATTTATAAACAATAGATTATATATGAGTAATTTATATTTTTCCGGAAGCCAAGTCGGCAAATTTAGACAAATTCACCGACTTTAATTTTATAAAAATAGAGAATTTACACTTTCATTGTGATATACGCGTCTTATAACCTCTCCAAATATAGGTGCTACGCTTAAGACCTTTATTTTTTCATGCTGCTCTTTTAGAGGTATGGTATCAGTTACCACAAGTTCATCTATGGCATCACTTTTTAATCTCTCATAAGCAGGTCCACTTAAAACCGCATGAGTGCAACATGCCATCACACTTGTAGCGCCTTTTTCTTTAAACACTTCGGCAGCCTTTACTATAGTGCCTGCAGTATCTATCATATCATCTACCAAAATCACATCTTTTCCGGCAACATCGCCTATTACATTCATTACCTCGCTCTCATTTGCCTTTTCGCGGCGTTTATCTACGATTACTATATCAAGATCAAGTGTTTTAGCCACGCTTCTAGCACGAGCCACTCCACCTATATCAGGGCTTGCAATGATTGGATTTTTTAAATTTTTATTTTTTATATACTCGTTAAATATTATTGAACCATAAAGATTATCCACCGGAATATCGAAAAATCCTTGAATTTGTCCGGCATGAAGATCGATTGTGACGACACGATCTATGCCTGCAACCTGAATCATATTTGCCACAAGTTTTGCAGTAATTGGTACCCTAGGAGCCGCCTTTCTATCCTGTCTTGCATATCCAAAATATGGAATTACAGCCGTTATAGAGCTTGCCGAGCTTCTTCTTAAAGCGTCCGTTAATATTAAAAGTTCCATTAAATTTACATTAGCCGGAGCGCAGGTAGGCTGAATTACAAATATATCCTTGCCGCGCACACTTTCGCCTATTTGCACGCTTATTTCGCCATCGCTAAAACGCTTTATCGATGACTCGCTTAGCGGGAGAGAAAGGTATTGAGATATTTTTTTAGAAAATTCAACATTTGCCGTACCGGAAAAAATTTTATAACCTCTCATAAGATTTTGCCTTTGTGTTTTTTAAGATAGCCCATTTTACCAAAACGAACCTAAATTTAAATATCCTATTTAGTATAAATTTAAGGCTTAGCTTTATATTCATATCCTCTTTAAACCTCACAAACTCGCTTTTAGCATCTTTTAAGGCTCTTTTAGTGCAGTCTCATTCAATGCGGTTTTTGATGAGCTTTTGGATATTTTAGATCTTTTATCTCTCCATTTTTTGCAAGCGTAGATTGTATATGACCAACACCTTATTATCTTAGTTTGAGTGCTTTTTCGAGATAGCGCTTATGCTTTTTATAGCCAATTTTATCAAAGCGAGTTTCTGGCAATATCATTTCTATTTAGCTTTGCTAAATTTTGCCGGATAAACCACCTATCTTTAAACTTATATTTAAATTTTGATCAGTAGATCAAACGGAAGTTGTCAGATTTAAATATACCAAGAGAACTTGCTGCTCTATTTTTAATGCTCTTTTTGAACTAGGCGGTTTTTTAGGATCTAGCTTTTTAGCTCTTTGCAAACTCTTTTATTGCGAGCTTTATCATAGGCTCTGATTCTATTGCAAACTCAATTTCGCAAACAACAGATATTAAATTTCTTCAACTGCCGACTAAAGTTTTAACACTATATCTATCAAATTTAAATCAATTTTTATAGACTTTTCAAGTATGATATAAAAATTTTTAAGTAAATTTATTAAAGTGTATCCGCCTGAAATATAGATAGAAAGTGCAATAAAAATCGAGTAATAGCAGAGCGAGAAAAATTTTATCCATCTAAATTTACAATCTTTCATAATCTTAGATGAATTTTAAGGTTTGTTTGCTTAAAACATATAAATTTTATTTATTAATCAGACTATAAACCCACTCCCTATAACAAAATCACCTCTGTAAAATACGGCAAGTTGTCCGCTGGCAACTCCGTAAGCGCTCTGCTTTAAACTTATCTTTGCAATATCATCATCTATAACAACATGAGCCTGAAGCGGTATGCTTCGGTATCTTACTTTAACCTCACACTCAAATTCACTCTCATTCACAAACATATTTAATTCTTTGACTAACACTTCGCTCTTTTCAAGTTCGCTTTTAGTGCCCACCACTATCTGGTTTTTTGTGGCATCAATAGATAAAACAAAATGTGGTTCGTGTGCACCAAACACTTCAAAACCTCGTCTTTTACCTATGGTATAGTGCATATATCCGCTATGTCTGCCTATAATTTTACCTGAGGCATCTACCACATCTCCCGGCAAATTTGTATCATAATGCCTATTTAAAATATCAATATATGTAGTATCCACAAAGCAGATTTCGCTACTCTCGGCCTGCTCGCCAAATTCTTTAAAGTCAGGTAAATTTTTAGCCATCTCTTTGATATCGCTCTTCATCTTGTCTCCAAGAGGAAATATCATATCGGCTAAAACTTCTTTTGGAACTTGTGCAATAAAGTAGCTCTGATCCTTATTCAGATCCCTTGCTGTCTTTATTAATCCGTTTTCAATTTGCACATAGTGTCCCGTAGCTAGCTTTTGACATCCTATACTTTTAGCAAATTTCAAAAGCTTACCAAATTTTATAAATTTATTACACAAAGCGCAAGGATTTGGAGTTTTACCCTCTTTGTAAGTATCTATAAAAGGCGAATATACATATTTATTAAATTTTTCTTCAAGGTCTAAAATATGCATCTTAATACCCAAGAAATCACATACTTTCTCTACTTTTTCTATGTTTTTTTCGTGATATCCGGGTTTTTTGTGCAGTTTCATATAGCAACCCACGATCTCATGCCCCTGCTCTTTTAACATCTTAGCACTCATCGTAGAATCCACTCCGCCACTCATAGCTATTAAAATTTTCATATCTTCCTTTTTGAAATACTTTGGATAAATTTATCTCATTTCATAAAATATCATTAAATTTTTAAAATCTCTTCTGAAATTTTTTTAAGATCATCGGATATTTCGTAGATGTTTAGATCCTCTTTGCTGATAGATTTTTCATTTATTAAAGTAGTTTTAATAAAGTCATCCAATTTACTCCAAAATTCACTTCCTATGAGATAAATTTTAGATTTTTTTCTACCGATTTGAGCTAATACTAAAATTTCAAACAGTTCATCTAAAGTTCCAAATCCGCCTGGAAATACTAAAAATGCCTTTGAGCGCTCAATAAGGGCAAATTTGCGTGCGTTTAAATTAGAAAATACAAATTTGTCGGTAGCATACGGATTTGTAACCTGCTCGAAAGGAAGCACGATATTTAGCCCTATGGAAGGACTCTTGCCACTATCATAGGCGGCTTTATTGGCAGCCTCCATTATGCCGCCTCCCCCTCCACTTATTATGGCAAAACCCTCGCTAGCCAGAGCGAAAGCCAGTTCATAAGCCATTTTACAATATTTATTATCAGGCTCAAATCTAGCAGAGCCAAAAAAGGTAACACTAGGATTTTTATAAGCTAAAAAATCTCTAAATTTGCTTAAATCATTTAAAATTTCTTCCATCAACTCTCTTTAAATTTTCTTATTTTAAAAACGGCAAGTATATCAAATTTATCGAAGCTGCTCTAAACGCTCTTTTTTACTACCGATTTCAGTTATCTGGATACCAAAATTTCCGTCCACTATTACAACTTCGCCAAGTGCGATTACCTTATCGTTAATAAGGATCTCAAGAGGATCGTTTGCAAGCTGATTTAGCTCTATTACGGAGCCTATATCCATGCTTAAAACATCTTTTAAAAGCATTTTTTTAGATCCGATTCTAACTCTGATAGGCAGCCTAACATCCATAATGAGATTGATATTTTGAAGTTCGGTTGGACTTAGCTCCATCTTATGTTGCCCTGATTTTTCACTGGCATCAGAACCTTTTTTTTGATCTTTATTAAAAAAGCTAAAAAATGAAAAATCTACAACAACGCCTATCTGCTCACTAATATCTTCTATATTTACATTGTAAATATAGATTTTTTCAAAGCTGCTTATATCAAAATTTGAGTCTTCGTCTATAAAATTTACCTTTGAAATTTCAAAATTGAGCTTTGGCAAGGTTTTTTGAGCTCCAAGTGATGTAGAAAAGGCTCCTAAGATATTTGAAAAAACCTCTTTGGTAGCATCCAAATCATCTTCGCTTAAACTTTCATTTCGTGAAATTTCCTCTTCTCCCATCATCCATTCACCTATAGCACTCATAAGCACAGGAGTTGCCACAAGCATTATCTTAGCCGTTATATCACCGCTAACATTTATATTTGCTACAGCAATAGGCGGCTTAATGCCTTCTTGACTTGGAGCGTCAAATTCAGCCTTGGCACCAAATTCAGGAGTCCTACCGGTAAGTCCCTCGATAGTAGCCTTGCATTCATTTATAAAAATTTCAAAAAAATCATTCATTATATTCATCGCTCTCTTCCATCATATTTTCATCATACTCGTTTTCTTCTTGCTCATAGCTCATTAGCCTAGCCTTTCGCTCCTCTTCATATTGCTCTAAGATATGCTTAATCTCATCTTTATCGGTTCTGATAAGCTCTTCTATCTTTATTGATTTTCTAAATCTATGAAGCCCTACTTCTGCTAAAAAGACCTCTTTTTTGTCTATAGTGACAATAGCCCTATTATCGGCAGAACGATCAAGACGTAGTATGTCGCCTTCTTTTAAGTTTAAAAACTCATTTACGCTTATTACCGCCTTACCCAGTATCGCCTCATATAATACTTCGGCACGACCTATTAGCGTCTTTAACTCTTTGTTTCTGCTCTTTTTAGCACTTGTCTCACCAAGCATTATATCACGGTTCGCAAGACGTGATAAAATCGGCTCAAGATAGATAACAGGATAGCATATATTTATCATTCCGCTTGAATTGCCGACTATGATCTCCATGACAACCATTATTACGATTTCGTTTTGAGAGACTATTTGAACGACATTTGGGCTACTCTCTTTGGCCTCAACGTTTGGATACATATCGGTAATAATACTCCAACTGTCTTTTAGCCTTTGCATCATCATTCTAAGTATCGCGTCAAGCAAATTTACCTCTATATCGGTTAGCTCTCTACTTGTCTCAAACCCTTCACCATTACCACCCAAAAGCCTATCTATCATAGGAAAGGCTATACTTGGATTTATCTCAAGTACGCAGTTGCCATCAAGAGGTTTGATTGAAAATACGTTAAAGCTAGTTGGACTTGGCAAACTCATCAAAAACTCGCCATAAGTCATCTGGTCTACGCTATGAAGTCTAATTTCTACAATACTTCTCATTACGCTTGAAATTTGAGAAGCCAAATTTCTCGCAAGTTTATCGTGTATGCCTTTTATGGCACGAAGCTGCTCTTTGGAGACACGATTTGGTCTTTTAAAGTCATAGATTATAATCTGTCTTTGATCCTCGCTAGACGAACCCCCTATGCCTATATCGGCACCCTCTGCGTCCTCATCTACGACTTCAAGCAGTGCATCTATCTCTTCTTGACTTAAAATATCCGCCATTATTTACCCTCAAGTCTCTCTCTTAGTTTATTCATCAACCTTTTATGAATTTGTGAAATTCTTCCTTCGCTAATTTGCAAAACCTCGCTTATCTCCTTTAAGCTTAGCTCTTCGTAATAATATAACTGGACGACGAGTTGATCGCGCTTATCAAAAGTAGATAAAATTTCTTCTATTTTCTCTATCAAATTCTCTTTTTCTATCCTATCAAGAGTGTTTTCTTCGCTCATTATATCCATTTGATCGTCTATTCCAAGAGTCACTATTACTGAGCTTACATTTCTGGCGTCTCGAATTTTTTCTATATCTTCACCAAGAGTATCTGCCAGATACTCATCATCGGGCTCGCACTCATACTTATTAAAATACTGGTCCACAAGAGTATCTATTGATTTTATAAGAGTTCTACTAGCTCGGCTTACCACATCAAGTCCTCTTAAAAAATCAAGCATCGAACCGTAAACACGCTTTTTAGCATACCCCCAGAAAGAATCATTCTGCTCTTTATCATATTTTCTGGAGAGTTTTATCATCTCCTCTACGCCTATGCCTATAAGGTCGTTTACATCAATAGTAGCAGGCAAACGCTCTTTGAGCCTAAAGGCCATAGCCCTAAGTGCGGGCATATATTGCAAAACTATATCATCTTGCTCTTTTTTTATAGTTGCGGAATAGGCATTAAGCTGCTTTTGCTTTAGATTGTCCATTATTATTACTTAATGTCTGTTTTATAAGCGCATTCTCTACAGCAAGTTTAGCAAGCATACTCTCGATTCTTTTCTCCCTTACGCTAAGTTCAGTAATCAAATAATCAGCACTCTCCTCATGTTCATGCTTATTAAAATGTCCTTTAAAAATATTCCTTACATCGATGTAGTTCATTATAACAATATGTATCAGAAGGTAGAAAAAGAATGTTATCAAAAAAGTATATATCATCATCTCTATAGGCTCATCAACCTTTAAAGTAACAAACATAAGCCCTATAAAAAAACCGCATACAGTAAAAAAAGCTATAAAATTTTCCGCTCGCAAAATAACATCCTATTTTAAAATTGCTCAATCAACCGCTTAAAAAAGCTGCCAAAGCTTCTATTTTCGCTTGTATCAAGCACTTTTCGTTCCAATCTATAAAGCAGTTTTGATGCTATCTCCTTTAGTTCTCCGCTGCTTGTCGAAAATTCAGCGTCATCTGTAAATAAAGTCCTTTGCTTAATACTCTTTGATACGTTCTTATTTTCGCTAAGATAGCCTATTAGCTCAAGGTTAAGATCATTGGTAATATTGGCCTTGGCGACTTTTCGGATGTTTTCAAAGATTTTAACAGCCTCTTTATCATTTTTCACCATATTAAAAAGCATAAAGATATTGTTTTTTACTCTTGAAGTTACCTTTATAACAGCATAAGCATCGGTAATTGCGGCAGGATCTGGCACCGTGACTACTATAACCTCATCAGCAGCCTCTAAAAATAGATGAGTATTGCCTCCTATTCCGGCCCCTGTGTCTATTATTAAAAAGTCAAGATCATTTAAAGCGCTAGCCTCATCCAAAAATCTCTCGTATAAAAATTGATTATTAAATTTTAAAATTTCATCCCCACTCTCTCCGGGAATCAGGATTAAATTTGGCTTGATTTTTACTAAAATATCATTTAAAGAGCATTCGCCTTTTAATACGTGAAGTAGGTTTTTATTAACTCTTACATTTAAAATCACGTCTAAATTTGCAAGTCCGATATCAGCATCAAATAATGCTACTTTGTAGCCGTTATTAGCCAAAACATTTGCTAAATTTGCACTTATAGTACTCTTACCGACTCCACCCTTACCGCTTGTAACAGCGATAAAATGAGTGCTTCTAGGAACCATGCTTGAAGAGACAAGAGTCTTTAGCTTATTAGCTTGATTATTCATCTTTACTCTCCTTGCTGTATCCATCCAATATACACTCTACTAAAAATTCACTCTTAGCTTCCATTAGATCATCAGGCACCTCTTGCCCTACACAAAAGTAACTCACAGGCGTATTTGTCTCGTAAATAAGAGAGAATACGTTTCCAAAAATTTTAGTCTCGTCAAATTTAGTAATTATCAAAGTATCTATGTCAAGAAAACTAAAACCGTTATAAATTTCTAATAAATCCTCCGCCTTTGATCCAGCAGAGAGAACTAAATTTACATCTATTTGAGCGTCAGCACTCTTTAAAAACTTTTCAAGTCTAGCTAATTTTTCTTTATCATACTGAGAATTCCCGGTAGTATCTATCAAGATCACATCGCAGTGGTTTAGCTGCTTAAGAGCATCTTTAAAATCATCCACTTCAATTACGTCAAGTATCGGCAACTTCATCATCTTGGCATATTGAAACAATTGCTCCACAGCTCCGATTCTATATGTATCAAGAGTGATTATTCCGGTTTTATACCTTATATCCTTACCGTAGGCAAAGCGTGCCGCAAGCTTTGCTAGAGTCGTTGTCTTGCCAACTCCGGTAGGTCCTACTAGCATCATAATACGTTGTTTTCTATTTTTTTGCTCGTTTCTGCAAGGAAGCATTTTACGAAGCAAGGAGTAAAAATATCTTTTTACCGCATTTGGATTGGTTTTCATAGAAGTAGGCATATTTTCAATCGTAATCTGCATAATTGAGTTTAAATGCTCATCTTTCATACCGCTTTTTTTCGCAGCTTTATATATGCTCGCAAACTCAGGCGGTATAATGAGATTATTTCTGCTAGAAGCCCTATCCTCCCAGAGCATATCCATCATCAGATTTACCTTATCTCCGATGGCGTTCATCTGCTTTGCCACATCATCTATTTTTTTATTATAAGATGGATTTTGTCCTTCATTTGGGCTGGTTTCCATACTCATCTTTGTTATTTCACTTATCTCTTTTGCAGCCTTTGATATATTTATTAGTATATCGTTATCTTTGTTTGTATTTTTTTTATTTCCAAACAGCTCATCATCAGGCACAAAATCGCTATTTTTAGGCTCTTCTATAATCTCAAATTTAGGAGCTTGATTAATATTTTGAAATCGATCGTAGCCCTTTAAACTTACCGGCTTTAAAGGCTGCTTTTGCGGCTCATCCTCTTCAACACTAACTAAAATTTCATATAAAGGTTTTTTATTTATGGTCTTTGGCTGAATCTGCTTAGTAGTTACCAAAATCGCTTTTTCACCACACTGAGCTCTAGCTTTTTTTAGCGCTTCTATACTGCTTTCACCTGTAAATGTATGAAATTTAGTTGCCAAATCTACTCCTTTTAAAACCCATTTTCATCACACCAAGCGGTAAAATTACACTTAGTCTCTCTTCTGCTCCTTTATGTGGAAGAGTAAGCCTAGAGTCATTTCTATTTCGCCCACTAAAATACAATATATCTACATCAAGCGTTCTTGGCGCATTTTTAAAACTTCTTACACGCCTAAATCGCCTCTCTAAATTTAAAGTTACTTTCAACAAGGCTCTCGCACTAAGGCTAGTTTGAATCAAAATCACAGCGTTGTAAAAATCCGCCTGTTCTCTAAAACCAAATGCCTCATTTACCAAAATTTGAGAACTCTCTACTAAATTTATCCGCTTATCATCTTGCAAAAGTCTAAAAAACTTATCAAAACGCCTTTTAGAGTCCCCTATATTTCCACCTATGCCCAAAAGAACGCTATATTTAAAATCGGATTTAAAACTTAAAACTTTTGGAAAAAAAACGCTTCTAACAAAGCGTCTCATTCCCTTTAACCTCATAAAATTTCAGCTCCGTTTTCTCGAACTACAACCACATCCTCGATTCTGACGCCAAATTCATTCTCTATATATACTCCTGGCTCCACGCTAAAAACCATCCCGGCTTTTAAAAGCGTTTTGTCTTTCATCGATATCCTTGGAAGCTCATGTATATCTACTCCCACACCATGTCCTGTAGAGTGGAAAAACTCCTTTTCAAAGCCGTGCTTAGATATAAATTTGCGCGCTACATCATCTATCTCTTTGGCTTTTTTGCCTATTTCAATAGAGTTTATGGCCAAACTTTGAGCCTCTTTTACGATCTCGTAAACCTCTTGATGTTTTTGATTCTTAAATTTTTGCTCTTTAGAAAAGTTAAAATCGGCTGTAAAACAAGCTGTTCTTGTTCTATCAGAGCAGTATCTTTTAAATTTTACTCCGGCATCAAGCAGGAGTAAGTCACCCTCTTTTAGTCTCTTTTTGCTTGGTAGCGCATGCGCTTTGGCTGCATTTTCATTTATCGCCACAATCGGAGAGAAGCTAAGCTCAAGTGATCCCTTTTGCTTAAATATGAGCTCAGCGTTAAAAAATAGCTCCTCTTCGCTCATTCCTTCGCCTTTTTCTCTTACAAATTTTGCAAATTCATCAAAGCATTTAGCTCCTAATCTTGCGGCTTCTTTTAAAATTTTAACCTCATCTTCGCTCTTTAAAATACGTGAAATTTGCGAAAAATTAGGCTTTGGTTTAAAATTTATTTTTGAATTTTTATTTAGCTCTTCAAACTCTGCCACACTAAAATCACAAGGATCGAAGGTCAAATTTTTAACTCTTTTGTCTCGTAAAAATTCTCTGACGTCTTTTATCAAGCCTCTTTGAACCTGCAATACTTGACAGTTTTTAGCTAACTCTTTAGCCTCTATCCCGTATCTAGCGTCTGTTAAAAAAAATCTTCTGCCACTAATATCGACAAAGAGCGCATTATCACAGCTATATCCGCACTCATGATATATGGCATTTTCATTTTTTAGAATAAAATTTCTCATGATTTTTTAATTATTCTTGTGTATTTTGAGCCTGCCTTACCGCTTTGATTTGCTCGAAAATTTGAAGCATTGCAATCATTGCCAGATGATATCCTACAGGTCCAAAACCAACTATTTGGCCGGCGGTTACCGCAGATATCATGCTCTTTTGGCGAAATTCTTCTCTGCGGTAAATATTGCTGATATGAACCTCTATCGCAGGTAAGCTAACAGCGCTTAATGCGTCTCTTATGGCAATAGAGCTATGTGTATAGGCTGCAGGGTTTATTATAATACCGTCAGCATCTCCGTAGCACTCTTGAATTTTATCCACAAGCTCACCCTCTAAATTACTTTGAAAAAACTCTATATCCACATCGTTTTGCTCTGCAAAAATCTTCATCTGATTATGGATATCCTCCATCTTCATAACGCCGTAAATAGATGTCTCTCTAGTGCCCAGCATGTTAATATTTGGTCCTTGAATAACCATAACCTTAAATTTTTTATCCATAGCATTTCCTTTTTGTAAATTTTAAATTTAGCTTTAATTATACATTTTTATTTCTAAATTTTTGTTTTTATCAGCCGTTGCTTCATCCGATCATATTGAAGCTTTGAAATAAGAAAATTTTGTTACAATCACAACAAAAAAAGGTTAAAAATGACTATTTTAAAGCCAAAATTTATAATGCTCTGCGATGAAAATTTCACTATTTTACAAGATAAGGCAGTTGCTTTTGACGACAAGATAATAAAAATAGGCGAAGCGAGCGAGCTAAAAAAAGAATTTAAGAATGCCGAATTTATAGAAGAAAAAGAAGCAATCCTGGCACCGGCATTTATAAATCCGCACGTTCATTTAGAGTTTAGCGCAAATAAAACCAGTCTAGTTTATGGGGATTTTTTAGAGTGGCTAAGTAGCGTAATAAACTCTCGCTCTACGCTTTCGCAGCAAGCTAATGAAGAAGTTATAAAATCCGCCATAAAAACCATGCAAAAAAGCGGAGTAGGCACTATAGGTGCGGTTTCCAGCTTCGGAACAGACCTCAAAGCCTGTGTTAATAGCTCTGCTAGAGTAATATACTTTAACGAGATTTTAGGTTCAAATGAGGAATTTTTAGATGTAAATTGGCAGGGCTTTAAAAAGCGTTTCGATGAGAGCGTGAAATTTAAAAGCGAATTTTTCACTCCTGCTATATCTGTTCACTCGCCATACTCTACACATCCAAATTTGGCTAAAGCCGCTATAAATCTCGCAAAAGAGCAAAATTTACTAGTATCAACGCACCTAATGGAGTCAGATCACGAAAGAGAGTGGCTAAAAAGTGGCGTAGGCGGATTTAAAGAGTGGCTTGGTAAATTTAGTAAATTTCCAAAACCTCTTTATAGCGTGGATAGTTTTATTGAGCTATTTAAGGACGTTAGAACTCTTTTTACGCACTGCGTTTATATGAGTGATTTTAGCAAATTTGATAACTCTATTCACAGCGTTACGCATTGCGCTTTTTCAAATAGGCTACTAAGTAAAAAGACTTTGAATTTACAAAATTTATTAGATCAAAATATCTCTTTCAATATAGGCACAGACGGGCTTAGTTCAAATATAAGTCTAAATTTTTTAGACGAATTGAGAGCTAATTTATTAATCCATAGCGATTTTGATTTAAAAAATTTAGCTAAAATTTTGCTCCTTGCATCCACTTCATGGTGTGCAAAGTCCCTAAATTTAAATCTTGGAGAGATTAAAGAGGGAAAACTGGCGGATATGGCATTGTATGATAGATTTGGTAACACAGAGCAAGATGGGCTTGCTTTGATGTTTTTGTTACACGCAAAAGAGTGCAAAAAGCTATATATCCAAGGCAAACCTTTAAATTTAGACTAATAAGGAAAGAAATTGAATTTTTTAAAACTACTTTTCTCGCCGATAGTTGCGATATTTAAATTTATAAATGAATATTTTAAAACTATGATTTTTCTCTTAATCTTATTTTTGATATTCATCTACCCTGATTCAAAGGGCGTACATACACCAAATTTGGTCCAAATAGATATAAGTGGCATGATCTTAGATAGCCAAAAGACGCTAAAAGAGATACATGAGGCGACCAAGGATGATCATATCAAAGGTGTTTTGCTGTTCATAGATAGCCCCGGAGGAGCTCTTGCGCCAAGCACAGAGATAGCTATGGCGGTAAAAAAATTAAGAGCCGAAAAACCCGTGATAGCTTATGCGGGCGGAACAATGACTAGTGGAAGCTACTACTCCGGAGTAAATTCAAATAAAATTTTGGCAAATCCTGGCTCGTTTATAGGCTCGATAGGAGTTATAATCCAAGCCCCAAATATAAGCGAACTAGCGAGTAAAATCGGAATATCCCAACAGGTTGTAAAGGCAGGGGAGTTTAAAGAGGTAGGAACCTTCGCTAGAGAGTGGAGCAGTATTGAGCGAAATGAGCTTGAAAAACTGGTCAAAAAATCTTACGATATGTTTGTAAAAGATGTAGCCACTGCAAGAAATTTAGATATCAATAAAAGCCTAGAGTGGGCCAATGCCAGAGTGTTTTTAGCCTCTGACGCCAAAAGAGTAGGGCTTATCGACGATGTGAGTGATTATTACTCTGCAAGAAAAGAGATAGAAAGCCTAAGCGGTGTAGCTACTCCTGTATGGAAAGAGAAGCACGCTTACGAAAGAGCCTTGGAAGGGATTTTCAAAGAGGGTGTAAATAGCCTTATAAACGCGGTTTTTACAAACAAGATTAGATAGGCTTATTTGATTATCTTATACCAACCGTAATTATCACTGCCAAAATTTGAGCCAAACACTCTTTTTAGCCTTAAATTCGCTCTTAAATTTTGCAAATTTTTAAACTCGCTTGATTGATAGATTAACACCCAGCTTACTCTTTCATCAAGTGAGTTTAAAAAACTCTCCCCGCCTTCAAACATCACAAGAGGAACTTTAAAAGCCTTTTCAAGACTATTTGATATCTCAACGATTCTACCACTAACATTAAAAAGCGGAATTGTTCTGTCAAAATTTTGAGTCCTAGAGTAGATAAGAATATCCGGATTTTTACCATTTTTTATAAGTCTGATATCAAGAGTCGGACGATCTGTTCGCACTGTATTGCCACCTATTACAAGCAGATCTGATGCGCTTCTTAGTCTATGCATATGAGTGCGGCTTTGTTCGCTTGATATGACTCCGCCGGTGGCTACTCCATTTGCGCAAAGGGCTATTTTAAAAAAGCTGAAATTTCCACTTTGCCAAGACAAAAAAGGCTCTATAAGCTCATCAGCTCTATCTTTTAAAACATCGAATTTAAGCTTGATATTTCCGTCTCTTAAAATTTCAGCCCCGCCACTTGCCTTTTTATTCTCATCTCGCCTAGCTATTATGACCTCTTTAAAACCTAAAACTTTAAGCAGATTTGCACAAGGGGGAGTTTTTCCGTGATGGGAGCACGGCTCAAGGGTTACATAGGCCTTTGAGTCCTTTAAAATACCGTTATGATTAGCCAAAATAAACTCATAAAGCTCATTTGAGCCATTTGGAAATTTAAAACTTGGATTTATTTTTAAAAGTGCCGATTTCACTGCATTTAGTTCAGCATGGGCCTCTCCGGCTCTTTCATGAGCTTCGCAGGCAAGAAGTGCACCGTTTTTATCTAAGATCACACAGCCGACCGCAGGGTTTGGATAGGTTAAAATCTGGAATTCCCAAGCCTTTTGCAAGGCTAAATTCATATAAAATTCATCGTTTATCATATAAAAACCAAAAGTTACAAAAGAATATAGACAAAACCTATATTCAAAATAAGCCTTTAGAAGCGTTGTCCGATTGTAAACTCAAATGAGCTGGTCTCATCTCCTGGCTTATCGTTAAGCGGTTTTGCAAAAATCAGTTGAAGCGGTCCTATAGGAGTGATCCACTCTATACCTGCGCCGGTTGAGTATCTTGTATTCTCATTTATACTGTTTTGACCTATCTTGCCGTAATCAAAAAATAACACACCACGCATTTTTACCCTATCTATTATAGGAAAACTAAGCTCAAATGAGTTATTAAAAGATATAGTTCCTCCCGTTTCATCTCCATATTGGTTTTTAGGGGAGACTGTCCTTGAATCATATCCCCTTAAATTTTTAATACCACCTAAATACAGCTTCTCGTTAATAGGCACATATCCTCTATCCCAAATTTTAGCAAAATTTGCCTTGTATCTTAAGATTAAATCATAATCAATCCACTCCCTAAGCCCAAAATACCAGTTAAATCCCGTTCTGCTTTTTATAAATTTCTCATCTCCGCCAACTCCTGCGTATTCAAGGCTGGTAGTGGCTATTATGCCGGTTCTTGGCAAATAATAATCATCTGTATTATTATATGTAATAGACGGAATAAAGGCGCTTTTTAGACTTTTACCCTCTTTATAGCCTGTCCTAATAAGTGTCTCGTTTAGCTTTTTAATATTACTTTGCTCTATGACATACCCTATCGAAGCGCTTAAATTTCTAGTCAGTTTTCTTCCTAAAACAGTATTGAACCCGTAAGATCTTTCGTCATAGTTATTCCAATCGTAATCGTTGGCATATAGAGTCCCTCCTAAGCTATACTCAGAATCAAATATTCTAGGATTGGTAAGGCCAATCTGTCCTGAAAGCTCATTATCGCTTCTATCTACGCTCAATACGCCTTTCATACCGCTACCAAATACGTTTGTATCAGATACACTTGCATTAAGCAGTAGTCCATCAGAGCTTCCATATCCTATACCACCGCTTATTGATCCAGTTGAGGCCTCTTTGACATTTACTAAAAGATCAACCTCATTAGCTCCCACCCTCTCTTCTTTTATCTCCACATCTTCAAAGTATCCGGTTCTCTTAAGCGCTGTTTTACTATCTTCAAGATCAGTTCTGCTGTATAAATTTCCTTCTGTTAAATAAAGCTCTCTTCTAACAACCCTATCTACGGTTCTATCGTTTCCTGAAATTTGAACGTTTCTGATATACGCCTTATCTCCAGGAGCCACCTCGTAAACTATGCTCACGCTCTTATCTTGGCTATTCTTATCCGTTCTTGGCATAACTTTTACAAAAGCGTATCCTCTATCGGCCACTATATCATCAAGCTTTTGCATATCTCGTCTAAGCCTCGCCGAATTCATCCTATCGCCCGCTTCTAGTTTAAATTCTTTTAAAATTTTTTCCTTATCAAGCTCTAAAAACTCAGGTGCTTCTATATCAACACTAGATACTCTGTAAGGCTCACCCTCACTGATATAGTAAGTAAGCTCTGCAGTATAGTTATCCATATAGGCATTTAGATATGGCGTAGAAACCGTAGCGTCAAGATAGCCCTTTTGAAAGTATTTATCTTGGATTCGTCCCGGATCGTTTGGTAGCTCAAAAAGTTTTACTTTTCCGTCATTTCTGCCCCACATCCAACCCATAAATTCACGTTCTTTATTAGCCACAACAGGCTCTATATCGCTATAATCAAAAACTTTTGCACCTACTAAATTTACCTTTTGAATTATGATATTTTCACCACGATTTACATTCAAGGTTACAAATAAACTACTGTCATTGCCAGCTACACTCTCTTTGGTTACATCCACAACGGTATCAAAATAGCCCTTTGACTCATAAAACTGTCTAATGCGCTCTTTTGCTCTACTGATAGCGAGTTCGTCATACATATTTCCTTGTTTTATGCCGATTAGTTGATCTATCGTAGTCTTATCGTTTGTTACAACGCCTTTTATATCAAGTCTTGCTATACTCGGTTTTTCTTTTACGATGACTAGGATATTGCCATCGCTTTCTTCGATGTAAATATCGTCAAAATAGTTTTGTTTAAATAAATTTGAAATTGCAGCATCGCTATTTTCACCAGTTAATTGATCTCCTACTTTTAGCCCCATAATATCTTTTGCAACCTCGGGAGATAGGCGTAAAAGACCTTTGAAATTTATAGACTTTATCTCTACAGCACTGCCTAAACATGCCGCGGCAAGTATTAAAAAAACGCTTTTTTTCATTGAATTTAACCTAAAAATGAGTATTAGGCGGTATAATAACACATTTTAATTTTAAACAATATAAATTTACAAAGGCTTTTTATGAAAATAGGCATCATCGGATTAGGGCTAATCGGTGGCTCTTTAGGACTTAGCTTAAAAAATGAAAAATTAATCTCTTGCGTAAGCGGACTTGATTTAAATAAAGAGCATGAACAAAAAGCACTGGAGCTTGGCTTGGTACATGAAATTTTAACCCTTGACGAGATGAAAAAAAAGTGCGATATGATATTTCTAGCTATTCCTGTTGAAGCGATAATAAAAATAGTAAAAGACCTTGAAGACATAGATGAAAATACTACAATAATTGATCTTGGAAGCACAAAAGAGAAGATTATAGAGGCAGTTCCTGAAAAAATAAGACAAAATTTTATCCCAGCTCACCCTATGGCAGGTACGGAATACTCAGGCCCACAAGCAGCTTTTCCTGGTTTATTTAAAGATGCCGTTGTAATAATTTGTGACTTTAAAGAAAGTAGCGAAAAACATGTAAAACGCTGTGTAGAGCTATTTTCTCATATTGGCATGAAAATTGTGTTTATGAGCGCAAAAGAACACGATCATCGCACAAGTGTAATATCTCATCTACCTCACGTCATCAGTTTTTCACTTGCATCAAGCGTATTAAAAAAAGAAAATAAAAAAGACATTATCGCACTTGGTGGAACAAGCTTTAAGGATATGATAAGAATAGCAAAAAGCTCACCAGTAATGTGGAGCGATATTTTTAAACAAAACAAAGACAACCTAATAAACGCAATAGATATGTTTAAAAAAGAGCTAGAAGATTGCGAAATTTTAGTTAAAAACGAAAAATGGGACGAACTTAAAGACTGGATGAGCGAGGCCAGAAAGATACGCGAAATTTTATAAATTTACTCCAAATTTATAGCTTTTTAGTAAAATCTCCGAAAATATATAGGTTTAAGGATTATTTAATGAGAAAAAATAGATCAAATTTTATAGCTTATAGTGTACTTTTTGTTTTAATAGTTGCTGGAATTTTTATGCTGTTTAGCTCAAAATCATTCGAGAGAGAAAAACCGCTAATATCCATAGAAGATAAAATTTATTGGAATTTAACATCGCCTCTGTCTGTAAAAATCACCGATGAAAGCGGTATAAAATCCTTAAAAATAAGCATGCTTGATGCAGAGCATCAAATGATTTTAACTAACCAAAATTTTGAAGCCCCTCTGGATATTTTAGATATAAATTTATCATTTCCAAAGACCGGATTTCAGTCTCAAAAAAAGAATTATACCATGAGCATTGAAGCGATTGATGCGAGCAAATGGGGCTTTTTTATGGGAAACAAGCAGACAAAAAATGTTGAAGTCATAGTCGATGGCAAAAGACCTGAAGTAAACATCCTAAATCACTCCTACGCAATCAATAAAGGCGGAAGTGCAACGGTCGTATTTAAGGTAACGGACGAGAGATTAAAAGAGCTATATATACAGACAAATTTCGGCAAGAAATTTATACCTTCTAAATTTTATAAAGATGATTACTATGCCTCTTTAGTAGCTTGGCCCGCGACACAAAGCTCGTTTAGTGCAGATGTAGTTGCAATAGATTATGCGGGAAATATCACAAAGAGCAAGATAAGATTTTTTTATCAAAATAGAAACTACAAAAGCTCAAAGATAAAACTTGATAACCAAAATAGATTTTTAAACGAAAAGATACCTGAACTAGCCGCACAATACGCACAAAACCACGAATCAATGTCAAATTTAGAAAAGATGAAATTCGTAAACGAGAATTTGCGCGGAGCAAACGAGAAGCTAATCTCGGATATCACATCAAAAATATCCGAAGATACTATAAGCGAATTTAGTCTAAAAAAATTCTATCCCCTTAAAAATGCAAAGGCTGTTGCAAGCTTTGGTGATCACAGATATTATACCTTTGAGGGGCAAGATATCAGTGAATCTTGGCATATGGGACTAGATCTTGCTTCTACTAAAAATGCCAGTATTGTAACAAGTAATAACGGTACAGTGGATTTTGCCGGGGAGAATGGAATTTACGGACAAACCATCATTATAAATCATGGCTTTGGAATATTTTCACTATATGGACACTGTAACTCGATAGCGGTAAAAACAGGAGATCAGATAAATGCAGGAGATCATATAGGAGCTACTGGTGTAAGCGGACTTGCCATGGGAGATCACTTGCACTTTGGAATGATAGTTCAAGGCATCGAGGTAAGACCTGAAGAGTGGATGGATACAAGCTGGATGAGAGATAATGTCTTAAATGTTTTAAATGCCGCAAAAAAGATGATTGATGGTAAATAAAATTTATTATTTGTTACTAAAAAATTGTATAATACGAAAAATTTAGAAAATTTAAAAGGAAAATTTTGCAACAAACAACTATAAAAAAGGCTGTAGAAGGTGTTGGAATAGGTCTTCACAAGGGTGAGCCGATAAAAATAATCTTAGAGCCTATGAGTGCAAATACAGGTATAGTTTTTTATAGAAAAGATCTGGGTATAAGTTTTAAAGCGGAACCAAAAAATGTTATAAATACTCAAATGGCAACTGTTATAGGCTCTCAAAAAGGCTATATATCGACAATAGAGCATCTGTTGTCTGCAATTAGCGGATACGGAATAGACAATATACGTATAGTTCTTGACGCAAACGAGGTTCCCGTAATGGACGGAAGTGCAATAAGCTACTGCATGATGCTTGATGAAGCCGGCACTGCTAAACTCAATGATCACAAAAGAGTAATTATAATAAAAAAAGAGGTTGAAGTCAGCAAGAACGGTAAATTTGCCAAAGTGACGCCGTCAAAAAATCCAAAATTTGATTTTACAATCAAATTTGATCACCCTATAATAGGCGAACAAAGATACCTGTTTGAGTTTAGCAAAAGTGCATTTATAGAGGAGATTGCCAGAGCTAGAACTTTTGGATTTTTAAAAGATGTTCAGATGCTAAGAGCCAATAATCTAGCCCTTGGTGGAAGTCTTGATAATGCCGTAGTAATAGATGATACTAGGATTTTAAACCCGGAAGGACTTAGGTTTGAAAACGAATTCGTAAGACACAAAATCTTAGATGCAATTGGAGATCTTAGCCTAATGGGCGCTCCTTTAATGGCTGATTATACATCTTTTGCTGGAAGCCATGAGCTAAATCACGAACTTACTTTAGCGATTTTAAGTGATGCTAAAAACTATGAAGTTGTGACCCTAAAAGATCAGCTATCACTTGAATACCAAAAGGTATTTGCATAAAAAATATCCAAATTTTAGTCATAGCGCTCACTTCTCCACTTTTATTTGGTATATATGATGAAAAAGGTGAGTTTATACAAGAGATACAAAGTGATAAAAAATCCGATGAGGCTTTAATAGAAATAATAGATGAAATTTTAAATAAAAACAGATATAAAATTTCAAAAATAATCTATGCAAATGGCCCCGGAAGCTTTATGGGTATAAAAGTTTCATATATAATTTTAAAGACATTAAGCATCATAAAAGAGTGTGAGTTTTACGCAGTAAGCGGTTTTGAACTAAATGACAATGCACCTATACGTGCAAATAAGGCTCTAAGTTTTGTTAAATTTCAAGACGAGATTAAGTTGGAAAAAACTGAAGCAGGAAATTTCAAACTGCCATCAAATTTAGATGTTTTAAATTTAAATTTTGATACTCTACCAAACTATATTATCCAAGCGGTTTAGGAGTTGTTTTGACTATCAGTGTTCCTGCAACAAGTGCAAATTTAGGTCCTGGCTTTGATGCCTTAGGACTTGCTTTGAGTTTATATAACGAAATTGATATAAAAAGAGCAAATTTTTCATCAATATCCATAATAGGCGAAGGCGCAGAAAATATAAAACTCAAAAAAAATAATCTTTTTCTATCAATTTTTAATGAAATTTATTATGAACTAACAGGCAAAAAAGATAGTTTTAGAATAGTTTTTAAAAATCATATTCCATTTTCTCGTGGTCTTGGGAGCTCATCTGCAGTTATTACCTCCGCGATTGCTTTGGCTTACGCTATGGCTGAGTTTAAAGTCGATAAAAACGTAGTATTAAATAGATCCTTAGTATATGAAAATCATCCTGACAATATCTCTCCAGCAGTTCTTGGAGGCTTTGTAACCTCTGTGGTGCATAATAATCAGGTAAATTCCATTAAAAAAGCTATAGGAGACGATATTAAAGCCGTGGTGGTTATTCCAGATAAACCGATGAGCACAAAAGAATCTCGCACAAAACTGCCTAAACACTACCCAATGAGTAAATGCGTGAGTAATCTATCTCATTCAGCATTTTTAACGGCCTGTTTCTTAGAAGAAAAATACGATCTTTTAAAAATAGCATCAAAAGATATGATGCATGAAGAACTTAGAATGCAAACTCTTCCTGAGCTCTTTGATGTTCGTAAAACGGCTTATGAAAACGGGGCTTTGATGAGCACACTATCTGGAAGTGGTTCGACATTTTTAAATATAACTTATAAATCAGATGCCGCTAATCTACAAGAGAGACTAAAAGATAAATTTAAAAATTTTAGAGTTGAAATTTTATCATTTGATAATAACGGATTTATCATCTCAAAAAGCTAAAAAAAAGCAAACAAAAGTTATAATATATGGTTAAAAATTATATTCCCATTAGAATGTGCGTAGTTTGTAAGATAAGATTCAAACAATATGATTTACGCAGATTTCGCATCATTAATTCTTCACTTTTTTTTGGTAGCGGAAATGGAAGAAGTTTTTATATATGTGAAGACTGTTTAAAAAAAGATGAAAAAAATTTGAAAAAATCGCTCGGCAGAGTGGCGGGAAATTTTATCGCCACCTTAAAAAATGGGCAAATTTTAAAGGAGATACTCTTAAATGGGGACTGTTCGTATTTCAGAGATAGCAAATGAGCTAGGTTATCCTAGCAAAGAAATTGTAGAAAAGGCTAATGAGCTAGGGTTAAAAGTAAAAACACACTCCAGCGGAGTTACGCCTGAAGAGGCCGAGGCGCTATATACATATGTGCAGACAGGAGAAATTCCGGAAAGTTTTAAGAAAAAGCCTGAAAAGAAAAAATCCGAGCCTAAAAAGTCAGCCCCAAAACAGACAAAAGAGCAAAAAGAGAGTAAAGATACTAAAAAAGAGTCTTCTAAAACCACCAAAAAAGATGATAAGGTAGCAGAAAAAACTCTTAAAACAGGGCAAGCTTCAACAAAACAACCTAAAGAAAAAGTAGAAATTCCTGAAATAAAATCTGAAATAGAAACAAAAGAAAATACAAGACAAAAAGAGGATAAGCAACCTGAAAAACCTGTCATAGTTGAAAAAAAACTTGAATTAAAAGAGAGCCTAGCTGACGTAAGTCTTCAAAAAAGAAGAGGACTTATGATAGTTAAGAAAAAAAAAGAAGAGTCTGTGACTACTCCAAGACCTATAAAACAAGCAGAAAAAACCGAAAACGAGCCTATTAGAAATTTAGAGAGTATGTTCTCATTTAATAACGCAGAATCTACGCTTAAAAAGAAAAAAAAAGAGAAAAAACCTGTAATTGCAACTAAAAAAGATGGGATCCAAAAAGTCGATCTCTTAAGTGATAGAGATCTAGCCGATATAGTTTTAGAAGATGAGGATGTAGTGGTTCTGCCTGATTTTTCAGTAAGAACGCCTGCTCCACAGCCGACTCAAAAAACTAAACAGACAAATATATATAAGCCGTCTTTAAATAACTCGATAGGATCTTTTTTAGAGCAAGGCATAAGCAGGCGCTCGAGAAAAAAACATAAAAAAGTTTCAAAAGACTCAAATAACAGCGAGACAATAACATCTATTGAGATCCCAAAAGAGATACGTGTATATGAATTTGCTGAGAAGTTAAATAAACAGCCTAGTGAGATTATTAGCAAACTGTTTATGCTAGGTATGATGACTACTAAAAACGACTTTTTAGACGAGGATTCGATAGAAATTCTAGCCGATGAATTTGGAGTGGAAATAAATATTGTAGATACTCAAGAGGCGTTTGACTACGTAAAGGCATACGATGAGCAAAACGGGGAAGAAAATTTAACTCAAAGAGCTCCTGTTATAACGATAATGGGTCACGTTGATCACGGCAAAACATCTTTGCTTGACTATATAAGAAACTCACGCGTAGCATCCGGAGAAGCTGGCGGTATAACCCAGCACGTAGGCGCATATATGGTTAACAAAAATAATCGAAACATAACATTTATAGACACTCCTGGCCACGAGGCCTTTACTGCCATGAGAGCTAGAGGGGCAGGAGTAACAGATATAGTTATAATAGTCGTTGCTGCCGACGATGGAGTAAAACCACAGACAAAAGAGGCCATTAGTCATGCTAAGGCTGCAAATGTACCTATTATAATAGCTATCAATAAGATGGATAAAGAGGCAGCAAATCCGGACAAAGTAAAAAGCGAACTCGCAGATCTTGACATACTATCTACCGAATGGGGCGGAGCATATGAATTTGTTCCTATTTCAGCAAAAACAGGAATGGGTATAGAAGACCTATTGGAGATAGTACTTTTACAAGCAGACATTCTGGAACTTAAGGCAAATGCGAAAGCAAATGCGAAAGCTACCATAATAGAAAGCTCGCAACAAAAAGGCAGGGGACCTGTTGCAACCATAATCGTAGAAAACGGTACTTTAAAAGTTGGAGATACTGTAGTGGCAGGAGTGGCCTACGGTAAAATAAGAAGCATAACAGACGATAAAGCCAATGTTTTAAAAGAGATAAAGCCCGGTGAATGTGGCGTAATAATGGGTTTAAGTGAAATTCCTGAGGCGGGAGAGACTCTAATAAGTGTTAAAACAGACAAAGAGGCTCGCGAATATGCTCAGAAAAAGGCAGAATACCTACGTCAAAAAGAGCTTAGTAAGACTACAAAAGTAAGCCTTGAAGAGCTTAGTGAAAAGATTGCGGAAGGTGAGCTAAAATCACTGCCTGTTATTGTAAAAGCAGATGTTGGCGGATCATTAGAAGCCATAAAATCAAGTCTTGAAAAACTAAGAAATGATGAGATTAAGGTAAATATTATACACTCTGGAGTAGGCGGAATAACTCAAAGCGACGTAGCTTTAGCAAAAGCCAGTGAAAATAGTGTAATCTTAGGATTTAACATACGCCCAACCGGAGAGATAAAAGAAAAAGCGAAAGAAAGTGGAATAGAGATTAAAACATATAATGTAATCTATAACCTTCTAGATGATGTTAAAGCGCTACTAAGCGGATTAATGTCACCTATATTACGAGAAGAGCACTTAGGACAAGCTCAAGTTCGCCAAGTAATAAATGTGCCAAAAATAGGTGCTATAGCTGGATGTATGGTAACAGAAGGCAGTATAAACAGAGGAGCAAAAATAAGGCTCATTAGAAATGGTATAGTAGTTCATGAAGGTACGGTAAGCTCACTAAAACGCTTTAAAGACGACGTTCGCGAGGTGGCAAAAGGCTATGAGTGTGGCGTAGGAATAGACGGATATAATGATATAAGAGAGGGTGATTATATAGAAAGCTTTAAAGAGATTGAGGAGCAAGCGACTCTATGAATTCAGCCGAAATTAAAAGACTAAGAACCGAAAGTGTGTTGAAAGAGCTTATTCCTGAAGCTCTTGCGACTTTAGAGGATGAGTTTTTAAGAGGTCTTTGCGTAACTGATGTAGAGTGCAAAAAAGGTAGATATGACGCCTTTGTATATCTTGATAAGATGGCGTTTGACGACAAAGAACAAGCCTATGTATTAAGTCACTTAAAACGCATATCAAAATATCTACAAAACCACTGCATGGAAGCTGAAGGTTGGTATAGATGCCCGAATTTTCACTTCAAATTTGATGATAGGCTAGAGTATCAAAATCATATGGATAGTTTGTTTGATAAAATTTCAAAGGATTTAGATAAAAATGCAAAATCTTGAAAAACTAATTAAAGAGTGCGGGGTAGAGCTTTATGATACCGAACTAGCCAATGAAAACGGCAAAACTATTTACAGAATTTATATTACTAAAAAAGATGGAGTAAATTTAGACGACTGTGAAAAAGTATCGAGATTACTTTCACCTATCTTTGATGTAGAACCACCCGTTAATGGTGACTATACTCTTGAAGTTAGCAGTCCCGGACTTGAAAGAAAGCTCGAAACAATCGCTCATTTTAGCTCAAGCATAGGAGAGCTTGTAAAAATTACAGCCTCAATCGATGGAGGAAATCAAAAACTAAAAGGTAAAATTTTAGCCGTAAATGACGATGAAATAGATCTTGAAGTAGACAATAAACCTATCAAAATAAAAATTTCAGACATCAAAAAAGCAAAAACATACATAGAGTGGTAAAATAAATTTTACTACAAACTTTAAATATATAAAATTTAAATTTAACTAATTTAACAATCAAATATAAGCAAATACAATGCTAAAATTAGATATAATCGCATAATTTTTATATTTAAGTAGGTAGAAAATGGGCTTTTTAGATATTTTTTCAAAAACAAGAAATCAATCATCTCCGAGTGAAGCTCCTGCGCACTGGGTAAAGTGCGAAAGCTGCCACTCATTAATGTATTATAAAGAGGTAGAAGCCTGCTTTAACGTATGCCCGAAATGCGGATACCATATGAGACTCAAACCTCAAAGAAGAATAGAGCTTTTATGCGACCCTGAAACCTTCGTAGAATTTGATAAAAACTTAAAACCTGTAGATCCGCTTAAATTTGTGGATAAAAAATCATACAAAAAGCGTATCAGTGAGAGCGAAGAGAAAACTGGAAGAAGCAGTGCCGTAATATGCGGCGAAGCAAAAATAGACAATATGGACGTACAGCTTGTGGTCTTTGACTTTAGTTTCATGGGTGGAAGCCTAGGCTCAGTAGAAGGTGAAAAGATAGTTAGAGCTATCAAAAGATCCATAGACAAAAAACACCCGCTTATAATAATCTCGGCATCAGGCGGAGCAAGAATGCAAGAAAGCACATTTTCTTTAATGCAGATGTCAAAGACTTCCGCAGCACTAAAACTGCTTGATGAGGCTAAGGTACCCTATATATCGATACTAACAGATCCTACAATGGGTGGAGTTAGTGCTAGTTTTGCTTGGCTTGGAGATATTATCATAGCAGAACCTGGCGCACTTATAGGATTTGCTGGGCAAAGAGTTATCAAGCAAACTATAGGCTCAGATCTTCCGGAAGGATTTCAAAGATCTGAATTTTTGCTTGAACACGGACTGATAGACGCTATAGTTGAAAGAAAAGATCATAAAAAATTTGTAAGTGATATGATAAGGCTTCTATCGAATTCTAAGCCTGTAAAAGAAGAGAGTGCCGAGCTTATTTTGCAAAACAATGATAATGATGAAGAGGAAGAGTAGGCATTGGAAATTTCTGTGTTCTCGATACAAAAATCCAAAGCTGATAACTTTGAAAACGAGATAAAAGAGTATATAAAAATGTCATCAAAATTTGCCAAAATTTCTGATTTGACTATATTCAATGAAAAAATCGCCAAAGCTCAAAGTGCCGGAAGCGAATCGGCATTAAAAAGCTATGATGATATTTATGAGCCAAATTTAAAGGGTTTTTGTATAGCACTTGACGAAAAGGGCGAAAAGCTTGATAGTATTCAATTTGCTAAAATTTTAGAAAGCAATTCGCAAATTTCATTTTTTATAGGTGGAGCTTATGGGCTTAGTCAAAATTTCAAACAAAAAGTGGATAAAATTATAAGTCTGAGCCCTCTTACAATGGCTCATAAAATAGCCAAACTAGTACTTTTTGAACAAATTTTTAGGGCTCTTTGTATAAATGCAAATCACCCATATCATAAGTAAAGGAAACAGATGCGCAAAAGCGATCTAGAACTTTTTAAGTCTATTTTAGAAGAGAGAAAAATCCAGATCAAGAAAAATATACTTGATGCAAGTAACGAGATGGCAGGCCTAAGAGATAGTGGCATAAGCGATGAATTTGACATAGCAACAGTAAATGCCGATCAGCTAATAGAACAATCAATAAGTGCGCAACAAAGATACGAATTGGCCGCTATAGACGTAGCCCTTAGCAAGATAACCAACAAGACTTACGGAATTTGTGAAATGTGTGAAGAAGATATTGGAATACCAAGACTTAAAGTAAAACCTCATGCAAGATATTGTATAGTTTGTAGAGAGATAGTCGAAAAAACATCTAAAAAATAGGGGATTGTTATGAAAACTAGACGTTTTATAGTTTATAGTTTAATTTATATAGTATTAGTCGGCATTTTTGTATATTCACTAGATGCCTCAGAGCATACTTTTAACTTTCTTGAGTATTCACTTACTCTTCCACTTGCTGCATGGATAGTAATCCCTATTGCTATATTTGCTATACTCTCCATAGTCCATATTGCATATCATGGATTTGAAATATATGTATTTAAACGCTCAATAAAAAAAGACGAGCATCTTTATAACGAGCTAGCAAAAGAAGTTTTTTTAGGTCTTGATACAAACAAAGAGTTTAAAACAGAGCTTTACAAAACACCTTTGCAGATAACTAAAATTTTATCACCTTGGAAAAAATATAACGAAATTGCAGTTAGTAACGATGAGCTAGACAATGTTGTCAAAATTGTAAAAAGCGTGCAAAATGGCGAAGTTATGGATCTAAAGAAATTTAAACTACCAAAAGACAATAAGCTATTTATACAAAATGAGCTAAACAAACTAGAAAAGATACCAAACTACTTCGTTGAAGTAGTAAAAAGCTACCAAGAGTTAAATGATGAAATTTCAAAAAAAGCTAACGAAAAGCTCATCAGGCTTGGCTCTTTTACAGATATTAAAAGATTTGGATTTGAAAAGAGTGGTGAAGAGGTCATAATCATGATAGATCGTTTTGTAAACGATGAAATAGATATGAATAGTGAAGAAATTTTTGAGATTCTAAACCATCACCAAATCACAAAAGAGCAGTATAACCACAGTGCTATAGTTTTAAAAGATAAATTAACTCCAGATACTCTTATGGGAATATTTGAAAGATTAAAGAGTTCTCATCAAGATGCGGAAGAGGCATATTTGTATGTGCTATTTGAGCTTCAAATGATAGAGCGTATTCGTGAAATTTTAGAAAATTCAGACCCTTATGAGTATCAAAATTTTAGAATTTTACTCTACCTTAGAGAAAATGGCAGAATGGTACCTGCAAATATGCTTTTTAGATGATAGATTTTAGCAAAAAACCTATTTTTCTTGCACCTTTAGCTGGTTTTTCGGATCTACCTCTAAGAAGCGTAGTCAAGCGTTTTGGATGCGATGTGACGGTTAGCGAGATGATAAGCGCAAACGCACTTGTCTATGAAGGCTCCGATAAAACGCTTGAAATGCTTAAAAAATCTCCAGAGGAGACTCCATATATCGTTCAAATCGCAGGAAGTGATAGCGAAATTATCAAAAAAGCAGTCGAGATCATAAACAAATTTGACGGTATAGACGGCATAGATCTAAACTGTGGCTGTCCTGTTCCAAAAGTAGTTAAGCAATGTGCAGGCTCGGCACTTCTAAAAGATATAGACAATCTCAAAAAAATAGTAGAAACGATAAAAAAGACATCAAACAAAAGCATGCTAAGCGTAAAAATGCGTCTTGGGTTTGACGAGAAGATGCCTGAAATTTTAGCCCTCGCCGCACAAGACGCAGGAGCTGATTTTATAAGTATTCACGGAAGAACAAGAGTGGGTGGATACAGTGCGGAAGTCGATTATAATGCTATAAAAAGAGCCAAAGAATCTGTTAAAATCCCAGTAGTTGCAAATGGAGATATAGACGAAAAAAATGCAGCTGAAGTTTTTAAAATAACTGGTTGCGATGCAATTATGATAGGGCGTGCCAGTATAGGCAAGCCATGGATATTTCACGAAATAAAAACTACAAATAAAGTAAGCAGTGAGTTAAAGAAAGATATTATATTAGCTCATTTTGATGCTATGATAGCTCATTATGGCACTTATGGAGTATCTATTTTTAGAAAACATTTGCACCAATACTCTAAAGGAATTGATGGCGCAAGCAGTTTTAGAGACGAAGTTAATAGAATAAATAATATGAAGCTTATGAGAGATAAGATTGAGGCTTTCTTTACAATCTAAATGCAAGGCTACATAATCCACACACAAAAAGTCAAAGATGAGGATATGATCGTCTATCTTTTGACTTCAAATTCGCTTATTAAATGCTACAGGTTTTACGGAGCACGCCATCCTAGTATCATGCAAGGATACAAAATAGATTTTGAGCTTGTAGAGAGCGCAAATTTTTTGCCTCACCTTAGAAGCGTGCTACACCTTGGTTTTAGCTGGCTGATTTTACGAGAGCGCCTAATAATTTGGCAGCAATTTATGCGATTATTTTACGCACACTTAAAAGATGTAGAGAATATTGATGAGATATACTTTCAAGAGATTGAAATTTGTGCCCAAAGACTCTTAAAACAAAATCCGAAACGCCTTATTATAGAGGCTTATGTGCGAATTTTAGAGCATGAAGGAAGGCTTCACGATGAACCAACCTGCTTTGTTTGCGATGAAAAAATAGAAGGCTTTATATCCTTAACAAGAGGATTTTTACCATCTCACCCAAATTGTTTTGGTAATTTAAATCTAAATTTTGAAAAAATTCAACATCTATTTAAGAAAAAATCTACGATTTTACTAGATGATAGAGAGGTAAACGAGCTTTACAGCATAGTTTTACAAGGTTTTTAGTTATTCATCAGCGCCAAAAAATGTATCCAAATGAACATTTTCAAACGCAGCCTTTAAAGAGACAAAAAATTTAGGATTTTCACTCTCTAAATTTGCTAGCATAGCTTTGGTTTCAGCTCTTGCGCGAGGCGATTTGCCGCCGTATTGCTTAGCAGGGCAGCTCTCTTCTTCATTCATCAAGGGAAGCTCATTTTTGATCGCACAATCGCGAATTTGACGCTCTCGCACAAGTATAAGAGGTCTAATGATATGAAGTCCGTTTTCAGCCTTATATCTTGGAGCCAAAGTCCTAAGCGCGCCGTTATAGGTAAAATTCATGAAAAAACTCTCCGCTGCATCGTCAAGATGATGAGCGATCGCAATTTTATTAAAGCCGTTTTCAAGAGCATAAGTGTAGAGATAGCCCCTACGCATACGACTGCAAAAGCTGCAAAATGTCGTATTTTCACGAATTTTCTCTCTACCGAATTCAAAAATTTGAGTGTCAATAATTTTGTAAGGAATTTCGTATAGTTTAAAATGCTCTTTTATAGGTTCAAGATTTTCACCTATACCGTAAGTCACAGTAACTGCTTCAAACTGCCAATTAAGCGGACTTACCGAGCAAAAATGCTTAAGCAAATGGGCAAGTGTCATGCTATCCTTGCCACCGCTTAGGGCGAGTAAAATTTTATCGCCCTCTTCAAACATCTTGTATTTCGCATTCGTCTGACCGACTATGCGAAGGAGCTTTTTGCTAAGCTCTATCATAACTCCTCAATCATAGAGAGGATGAAATCAGCACTTATATTAGCAGAGCTTTGTAAAAATTCGTCAAAATCAAACTCCGCTCCACCTCCAGCCTCATCACTTATAGCCCTTAAAATAAAAAATGGCACATTTAAGCTTTCACATACTAGGGCTACACTGGCACCTTCCATCTCTGTAGCATCGGCTTTGAATGTATTTTTTATCCAATCTTTTTTACTTTGTTCACAAATAAACTGATCTCCGGTAGCTATAATTCCGCTTTTTAAATTTATTCCCTTTTGTTTAGCAATTTTAGTAGCCAGGACATTTAAATTTCCATCGCTTTTCATAAATATACTTGTACCTGGCACAAATCCATGCGGATGACCAAACGCTGTAATGTCAAGATCATGCTGCACCAATGATTCGGCATACAACATGTCTTTAATTTTTAAATTTTCATTTAAAGCGCCGGCAACACCTGTAAAAAGTAGTTTTTGAGCCTTAAATTTTTCAATCATTATTGTAGCCGTCAGGGCGGCATTTACTTTACCTATTTTTGAATATGCTATTGCAAGCTCTTTATCCTTAAATTTAGCCAAATAAAAGACATTATTTGCATAGCGTATCTCTTCATAATCTTTTAAAACATCTAAAAGCGGAGTGATCTCTTCAGGCATCGCCCCCAAAATCGCTATCATTTACCCTCCAAAAATACTAAAAATTCATCCAAGCTCTTAATATCCGTTATAGAATAGGTCGGTTTATCAGTGATCTTTTTATTGATCCCTTTTAGCACGCTTGAACCAAATTCTACAAAAATATCAATTTCACTTTGTGAATTTTGAATACTTTGTTTATATAAAACAGGTTTTACAAGCTGATCTTTTAATAAATTTAAAGCCTCATTCTTGCTACTATATGGTTTAGCAGTTGCGTTAGATATAACACTTTTAAATTTATCTTTTAATGTCGCCTCAAGATGGCTAACAAGACCTATGCTTGCACTACTAAGAATAGGGCAATGGCTGGCAACAGACATATTTAAAAGCATAGCCCTCTTTGCCCCAGCCTCTTTAAATACTGATTCAAATTTAGCCAAATGCTCTCTAACTCCGGCTACGACTATCTGTCCATCACAGTTGTAATTTGCTGCGTAAATTTGCAAACCATCTTTTTGAGCGCCTACGCAAATTTCTTCGACAATTTGATCATTTAGTCCTAAAACAACCATCATAGACACATCTTTACCATTGCAAGCCTCTTGCATAAGCTTGCCTCTGATATTTACCACCTTAAGTGCATCTACAAAGTCAAATCCGCTATTTACAGCCAAGGCACTAAACTCTCCAAGAGAGTGTCCGAGGCTGAAATTTGGCTCTAAATTTAATTTTGATTTTAGAGCCAAATAGCACATTAAAGAATTTAAAACTATTGCAGGCTGAGTAAACTCACTCTGATTAATCAGCTCGTTCTCTTCAAAAAGAAGCTTCTTGAAATCTACGCTAAGAGCATCACTTGCATTATGCAAAAGCTCTTTAGCCTCATTGAAATTTTCATAAATTTCTTTGCCCATTCCAATGGCTTGAGACCCCTGACCAGGGAATATAAAAGAAAATTTCATTATAGTTTCTTAGTGATGATGTTTTCCGCAGCATCCGCCACCATCATTATGGTGGTGTCCTCCGCCACAACATCCACCTTCATCATCGTGGTGATGGTGTCCGCCACCGCAACATCCGCCTTCTTCATGATCATGGCCATGACCTCCGCAGCAGCCACCCTCTTTGTCTCCATGTCCACTACCGCATCCGCAAGCATGAGCATGAGCAACAACACCAGTAGCTATCTCATCTTCAGTAGCCTCTCTAACTTCTGTTATTTGAACGTTAAACTCTAGGTCTTTACCAGCATAAGGGTGATTAAAATCAACAGTGACTTCATTTTCGTCTATTTTTGCTACGGTAACGCGAACGTTTGAGCCGTCCTCTCCTTGTCCAAATAGCTCCATTCCCTCTTTAAGCTCAATGCCAGCAAATTGTTCTTTTGGTAATTTTTGAAGAGCACTCTCATCATAAAGTCCGCAAGCATCGGCCGCTTCTATAATAACTCTCTTTGTATCTCCGGCTTTTAGTGAGCTAACCTCATCCTCTAGCTTTTGTATTATGTGTCCTCTACCTGTCAAAAATGAAATTTGACCGCCTTCTTGCATGTTAGATTCTAAAATTTCACCTGTCTTAGCGTCTTTTAGCTCATAAAACATAGATATAACTTGATTCACACTTTCTCCTAAAAATTAAAATAAGTATGATTATATCGTAAATTTATTAATGTAAATTGACTTATCTATCAGGAGATGCTTTGGCTTCTTTACTTTCAGGATAGCCTAATTTCAATGCTTTATAAAATCGATTTGCACTTTGAGTATCATTAATCTTATCAAAACTGATTGCAGTATGATATAGTAGTTTTGGTATGTAGTCAGCCTTATCATAAAGAGCTATGCTTTGTTGATAATATTTTATAGCATTGTTGTATGCTTTTTGTTTATATGAAATTTCGCCAAGATAGAAATTTGCAGCGGCTGGCTTATGCCCCTTGGTTATCAAGAATTCATATCTAGCTCTTGCATCATCTAGCTTCCCTGTATCAAAAAGCTTCTTTGCATCAGCTTCTACATCTCGAATTTTTTGTTTAGTAAAATCTGATGAGGCTTGTTTATTTGACTCTTCGGAACTATTTTTTGTGGATTTTGACTCTTCTTTTGCTGCATTTGATTTATCTATAAGTGTGCCGAGGTCTTTAAGAGTTTTTGTAATTTTTTTATTATTGGTTTCCTGAATCGCCCTAGTCTCTTCAGAGTATTTTTTTAGAACTTCAAGATCGTTTTTTAGACTATCTTCTTTATTTATTGTTTGGGCTTCAAGATCGTTTATGCGTTTTTCTAACCTGGATATTCGCTCATTAATGCCGTCCATAATACTTTGCAGACCTTCAATTCTCTCCTGTGCCCCGCTTAAACTAGACTCTACATCACCCATGTTTCTGCTTAAATTTTCTACGCGTTGCTTATTTTTAAGCAGAACTTTTTCACTATCGGTTAGACCATAAGGGTTTGTGCTATCTAAATTACCGGCATCAAATACTGAAATTTCAGCAGAGTATAAAATAGCGACTCCAAAAGACAGAGTCGCTATTTTCTTTAAATTTGTCATATTTTATTACGGAAGAACTTTGAATTCGGCACGTCTATTTTGTGCGTCGCAAGCTTTTGTTTTATCTGTACAAATAGGATTGCTCTCTCCATAACTAACAACGGTAATTCTATCAGCAGCAACACCTTGTTTTACAAGAGCATCTTTTGTAGCCTTTGCTCTTTTTAGACCAAGAGCGTAGTTATACTCATCACTTCCCCACTCGTCGCAGTTTCCTTCTACTTTAATAGTTAAATTTTTTGCATCTGCATGGTTAAATACACTAGCATTCATGTTTACAACCGATTGCATATCGCTTTTAATATTAAATTTATCAAAATCAAAATATACGTTTTTAACATGTCCTTCAACCATAGATATTAGTTGTTGTAATTTATCGCTAGCACTCATCATGCTATCGCTAGAACCCATGGTAGATACGCTACCTTGTTTAGAATCAGCACTCATATCAACCTCAGGGGCTTTTGAGCTACAACCGCTCATTAGTAAAGCTGCGACAACAGCAGAAGCTAAAGCTACTTTTTTCATTTTAATCCTTTGCAAAAATTTTAGTGATTATATCATATTTTTTTAATAAGATTACCAATCAATAGACTGTATTCTACCTATCTTTAGAGGAAATTGAAAACTCCTATTTTCATTTATGCGTATTATTCCTAGTGAGCTCTGACCTCCAAGTTCCTTAATAAACACTACACTTTGTCCGTCGCTAGAAAATCTAGGATATAAATTCTTTCCGCTTGCGGTAAGCTGCCTTATATAGTCTGTTTTGGTTGAAATCATATAGATATTAAAATCTCTGGTTCCAAATTCACTTTTTTCATTCTCTCTACTTGAATAAACTATATAGTTTTGATATGTACTTACAGAGTTATTGTTTTTACCGTGATATACCATCTGCTCGACAGCACCTCCTGCTATATTTTGTGAAAAAATATTAGGATAACCCAATCTGTCTGATACAAAAACTACCCTAGTATCATTATCCACAAAATTTCCATTTACATCTATGCCGATATAGTTTGTAACCTGAGAAAGTCTTTTAGAATTTAAATCATATAGATATATATCAGGCTGATCTTGAGGCGCCATAGTAAGAAGCATCTTATCGCCACTTTGGCTAACGTCAGAAGCCACAAGCATACCGCCTTTAGTATCTAAAATTTTAGTTTTTTGACCTGTTGCTATATCAAATTTATATAAAATTATTTTAGAGCCGCTGTAGTCTGAATAATAAAATGCTTTCTGATCGGCTCCCGCCCATTTAGGGAATATATTAAGTCCTCCCCTAACAAGCACCTTTTGATAGGTTAAAGTATAGTCAGCCACTACAATTTCGCTCTGTTTAGATCCTGTAGATTTGGAAAAAACTATAAATTTTTCCATCCAATTTACAGGAGGCATCTTAAGCTCATTTACAAGCTCGACTATTGCCTTATGCGCCAAAAATGGAAATTTAGCACCGTCATTCATAGTGTAAATTCTCTCATATTGAGTGGTCGCGGTTTTAGCATTTATTAGCTTAACTCTTAAGACAAGAGATGTGTTTGGCAAACCCTCAAGAGCGTATCTAAAAATCAACTGAGCGTTTTTGTGACTCATAACATTCGTATCAGAATCTCCCTCATAGCTACTAGTTATATACTCATCTACTACTTCAAAATCAGAGCTTACCTTTAAATCGCCTAACATAATCTTATGGAATCTGTTTTTAAATGCCTGATCAGAAACCATAGTCGTAGCATCTTGAAGCACTATTTTAGGCAAAACCATACCTTTATTTATAATAGATATGGTAGCGTCGGCGGCAAATAAGCCTAAAGCAAAACTCAGTATCAAAATAATTTTTTTCATTTTTCCTCCATTATTCTATTTTATCTACCAGTGTGGTTTTAAGAGTAACTGTCCTTCCTAACTCGGAAGGCGGAAATTTTTCAAAGGTCATACTTTGTAAAAATTCCCTGACCTTGTCATTAAATTCGCTATTATATGATAATTTTTTAATATCATAACTAAAATTTCCACTCAAATCTATACTAATTTCAACTTCAGCATTATCGTTTGAATCAGCTTTATAAGCACTCCATTTTGCCTGCAAAATTCTTTCAATCTGCCCGAAATAAGGGTGATATTCGCCTGTCATTTGCGTTTTAGGAGCTTTCGCTACTTTATCAAGTTTTAATGCATTTATAACATCGCTTGCCTTTTTTTGAGAGTTTTGAGATTGATTTTTTTCAGGCTTTTTTCTGCTCTGCTCTTTTAAAGACTCGGTCTTTTTTACAACCTTATCGTCTTTAAGCTTAGATATGTTTATATCCTTAAAAAGATCCTTTAGGCTCGGCTCTTCTGTTTTTTGGACAATTTCAGGCTCTGGCTTTACCTCTGGCTCTAAAGGTTTGTTTGTAGTATCTAGCTTTAGCTCCTCTTTAACCTCTTCAATCTTTTTTTCAGGCTCCTCTACTTTTACCACTTCTTCTTTTTTTTCAGGAGCCTTTACTACTATATCTTGCTCACGCTCAACTATCATAATATCCATAAAGGCATCTTTTGTATCGGTATATTTTTTAGGTTCTTCGCTTCTAAAATATGTAAGTTTTATAAAAATACCGCTCACAATAGAAATATACAGAATAAAAGAGAGTATAAAGTAGCTAAAAGTATTAAATTTTGGCTCTAAAATTTTATCCATTCGTTTGGAGTGCTACCTTTGAGAATCCGGCATTTTTGATACTTTTTAATACAAACATAACATCATCATATAGTAAATTTTTATCAGCCTTTATATAAACAGCTGAATTTTTATCATATTTCGCACTTAAAAGAGCTATATTATCAGGCAACTCTTGAAGACTCATAGTGCTTTGATCTATTCTAATTTTTCTTTGAGCATCCACTATAACAGTTAGATTCTTTTGCTCAGCCGAGAGTGTTTTCGTCTTGGATCCGTCAGGCAATACTATCTGCTCTTCATACACAAGAGTCGGAGTAGTCACCATAAGTATCGCGAGCAAAACAAGCATAATATCAACCAAAGGGGTGATATTAAGCTCTGGGGTCTCTTCGAGATTTATCATAAATTTAGCTCTCTTCTTTGTTTGCGATTAACATATCAGCTTCTCTTCTAACAATACTCATAAGCTCATACGCCTTTCTTTTGAGAAGCAAACTAAAGGTATATGCAGGAATTGCGACAAAAATACCTGCTCCTGTAGCTACAAGAGCTTCGGATATGGCGGGTGCTATTACTCCAAGGGACGAATTTCCTCCTTGACCAAGTTTTGAAAAGGTCTCAAGTATTGCCACAACTGTGCCAAAAAGTCCAATAAAAGGCGATGTAGATGCAATAATCCCAAGCCAAGTAACACCGCTTGTGGCATTTTTTTCTGCCATACTTATACAAATACCAAGTTTTTCTTTACAAATTTTACCGGAGGCACATCTTTTTAAAGAAGAGTCGTTCGAAATTACTTTAGAACCCATAAACAGTGATTCTAAAGCATTTTGCTCTCTTTTTTTCCATAAGGCAAGTTCTACCATACGAGAAAAAAGTATGGTAAAACTTATAATAAAATATAGCGATAGCCAAGCAAGAACAAAAATAGTTATAAAGCTACTTCTTGAATAATAATTTAAAAATATATCAAGACCTGCCACTATTTAGCTCTCGCCATACTATCAAGTTTTGCAACTGTTGCCGCAAATGCATTTGTCTCACTACTCATGCTTTGAATAAGATCTTTTGCCTTTTCAAGAGAGTGAGCTAACTCACTCTCAGAGCTTCCTGATACATACACTGCGCCATCGGCAAGGACAACCGCCTTGCCTTCATCAATTTTCACATATCCCCAATTTATAGCTACAATATCGTGATTTTTATCTTCGTTTTCTATATCTATAAGACCAGCTTTTAGCAAAGATATCAAAGATGCGTGCCCTGGTAAAACACCAAATTCTCCTTCACTTCCAGGCAAAACCACGCTTTTAACATCATTTGAAAATACAAGTCCTTCAGGCGTCACAATCTCTAAATGTAATTTATTCATTACGCTTCCTTATTAAATTTTAGCCTTTAAGTTTTTCAGCTTTTTGCATTACCTCGTCTATATTTCCAACCATATAAAACGCTGCCTCAGGAAGATCGTCATATTTACCATCTAAAATTCCTTTAAAGCCAGCAATGCTCTCTTCTAGGCTTACATATTTTCCGGGACTTCCTGTAAAGACTTCCGCAACGAAGAATGGCTGAGACAAGAATCTTTCTATCTTTCTTGCTCTATCAACTGTAACTTTATCCTCTTCGCTAAGCTCATCCATACCAAGAATCGCAATAATATCTTGTAAATCTTTATATTTTTGTAAAACAGCCTGAACACCGCGTGCAACTTTATAGTGCTCTCCACCTAAAATTTGCGGATCAAGCATACGTGAAGTTGAGTCAAGCGGGTCAACCGCAGGATAAATTCCCTTCTCTGCAATAGCACGGTTAAGAACCGTAGTAGCATCAAGGTGAGCAAAAACTGTCGCAGGAGCAGGGTCTGTAAGGTCGTCTGCCGGAACATAAACAGCTTGAACAGATGTAATTGAACCCTTTTTGGTTGATGTAATTCTCTCTTGGAATTTACCCATTTCACTTGCAAGTGTAGGCTGATAACCAACAGCTGAAGGGATACGTCCAAGAAGCGCTGACATCTCTGAACCTGATTGCGAGAACCTAAAGATGTTGTCGATAAACATAAGAACGTCAAGCCCCATCTCATCTCTAAAATACTCAGCCATAGTAAGACCTGTTAGCGCGATTCTGTTTCTTGCCCCCGGCGGTTCGTTCATCTGGCCATAGCATAAGGCAACTTTATCCAAAACGTTGGACTCTTTCATCTCGTGATAAAGGTCATTTCCTTCACGAGTTCTCTCACCAACGCCTGCAAATACGGAGTAGCCGCTATGTTTAAATGCAACGTTATGAATAAGCTCCATAATAATAACCGTTTTACCAACACCGGCACCACCGAATAGTCCAACCTTACCACCCTTTGCATAAGGAGCAAGAAGGTCAACTACCTTAATACCGGTTTCAAAAATTTCACTCTTAGTGCTTTGCTCTTCAAATGGAGGAGGATCGCGGTGAATAGACCATCTCTTATCAAAATTAAGATCTTCACCTTCATCAATTAAATCGCCAATAACGTTAAAAATTCTTCCCAAAACTTTCTCACCAACTGGAACCGTAATAGGCGCTCCAAGAGCAGTAGCCTCTAGACCACGAGTTAGACCCTCACTCATATCCATAGCGATCGTTCTTACGCGGTTATCTCCTAAGTGAGCGGCAACTTCAAGAACAAGCTTATTCTTTTTGCCTTCCACCTCAAAATTTACCTCAATGGCCTCGTTGATTTTTGGCAAATACTCGCTAAAATCGACATCAACGACAGGTCCCATTACTTGAGAAATAATACCTTTCATTAATACTCCTTTTTATTTCATTGATTCAACGCCACTGATGATCTCGATAAGCTCAGTGGTAATAGACTGTTGTCTAGCTTTATTATAAGCCAGATTCAGCTCTCTAACGCGCTCTTTTGCGTTATTTGTTGCATTATCCATTGCCTGCATTCTAGCACTATGCTCTGCAGCAAGACTATCGACAAGCGCATAATACATACTATACTCAAAATATTTTTTAAGTAGTTCGTCTAAAATTTTACCGTCATCATCGCTAGGCTCAAATTCCATTAAAGAGTTAGTCTCAACCTCAACTATCTTAGGCGGCTCAACAGGCACGATGTCATTTATGCGAATTTGCTGAGATATCATATTGTTGTAGCCGTTATGAACTAAAATAACCTTATCGGTAACTCCGTTTATAAAATCATCAATAGCCTCTTTTATGACTTCTTGAGCCTTCTCGTAAGTAGGAGATGAGCTATATCCAACATAAGTTTTAAGAAGTTCTATGCCTTGGAAGTTAAAGAATTCTATTCCTTTTTTGCCAATGGCCCTTAGCCTGATCTTAACTTTTTTGGCCTTAAATTCATTTATCATATTTCTAACGGTTTTAATAGTCTGAATATTAAAGCCTCCGCAAAGCCCTTTATCAGCTGTTACAAAGATAATATCAACTTTCTCTACACTATTTTTAGTGTTAAAGAATTTACTCTCCGAATCAACAGAGCCGTATTGATTGATCTTATATGCAATCTCTGATAAAACCTCATTGATCTTAAACGCATATACTCTAGAGTGACGAGCCACATCTTCTGCTTTTCTAAGTTTAGCAGTAGATACGAGCTTCATCGCACGCGTCGTCTTTTGAGTGTTCTGAACGCTTTTGATCTTTCGTTTTATATCTTTTAAATTTGACATATCTTAACCTTAGTTAGCAGCAAATGTTGCTTTAAAGTCTTTTAGTGCCTTATGTAAAAGCTCTTCAATCTCTTTATCAAGTACTTTTTTTGTTCTAATTTGTTCAAAAATTTCAGGATATTTCGCCTCTATATAAGGATATAGTTCTGATTCAAACTTATTGATTGCACTTACAGAAATATCATCTAAATAACCCTTAGCACCAGCAAAAATAAGAACTACTTGATTTTCTACAGGAAGAGGACTGTATGGAGGTTGTTTTAAGATCTCAACCATTCTTTGTCCACGCTCAAGCTGTCTTCTTGAGCTCTCGTCAAGATCGCTCGCAAACTGAGCAAACGCTTGAAGCTCACGGTATTGCGCAAGGTCAAGTCTTAAGTTACCTGAAACTTGCTTAATAGCTTTAATCTGAGCCGCACCACCAACACGAGAAACAGATAGACCAACGTTAATCGCAGGGCGAATACCTGAGTTAAAAAGATCCGACTCAAGGAAAATTTGACCATCCGTAATAGAAATAACGTTTGTCGGAATATACGCAGAAACGTCACCTGCTTGAGTCTCGATGATAGGAAGCGCAGTAAGCGAACCGCCACCTAGCTTATCATTTAGCTTACTTGCACGCTCAAGAAGTCTTGAGTGAAGGTAGAAAACGTCACCAGGATATGCTTCACGTCCTGGAGGTCTGCGAAGAATCAAAGACATTTCGCGGTATGCTACAGCGTGCTTTGAAAGATCATCATAAATGATTAATGCGTGGCGTGAATTGTCACGGAAATATTCACCCATAGTTACGCCCGCATACGGAGCAAGGTATTGAAGCGCTGCAGCATCTGATGCGCCTGCGTTTACAACTATAGTATAGTCCATAGCGCCATACTCTTCAAGTTTTTTAACAACTTGAGCGACGGTTGATTGTTTTTGTCCGATAGCAACGTATATACAAATTACATCTTGGCCTTTTTGATTGATGATAGTATCGATTGCTACGGTGGTTTTACCTGTTTGGCGGTCACCAATGATAAGCTCGCGTTGTCCACGTCCGATTGGAACAAGTGCATCAATAGCTTTAATACCTGTTTGAAGCGGCTCATGAACAGATTTTCTAGCCATGATACCTTTTGCTTTTTCTTCAACGAATCTTGTCTCACTAGCGTCAATCGGACCTTTTGCGTCTATTGGCTCGCCAAGAGAGTTTACAACACGTCCTATAAGGGCATCACCCACAGGGACACGAAGAAGTCTAGCTAGGCGTTTTACCGAACTTCCCTCTTTAATGTTATCAGTTTTACCAAGGATAACTATACCGACACTACTCTCTTCCAAGTTAAGAGCCATACCTTTTTCGCCCGTTTCAAACTCAACCATCTCGCCGGCCATAACATTTTTTAGGCCATAAACATTCGCAACTCCATCTGCTACCGAGATAACTTTACCTGTCTCTTCAACATCAACACTAAGATCGAAATTTTCGATTCTTTCCTTGATGATAGCGCTAATTTCATCTGCTTTTATTTTAGTTGCAACCACGCTTTTTCTCCTTTTAAATTGCTTTTAATATATATTCAGTCATTTGAGATTTAAGTCTATCTATCGAAAGACTAGCCTCCACACCCAAATCGTCCAACTCTATTTTTATACCGTTATAATCGCTTTTTACAGCTTCTAACATGATTTTTGCATTAAATCTTTTAGAAAAGCTTTTTTCAAGCTCAGTAATTTGAGATTGATCAATCTCAAAATTTCCATAGATTGTGCCACGGAAAATATTATCCATTTGAGCTTTTTGCACTGCAAGCTCATTAAGTATATCAGGCAAGATATCAAGCCTTTTATTCTCGCCTAAAAGCTTGATAAAATTTATAATTTTAGAATTATTACTACTTAAAAAAGATAATACAAGATCGATTTTCTTATCATTTTTTACACTAGGAGAAGTTATAATGTTTCTAAATTTATTAATATTAAATGCACTTACAACAACATCTAGATCGCTTATAAATTTCTCAAGATCATCTCTGTTAAGATCAGCCATTAAAGCTTTTACATATTTTTTTGCTATCAACTCTTTCATTAGCCAACCTTTTTAAGAACAATATTAACAAGTTCGTTTTTATCGATTTTAAGGCTATCGCTTTCAAAAACTTCATTTAAAATTTCAACTACAACGTTTTTTACGGCACGTCTTCTTTCAAATTCTTTTTGTTCCTGGAAGCTCTTTTCAAGGCTTAAAAGCTCTTGATTAGTCTCTGCTTTTATCTTTTCGCATAATAATAAAGCCTCTTTTCTAGAAGTCTCAATAAGGCTTATGGCATTGTTTTTAGCCTCTTCAACTCTTTTAAGAGCATCGTTCTTTTTAGCCTTTGACTCTCTTAACTTCTTTTGGATATTATCAAGCCTAGTCGCGATACCTTCAATTCTAGCCTTATAAGCATTTTTAACAGGAGTAGCTATAAAATAATATAAGATTCCAAAAAACATTAAAAAGTTTAGAATTCTTGCTACTATATCATAGCTGTGTCCGCTAGATTCACTAGCTAAAGCAAAAAACGGAACAAGCAAAATAAGATAAATTTTCTTCATACACTCTCCTTAAATTCTTGCCAATTTTGTTCTAAGAACACTCTTAAGGTCAGGCAACCTAGTAATCAAATCAGACTTAAACTCATTTTTTTGAGTCTGCAAATTTTGCATAAATGCCTCATAATCAGCCTCTAAAGTAGCGCGCTTTTGCTCTATTATTTTTGCTGCACTCTCTTTTGCTGCGTTTAAAGCCTCTTGTTTGATTTTACCGGCTTCATTTCTGGCAGACATAATTATCTGCTCAATCTCAGCCTCATGAACACTAAGATCGCTTGTATTTTTAATAGCACTTTCTTCATCATTTTTAATAGCCTCATTTCTCGAATCAATAAAATGAATCAGAGGTTGATAGAGGATTGAGTTTAAAATAATGATAAGTCCTATAAAAACCACTGCCGTTAGAATTACTAATGGCAAATCGACTTGTAACATTAAATCTCCTTATGACTCTGTATATTTTGTGTAAAAACAAAAAATCGGTTTATTCTACAATATTAAAAGAAAAAATAAGCTAAATTTATTAGCAAATTTCTATCTTATTTTATATATAAATTTCTCAATATCCGATATATCTTTAAATTCAAGTATCAAATTTCTGTTTTTTATTTTTGATTTTATATGGAGTTGTTCAAGCAGCTCTTTTAAATCGTCAAGTTTTTTAGCGTATTTTTCATCGATTTTAAAACCGATTTTTTGTGAGCCTTTGCTTTTGTCTTTTAAATTTTTAACCAAATTTTCAGTTTCGCGAACGCTCAATCTCTGTCCGATTATCGTATCGACAGCCATCTTTTCATCATTTGGCTCAAGCCCTACGATTACTTTAGCATGTCCTTGAGTTATCTTTCCTTCTTTTATGAAATCTTGAGTATGAAGGCTTAAAGACAAAAGCCGCATTGTGTTTGTTATCTGAGTTCTGCTCTTATGTATGATGTTTGCAAGTCCTTCTTGAGTGATCTTATACTCGTCAATTAGCTCTTTGTATGAATTTGCAAGCTCGATAGGATTAAGATCTTCTCTTTGGATATTTTCAATAAGTGCAAGTTCTCTTAAATTTTTACTCTCGATATCGGCAACTATGGCTTTTATTTTCTCGGCGCCTAAAATTTTAGTCGCTCTAAATCTTCTTTCGCCGGCTATCAGCATATATCCGTCATCTTTTTGTATGACGATTATAGGCTGGATAAGTCCGTGTCTTTTTATTGATTCGCTTAGCTCTTTTAAGGCTGTTTCATCGAAGTGTTTTCGTGGCTGATAAGGGTTTTCGGTTATTAAATTCAGATCGATTTCGGTTACTATATCGCGATTTCCGCCGCTTAATTCTGCTTTGTAAGCAAGCTCAACATCCTCAAGTATCGCGCCTAATCCACGTCCCAAACTACTCTTTTTAGCCATCTTTTATCCTAAAATCGCGTAAGCTAAATTTTGATAGGCTTGAGAGCCTGGAGATTTGATATCATAGAGTATCACCGGCTTACCAAAACTTGGAGACTCGGCAAGCTTTACATTTCTAGGCACGATCACAAAATCCTCACTATCGTCTCTTAGTTTAAACAGCTTGTTTTCAAAATGCTGCTTTAAATTCGCCACAGTCTCTTTTGAAAGGTTGTTTTGAGAGCTGTACATAGTCGGCAAAAAGCCCTTTATGGCAAGCTTTGGATTTATAGTTTTTTTGATTATTTTAACCGTGTTTAAAATTTGCGCCAATCCTTCAAGTGCGTAAAATTCGCATTGTATAGGTATAATCACGCTATCGCTTGCACTTAAAGCATTTACGGTTATGCTGCCAAGTGCGGGCGGGCTATCGATGATGATGAAATCATACTCGTGTAAAACTTCTGCGATTTTATTTTTAAGGATTAGTTTGTAATCCTTGCTCTGATCGTTAAATTCCTGCTCGATACCCACTAAACCGATGTTTGAAGGAGCTAGAAAAAGTGTAGGAATTTCGGTTTTTAGAACTATCTGAGAAAGCTTCTTGCGCCCTGTTAAAACGTGATAGATATTGTATTCATAGTCATTTCTGCTAAAGCCCATTCCCGTAGTCGCATTTGCCTGAGGATCGATATCTATGAGTAAAACTCTCTTTTCCGCAACCGCCAAAGAAGCCGCCAAATTTACCGCTGTGGTCGTTTTGCCTACACCGCCTTTTTGGTTTGCTATGGTTATTATCTCGCTCATCTTAAAGAATACACCCTTTTTTCATTTACTAAAATAGCTCCATCATCGCAAATTTCTGCATCTTGCAGCGATATCTCTTGCCCGTCTATATGCGTGATGAATTTTTTTGATTTCTGAAAGTCTAACCTAAATTTGCTAAAAATCTGCTTCCATAAAATCTTTTTTTCTAATAATTCACAAAATCCCCAAACTGCTTCATTTTGACTAATTTGTATATCCAAAATACCCGCATTTTTTGGTGCACCGACGAGATTTAAGCCCATACCGCAAATATAATTTTCACTTATCTTTGAAGTAATTGTTCCGCCTATTTTTTTATCTTCTATGTAAAAATCATTGGGCCACTTAATCCAAATTTCAGAACCTTGCGAAGCTAAAAATTCACGCATAATCATCGAAAAATATATAGATATGGAGGCCTCATGCAGATCATTTGGCAAAAAGCTCCTATCTACACAAAAAGAAAAAAACAAATTCCCTCTAAATCCTTGCCACTCGTTATTTCTGCTGCCTATACCTTTGGTTTGTTCGTTTGCAACGATCATAAAAGGCGACTTTATCGCTCCTGCTCGCACGCCTTCGCAGACAAATTCCTGTGTTGACGGGATTGAATCAACAAATTCAACTACCAAAATCAGCTCTTATCATAAAATTTTATCGCCTACTCTAAGGCGTTTGCCGTTTATATAAGAATTTGCATCGACGGCCTTTTTGGCAGGTTCTTGCAGAGAGTAAATTTTAACAGCTCCACTATTGCACCCCACTACAAAACTATCTTTATAAATGCTTAAAATCTCTCCTGCTTCACCGCTTGAGCCTTCAAATAGCTCCAAAGATAAAATTTTAAGTCCACTCTCAAGATAAATTCCCGGCCAAGGAGTAAGCGCTCTAAATTTATTATAAATTTCATGTGCATCTTCGTTAAAGCTAAAAAGCCCGTCCGTTTTTTGTATCTTTTTACATTCGGTTGCGAGGTTGTCGTCTTGCTTGATAGGGGTTAAATTTTGAAAATTTAAGAGCGTTTTTACTATTAGTTCGCCCGCCATATCGCCAAGTTCGCTAAAAAGCTCTTGCGCCATTTTGTTTTCGCAGTTCGTATAGGCAAAATCAAGCATATCGCCTGTATCAAGCCCTTCGTTCATAAGCATAGCCGTTACTCCGGTTTGTTTTTCGCCTTCTAAAATCGCGCTTTGAATCGGACTTGCGCCGCGGTATTTCGGCAAAATCGAAGCGTGCAAATTTATACAAGGAGCGATGTCAAGTATGCTCTTAGGCAAAATTTTTCCATACGCCGCCACAACTATAAAATCAGGCTTCAAGCTTGAAATTTGCCGAGCCACCGCTTCATCTCGCAAAGTCTTTGGCTGAAATATCGGTACAGTGGGCAAATTTGCCTCGCTATAAATCTTAACGCTACTAGGAGTTAGTATCTGCTTCCTGCCCACGGGCTTATCAGGCTGGGTAAAAACGGCTACGATATTAAATTTCGGCTCTTTTTTAGCGCCGTCTAAGCTAAGTTGATTGGTGTTAAATTTAACCATAGAGTCTAAAATTTTGACCGCATACTCGGGCGTTCCCATAAAAATTACATTCATATCTCTATCCGTTAGTTTTAATTACATCTTGCGGGCGGTAAATTTTAGCTCCCGCAGGCGGGTTTTTGGCCACTTTCAAAACCGCTTGCGCGATCTGCTTTCCACTCATAGGTCGCATGGACGAAAAGAATTTTTTAGGTATCAATTTAAACATGGTTATCATGAAATTTTCAAAAACCCTAAACTCCTCTCGCTGACCCTTGATAAGCGAGGGATGAAATATCATCAAAGAGTCATATCCAAGCTCTTTAACCGCATTTTCAGCCTCGCCTTTTGCTCTAAAATAAAATACGCCTGAATTTACATCGGCCTTAAGCGAAGATATCATCGAAAAGCTCTTCGCACCTGATAACTTACCCCATTTGGCAACCTCTTTCACATACTCTACATCCACTTTTAAAAACCGCTCTTTACTTCTGGCTTTTCTTAAAGTCGTGCCAAGTGCGCAGTAAATTTCATCCACATAAAACGGCTTTATCTCGCTTATCTTGTCAAAATCAATCTTTTTTATATCTAGTTTTTCGTGCGCAAAATCAAGATCACGTCTTGTCCAGACAAAAACCCTCAAATAATCCTCATCCTCGCAAAGCTGCCTTACTATCTCGCGTCCGACGACTCCTGTCGCCCCTACTACTAAGGCTGTTTTATGACCGCTCATATCTTCTCCGTTTCTCTTTTGTATTTTGGAGCCGTAAAATTTTAAAACAATAGCTCTTATTTGTGAGAATTTGGCTTATAAAAAGCAAATTTAAGCACAAAATTTGACCAAACGAACTATTTGAATTTGTCTTTTTGCAAAAGCTCAAGCAGGTTAAATTTAAGCTCATTTATATTTTCCCCGCTTGCAGACGATATCGGCATGATGAAAAACGGCTTGGCAGCATCAAATTCATATACGTCTTGCTTGTAGCTTAAAAGATCATTTCCAAGCCCAAGACTCTTAATGAAGCCCGAAATTTTATCCACCTCTTCGCAAGCATCAAGCCTAGTAAGTGCGATAGCATAATCCCTGCCACCAAGCTCGCTTGAAAATTTGCTAACCTCTGCTTTAAGAGTGCCAAACTGCTCTTCAAGGGTTCGGTAGTTGGCAAGATCTAGCATATAAAGTAAAACTTTAGTCCGCTCAATATGCTTTAAAAACTGGACTCCAAGCCCTCTTCCGTCGCTTGCTCCTTCAATAATACCGGGGATATCCGCCATAACAAAGCCGTTATATTCATCAACTTCTACAAGACCGAGCTTTGGTGTAAGTGTCGTAAATTCATAGTTGGCAATCTGCGGTTTGGCGTTTGAAACGGTTGATATAAGCGTTGATTTACCAACATTTGGAAAGCCCACAAGCCCCACATCGGCGATCAGCTTTAACTCAAGACGCACATTACAAATTTCTTCAGGAGTGCCCTTTTGAGAGTATTCAGGAGCTTGGTTGGTCGAGCTTTTAAAATGAACGTTACCAAGTCCGCCTTTGCCGCCCTTTAAAAACATCTTTCGCTCGCCCTGCTGCGTTAAATCAAGCAAAAGCTCGCCGCTATCGGCATCGTATACGGCGGTTCCAGGAGGAACGATAAGCTCTAAATTTTCGCCTTTTTTACCAGTCATTCTACGTCCCATGCCAGGCTCTCCGTTTTGAGCCTTTAATGCACGCTTACCTTTGTATGCGGCTAATGTGTGAGTGTTGTTATCAACGATAAAATACACATCTCCGCCGTCTCCGCCGTCTCCGCCGTCAGGTCCGCCTAGTATAACGTGCTTTTCTCGACGAAAGCTAACCGCACCCGCTCCGCCGTGACCCGAGCTTAATGTCAAACTTACACTATCTATAAACATAAATTTACCTTAAAATTTTCTTTTCATTATATCTTTTTGTTGATTAAAATTTGATTTTAAAATTCTCACAATTATAAATCTGCCTAACATAAATTTATAACATAACGGTATTTAATTTGATTTAGCAGCAAGAGTAAAATATTTTTGTAAAAATTTAATGAAGAAAAGGAGAGCTAAGCCCTCCTAAAATTTAAGCAGCCGGATAAACAGAAACTTTTTTTCTTGTTTTATCTTTTCTCTCGAATTTTACATATCCGTCGATAAGCGCAAATATCGTGTGATCTTTACCAAGACCTACGTTGCTTCCGGCGTGAGTTGCTGTGCCTCTTTGGCGGATTATGATATTGCCGGCGCGAACAAATTCGCCTCCGAATTTTTTAACGCCTAAGCGGCGACCGATGGAATCTCGGTTATTCTGGGTTGAACCTTGACCTTTTTTGTGTGCCATACTTTATCTCCTTAGGCTTGTATGCTTAAAACTTTAACGCGAGTAAATTGTCTTCTAAAACCGCGTTTTAATTTAGAGTCTTTTCTTCTGCGTTTTTTATAGATCACGACTTTTTTGTCTTTACCTAAATTTACGACCTCTAAGACAACTTTTGCACCCTTAACAAATGGCGCACCTACCTTCACTTCATCTCCGCCAAGAGCTAAAACTTCGTTTATTTCGATGTTTGCTTTTGGCTCGGCTTCAAAGCGATCAAGCTTAAGGTATTCACCTTCGCTCACTCTATACTGCTTTCCGCCGTGTTTTATAATAGCATATTTTGACATTGCTATCCCTTCTTTGGTAAGTTACCAAAAAGCACTTTTAAAAAAGATTTCTGGAGCTTTGTTGGTTGTAAGGAGTGGATTATATACTTTTTTTTATAAATTTAAGTTGAATTTAATCAGGAGGATAACCTCCCGATCATAAATTTTAGTAGTCTAATTCAGGCTTTGAGGTTTTATCTGTCGAAGCAGGAAACATCGGATATTCAACCTTTGGCATAGTTCCTGTTAAGGAATTTAAAAACGTTACCATATCGTTAGCTTCTTGCTCGCTTATCTCGATTCCAAGCTGAATACTACCCATGGCTTTTACTGCATCTTTTAGAGACCAAATAGCGCCGTTATGAAAATAAGGAGCTGTTAACTCGACGTTTCTAAGTGTAGGAGCCTTTACCATTCCGTTTGCGTCGCCTTTAAAATCACCAACATTTGCAAATTCATACTTGCCTGCAACTTCAAACGGTTGAAGAGTCCCGCCTAAATTGATGCCATTATGGCAAGATGCACAACCCTTATCCAAAAACACTTTTAAGCCTTTTTTCTCAGCTTCATTTAGTGCATTCTTGTCGCCCTCTAGGAATTTGTCAAATCTTGAAGGAGTTACAAGCGTTCTTTCAAAAATTCCAATCGCAGTCGTAACAAGATCAAAATTTATCTCGCTGTTAAATGCTTTTTTAAACTCGGCTACATAAGCAGGAATTGATTTAAGTCTATCCACCACAAGCTCAGGAGTTGAAGCCATTTCAGGAAGTGCTGTCATAGGACCAGCCGCTTGAGCTGCAAGGTGAGCTGCGCGTCCGTCCCAGAATTGAACTGAGTTAAATACAGAGTTATAAACTGTAGGCGCGTTTACGTGATGCGGGTTTGGCATCCATTTGTGACCTGTTGAAGCAGGCACTCCATCAACGCCTCCAAGACCTAAGTTATGACAGGTGTTACAGCTTATGATACCTGATTTTGAAAGGCGAGGATCAAAATAAAGCCTCTTTCCAAGCTCATAAGCTACCATTGTCGTAGGAAATTCTTTAGAATCAGGCGAAGCATCATTTATCATCTTTGTAAGAGTGTGCGGATCGCTTGGGATCGCAACAAGACCTGCGTCAAGCGCCTCTTTAATCAAATCGTTCGCAAAAATCGAACTAGCCAAAGCTGAACTCAGTAAGATAAACTTAAATTTCATACTTAATCCTTAAATTTAAAATAAAATCACAGAATAATATAATTTTTTCTATTAATTTAAAATAAATTTTATTGTTTGTTAAAAATTATTTTTAGATAGTATTAAGCAATTAGGATAAAATATCTCTGATTATTACTTAAAAGTTTCTATTTTAGATTTAATTTAGAATTTTAAATTTAAAAATACAAAGCAGTTTTGATATAATCACTAAATTCAAAATCACAAAGGAAATTTCTTGGTAAAATTTATCTTACTATTAGACACTGCTCAAAATTTTCCACTCAACTACACTAAGAAATTTAGCTTAATCTTAAATACGGCTAAGTAGATAATGGCAGAAAACGATCAAGAAAAAACCGAAGAAGCCACCTCCAAAAAGATAGAAGACGCCAAAAAGGACGGAAACGTCCCTAAAAGCCAGGACTTAGCGGGATTTATCACCCTTTTTGTGGCTATCTTTGCCGTAATTTTACTTCTTGGCTTTTTAGGCGAGCAGTTTTTCGCGCTTTATGTTTATTATCAGAGCTTAATCGGGCAAGAGATAGACGCAAAGCTCATTTACAGTATCGCGCTTACAACGGTTTTTAGAGCGCTTTTAATGATCTTGCCGATTACCATTTGTGTGGCAATTGCAGGAATTATCGCAAATTTGATCCAGTTTGGATTTATCTTTACGACAAAGCCGCTTGAGCCAAATTTAAACAAAATAAACCCGATAAAAGGGCTTAAAAACCTCTTTTCGCTTAAAAAACTGATCGAATCCATAAAGATGACGCTAAAAGTTACCATCGTATTTAGCGTTGGATTTTTCATGTTTCTAAGCTTTATCAAAGAGCTTCCGCACACTATATTTTTGCCTATGGTAGCTCAGCTTGACTGGCTTAAAGAAAAGATGATAATCCTAGCTTTTGTCATGCTCATCGTGCTATTTGTCATAGCGATTGTTGATGTTCTTATCGTGCGTTTTCAGTATTTTAAAGACCTTAGAATGACAAAGCAAGAGGTTAAAGACGAATACAAACAGATGGAAGGTGATCCGCAGGTAAAAGCTCGTATTCGAAGGCTTCAGATGGAAGCAAGCAGGCGAAGGATGATGCAAAATATCCCTGAAGCCGACGTCATCATCACTAACCCTACTCACTACGCAGTCGCGCTAAGATATGATAAAACTAAAGAAAAAGCACCTGTCGTTATAGCCAAAGGGGTCGATTTCCTAGCGCTTCGTATCAAAGATATCGGTATAAATAGCGGCGTTAAGATCGTAGAAAATCCGCCGCTTGCAAGAGAGCTTTATAAGGTGTGTGATATAAACGAGATGATACCTGCCGAGCTTTTTAGAGCGGTTGCGGAAGTCTTAAGCTTTGTATATATGAGCGATAGAGCCAAATTTGGCAATAGGCTAAAAAAATGAGTTATAGCTAAGCAGATTGATAAAAAATTAAACCATATACTTTAGTACAAAGCCGACTAACACCAAACTCATTACCACAATACTAGATGTTATATAAAAATCCATCCTGTCTTCAAATGCCTTTACAAAATTTTTTTGATTTTTTTCATAAGCTTTCTTTCGCATAAGCTCATCTTTCATCATGCGCTCAACACTTCCCTCTTGAGATTCTATCTGAGAGTTCCAATAGCTATTTGGTCTTTTCACTTCCATCCAATCTTAATGTATTTAAAAAATATTTATAATCATATAAGTATACCACTAAAATTATAAAATAGTGTCAAAATAAAATAATATTAAGTGTAATAATTTATAGTCTTACCTAAATTATATTATTTCGCAACACATATAAATATACTGCTTAAGTCTCTTTCTATAAGACTTAAGCAGATAAAAATTCTAAATTTTAGCCCATATACCCATATAGACTCGCGAATATCCAGCCAAATAAGCACGACGAGAATACTCCAATAAGTCCAGGAATAATAAAACTATGATTTATAACATATTTGCCAATCCTTGTCGTACCCGAGCGGTCAAACTGAATAGCCGCAAGGTCGCTTGGATATGTAGGAAGTATATAATATCCATAGCAAGCAGGCGCAAAGGCAAGGATTATCGCAGGGCTAACGCCTATACCAAGAGCTAACGGCACGAAAGCCACAAGCGCGGCGGCCTGAGAATTAACAAATTTTGACACCAAAAGCAGCATAACCGCATATGTCCAAGGGTGCTGCTTAACGATATCTCCAAGTGCTTCTTTCATCATCGGAGTATGCACCGCAAACATCGTCTCAGCCATCCATGAAATTCCAAACACCGCAACAAGTGCGATCATACCTGAGCGGAAAATTTCGTTTTTGCTGATCTTGCTCGCATCCGTTTTTGTAAAGATGATGATGAGCGCACCGGCTAGCAGCATGAAAATTTGGATAACATCAACCATGCCCATAGGAGCGGGCTTTTTCACGCTATCTTTTACAGCGATCTTAGCTGAAGCTATGGTCTCGCTCTTATCTCCGGCATTTAGCACCACGCCGCCGTTTTCAGCTTTTAGGCTTTGAGTCAGTTTGCCATCTTTGCTATAAATTTCAATGTTTTCATAGCTCATAGAGCTTTTTGCCTTGCTTGAAGCAACAGTCTCTTCGATCTTGCCGTCTTTTACGATAGCTACGATCTTGCCGTCTTTTACGTTAAAGCTCTTAACCGCTTTACCGTCAGCTACGATCTCGACTACTTTCGCAGGATTTGATTTAGGCCATGCCGGGCGGTACTCTTTGAAGTATCCAAGTAGAGCAACAACCGCGATAGCACCTAAAAATATCCACATCGCGTTCCAGCTTGATTGTGGAAGCTTTTGACCGAGCAAAGAAGCACTTTCGCCGTAAACATATTTTTTAAACTCAGGATCTTTTATCTTCTCTTGGAATTCCTCGTCTTTATCAAGATCTTTGCCTCTAAACCAGCTAAAAATTCCGATCGCTAAAACACCACAAAATGTCGAAGGTATCGTGATTTTAAGAAGGTCCAAATAGCCATCAAATCCGGCAAGCTGAGTCTTGGAACTTACTAAAAATGCGGTTAAGGTTACGACCGCAACTGAAACCGGGCTTGCGATGATACCCATTTGCGCAGATACCGAGCTTGCAGCCATCGGGCGCTCAGGACGAATGCCGTTTTTGATAGCTATATCATAAACGATAGGTAAAATCGTATAAACAACGTGTCCGGTTCCGCAAAGTATCGTTAAAAAGCACGTTACAAACGGCGCTAGGATACTTACGTATTTTGGATTTTTCCTTAAAATTCTCTCCGCTATTTGAAGCATAACGTCAAGTCCGCCGCTTGCCTGCAATGTCGCACTCGCAACAACAACGGCAAGGATGGTGAGCATAACGGCAATCGCCGGCTTACCAGGCTGAATGTGAAAGCCAAATACAAGAACGATAAGTCCTATACCGCCTAGCAAACCAAGCGCGATGCCGCCCTTTTTCGCCCCGTAAAATAGACAGACAAGAACAACTATAAGCTGAATGGCAAACTGCGTGCCTTCGCTTAAACTAGTCAAAAACTCCATTAATTCTCCTTTTGGAATGTTATTTTTTAGAGTATTAGCGTAATTTTAGCAAATACACGGCGTCAATCAGCTTAAATTTTATAGTTTTTATTAAAAATCATTTTTAATAAGATAATTTAAGATTATTAAATAGGTAAAAATGTCACTAAAATAATATTTCTTGAAAATTATGTATTCGCAAAGCTGTTAAATTTGGGTAACGAAACTTAAAATTTATCTCACGCTTTGTATTTATAAAGCACAAATTTTACTTCAAATCACTCCAATTTTTCGCTATATTTAGCGAAGTCTTAAGCGGAACGTTAAGCCTACAAATACTTTGCATTACCTCTTTTGCCTGCTCACCAAATTCTTGCGCAAAGCCATCTTCAACCTCAAATATAAGCTCATCATGAATTTGAAGCAGCATGTTGGCTCGCTCATCTAAAATTTTGCTGATTTTTACCATCGCAAGCTTTATGATATCAGCCGCCGAGCCCTGAAATATCGTATTTACAGCCTCACGCTCATACATCGCAAGCTGCATCGGAGTTGCCGTGCTAAAGTCAAAAAATCTTTTTCGACCAAGCAAGGTGGTGACAAATCCATTATTTTTAGCCTCGGTTTTAATGCTTTCTAAAAAGCCCTTAATGCTTGGAAAAGCCCTAAAATAGCGCTCTATATACTCTTTTGCTTCGGCGCGTGAGATGCCGACCTGCCCTGAGAGCTTGCTTGAGCCCATGCCGTAGATAAGCCCGAAATTTATACTCTTTGCTACGGCTCTGTTTTGTGCATTACTCTCTCCAAATATGCTAATCGCCGTTCTTGCGTGTATATCCTCATCATTTGCAAACGCCTCAAGCAGAGCGCTATCTTTACTAAAATGCGCAAGCAGTCTTAGCTCTATCTGGCTATAATCAAGCCCCACAAGACTAAAGCCATCCTTTGCCTCAAACGTCTCGCGAACCTCGTAAGCAAGGCTTCCGCGCGCAGGTATGTTTTGCAAATTCGGATTTTTGCTAGAAAGCCTGCCAGTACTCGTGCCCGTTTGCATAAAATTTGTATAAATTCGGCTGTTTTCATCGTTTTTAGCCAAATTTAAAAGCGGCTCGCAATAGGTACTTTGAAGCTTGTAAATTTCGCGGTACTCAAGCAGTTTCGCTATAACAGGATGAGCTTCAAGCAGCTCGGTAAGCACGGCTTCATCGGTGCTGTAGCCTGTTTTAGTCTTTTTCTTAGCAGGCAAATTTAACCTCTCAAAGAGAACTTCGCCAAGCTGTTTAACGGAGTTGATATTAAAGCTCTCGCCGCTTAGCTCGTAAATTTCGGCAGTGAGACGCTTGATAGTGGCGTCATTTTGGATTATCAAATTTTGCATTTTTTGCCTGTTTAGCTTGATGCCGCGATTTTCCATATCAAAAAGCGTGATGAGAAAAGGGAATTCATGCTCGTTTGCGAGTTTAAGCAAATTTGGCTCAAGCAGATTTAAAAAGCTCTTATAAAATTTAAGCGTTATCCAAGCGTCCTCGCTCGCGTATTTTGCGGCATTCTCAAGGCTAACACTGGCAAATGTTTCGCCGCGCTTAACCACATCTTCAAATTTGATCGTATCGTAATTATAAAGCCTCTTTGCAAGCGCGTCCATACCCACAGCCTGCGAAGGCTCCATAAGCCACGCCATGATCATCGTATCTTTAAAATTTTTAGGTGGATTGAGGTTTAAATTTTGCTTTACGACCTTAAAATCATATTTTAAATTTTGCCCTATGACGCAGCCTTTGTAAATTTGCCCTACCGCCCAAGCCGCAAATTTCGGGCTTACTTGCTTGCTAACTCCAAGATAGCTGTGAGCTATAGGCACGTAGTAGCTATCGGTGTCGTTAAAGCAAAAGCTAAAGCCCACGATCTTGGCGTTATTTGCGTCAATGCCCGTAGTTTCGGTATCAAAAGCCACGATCGTCTCGTCCGTGATATCTTCTAGCAAGCGCTCTATCTGGCTTTCATCAGTTAGCAAATGCGCGTTAAAGCCAAGCTTAAATTCGGCGTTTTCTTCGCTATTTTGAAGCGATTTTAGTATGCGATTTAAGTCGTATTCGCGAAGCAGATCGGCAACCTTTAAAAGCGGATTTTGCGTAGGAAATAGCGCATTTTCAAAGCTTGTTATCTCAACCGCATCGTAAAAAAGCGAAGTTAGCCGCTTGCTTAAAAAGGCATTTTCCCTGTCATCAACGAGCATCTGCCTTGTGCGATCGTTTCTTATAAAGCTTAAATTTTCATAGATATTTTCTAAATTTCCAAACTCATCAAGTAGCTTTTTAGCACCCTTTGCGCCGATACCTTTTACGCCGGGGATGTTATCTGAGCTATCTCCTGTAAGGGCTAGAAAATCGCGAATTTGAGAAGGCAGCACGCCATACTTTTCCACGCAGCTTGCGCTATCGTGATCGATCTTGCTTTGTGGGCTATATATGCTTACTTTGCCATCTTCGATAAGCTGATAAAGGTCTTTATCGTGCGTTACGATTCGCACGAAGATATCTTGTTCTTTTGCTGTTTTTACCGCTGTTGCGATGATGTCATCAGCCTCATAACCCTCTTTTGACATCGCGCAAAGCCCCATCCGGCGTATCATCTCTATACACACGGGAAGCTGCTCTTTAAGCGGCGCTGGCGGCTCGTCGCGGTTAGCTTTGTATTCGCCGGCCATCTCGTGGCGAAGCGTCTTGCCCTTGCTATCCAGCGCAAAGATGATGTAATCACTTGGAAATTCATCCCTTAAATTCATAATGAAATTTGCAAATCCGCTCACCATCCCGCTTGGCTTACCCTCTTTGTTTTTGAGGTTTGGCATCGCATAATAAAGCCTGAAAAAAAAGCCGAAAGTATCGATGATAGTGAGAGTTTTTTTGCTGTTCATTATTTTTCCTTGATTTAAATTTGCGCAAAAGCAGAGCAGAAGTTAAGTTTAAGGCGAGCAAACCGCCTTAAACTACTAACCGTTTTTTTCTTTTATCTCTTCTACAACCTCTTTTAAAATTTGCTCGTCAAAGCCGTTTTCAGCAGCCAAATTTAGCGCAGTTTGGACGTTTAGATCGCTAAGTTGCTGCTTTTGATTTGCCAAAACTCTTATGATATAAAGCGCCCATGCGGTTTGCTTAAGCTCATCAGGCGCACTTTTTGGATCGTTTGAGTGGCGGATGTTTTCTACGATACCCTTTTCAAAGCCCCAGTGATCAAATATATCAGCAGCTATGAGCACGCTTGTAGTGCCGAAGTTATTCATCTCAACCGCGCCGATATCAAAGCTCATCGCTATATCTTCTTTAAAATACATCACCTCATCGCGTCTGATCACCTCATCAGAGATCAAAATTTTGCCCGTATCTTGAAGCAGCGCGCATAAAAACAGATCATCCATCTTCTCAGGCGCAATGCGCTTAAACCACGCTTTTGCGATAGATCCTTGCAAATTTGAGATATTTACAAACTGCTCAGGACTCACGCTATAAGGCTCCACGCTTACTTTTAGCATGCCTTGCACGGTTGAGCTAGCCACAAGCGATTTGGTCATATTTTTGCCAAATAGGCTAACCGCTTGCAAAACTGTTTTAATCTGCCTGTTAAAGCCATAAAGCGGAGAATTTGCCGTTTTTAACATTTGAGCAACCATCATCGGATCGCCTTCGATAGCCTTGGCAAGCTCCCCTACTCCGCTATCGCTCTCACAAATTTGCAAAACTTTATGGAAGCTTTTTGGAAGCGGCGGAAGCGTTTTTATCCTCTTTTTAAACTCTTCAATCATATCTTGTCCTTACTAAAAATTTAAGAAATTGTATCAAAAATTTGCTATAAACAAACTTCACTCCGTTTTTAAATTTCACGCAAACGGATCGAAATTTCTATCTTCATTCCAGATGTATTCCATGGATTTTGAGATATATCGTGCAGTTTTTATTCCATGAATTTCAGCCACAAAACCAAGCGCCATATCAATGCCGGACGCAACTCCGCTTGAGGTGTAAAATTTGCCGTCCTTTACCCATCTGGCAGGCTTTATCCACTCCACGTCTTTGCTTGATGCTGTTACAAATTCCCAAGATGACTTGTTGCTAGTGGCTCTTTTGCCCTTTAAACATCCTGCGCAAGCGAGCAAAACCGAGCCCGTGCAGACGCTTAAAACTATCTTGCTGGCGTTAGCCAAATTGCTTAATTCGCTTAAAAACCGCTCATCATTTATAAGTGCTCTTGTCGCAAATCCACCAGGTACCAGCAGGATATCATGGCTTTTTATCTCGCTTATTTTGCGAGTTAAAATTTGCGTGTTTATGGAGCTTTTAACCGCTTTTCCGTCAAGTGAAAAATAGTCTATCTCATAGTGCTGCTTAAGCCTTGAAAGCACTTCAAGCGGTCCAAGCGCGTCAAGACTTGTATAGTCGTCAAAAAGCAAGATATTTATCTGCTGCATGGCTTTTCCTTGTGAAATTTAAATTTGCAGACAAATTTAATCAAATTTTTCATATCTTTTTGATAAATTTTAGGCTCTATTAAAATACTTCATTGATATTTCTTGGCAAAAAATACTAAGCTTAATCGTTATAACTGTAAAAAACACTAAAGATATACTATGAATTTAAAAAGTCATTTACATCGATTGCTAATTTCGGACTTTATACAATATTTAGTTACATTTTTTGGAATCTAAAATATCATAATCAACACTATATTTTAACAGAGCCAAATTTTAATCTTTGAACTAATCTAAAATTTTAAGGAAATTTGTGCTAAACGATCACGAGATAGAAAAAAAGGCAAATTTAAAAAACATCAAAGAGGTGGCTAAAAAGTTAAATTTAAATGAAGAAAATTTAGAGCTTTTTGGCAAATTTAAGGCTAAAGTGGCTGCGAATTTGGCTACTAGCAACTCAAATTTGATCCTTGTAACGGCTACAAACCTGACCCCCTTTGGAGAGGGCAAGACAACCGTAACCATAGGACTTAGCGACGCTTTAAGCAGGCTTGATAAAAGAGTCTGCGCCGCACTTAGAGAGCCAAGCCTTGGGCCTGTATTTGGCATCAAAGGCGAGGCGACAGGTGGAGGATACGCTCAAGTTGCGCCAAGCGATGATATAAATTTGCACCTTGCAAAAACGCGCAAGAGATGTGAAATTTAGCCAAAAAGCGCTTAAGAATATGAATAGCATAATAGCTTTAGGCAAGGCAAATTTGCCCGTTTGTATCGTAAAAAATCAATACAGCTTCAGCTCAGATCCAAAATTTCTAGGCAGAGCTAGAGACTTTAGCTTTGAGCTTCGTGCAGGAAGCGGATTTATCGTGATTATAAACTATGTTAATACCAGAGCTTAACAAGCCTCCAAATGAGCGCAATGAATATAAAAGCTCACATAAAATCATCTGTAGTTTCTCTAAATAAGGATAGTCTTAACTTATTCTTATTTTTTTAAAAATCACCGCAATTCCTTTTAAAGAACTTTTTATCGCCTCTGTTTTATATGTCATCGCTTTTCTTAAGCGTTCTAAGCGCTCTTTTTATGATATAGGCAGTCTGCTTGCTTTTGCTTTGCTCGCTCCACCGAGAGCAAATTTCACGCACAAATTCAGCTTGCGTTTTACTCGCGTCGTTTAGCCAGTTTGCCACGCTATCTTGCACATATTTTGAGCTATCGCTTTTAAGCGGCTCAAGTATTGCTAGTGCGCGCCAAGGCTCGGCTTTGAGTGCCGATATATGCTCGCACCAAACTCCGCGCGGTCTTGTCGCCTCGCTTGCAAATCGCCTGATATTAGCGTCTTCATCAAGTGCAAATTTTGAGAGAATTTCTATGCTTTCGTCCAAATTTGAGATGACTTTACCTCTCACGCAAAGCCAGGCGATCTCTCTAACGCCAAAGTGAGAGTCCGCTGCAAACGGCTTTATAGCGTTAAGAGTAGCGCTTATATCAAGGCTCTCATCGCAAGCCGTCATATAAGCCGCCCAACATCGCACGGTGTCTGATCTGTGAGTGCTAAGAGCTTTTAAAATTTGTCCGCTTTTATCCGTGCTTGCAATCTTAAAAAGCTCGGCGCCGATCGTCTTGCTAACGGAATTTGCGCTTTTGTTTTTAAGGCTTTTAACCTGAGCTAAAATTTGCTCTAAAAATTCGCTTTTGTTTATTTGCACAAGCACGTTTGCAAGCAAAATTTCTTGATTTACGGCAAGCCATTCGGTCAAATTTGCCGTTTGGATCTCGCCTGAATTTAACCGCTCTAAAATTTCGGTAGGAATTTCACTTATCGATCTTGCGCCTTTGCGCGGAATTTCTTTTAACTCTTTATCTTTTCCCACGGCTCGACATCTCCATTTACAGCTTTAAAAATACTCATTATCCCAACTTCGTTCACGCTCAAATTTCGCTCATACATCAGGGCGTCTCGCACTCTTAGCTTATCTTGCAAAAACGCAAATTCATACTCTATCTGACCGCTTGTAACTTGCACCGGCGATAAATTCTGGCTACTAAAGGCATCTATCTTGCTTTTATCAAATTTATATCCTCTTTTTGAGGCCTCGTCATAAACCTCTTGCAAATAGGCATTTATAAGCTCTTTGGGGTTGTCATGCGCGTAAAATCTATCAAGCTGCGGATGGTTTTTATACCCCTTTGTAAGCCCATTTAAAACATGCTTTGCTAAAAGCGCCTCTCTCCATAACGCTACTAAACCTTTTGCGTCCAGATAAACAGGGCTGATCGTCCAAAGTCTCATTTTGTCTCACTCCTTAATTTATCTACAATCTGCTTTGCAAGAGCCGTTACCATCGCTTTTTCATCCATATACCAGTACGGCACTCGCTCGTAATCCTTATATGGCTGATGAAGCATGCTCTTTACGGGCGGGTGCATAAAAATTTGGTTAAAAATTTCAAGCTCTTTTGGATAAGTAAAGTATAAATTTAGCTCAGGATTTTGATTGTCGTTTCGCCAAGCGGCAAATTCGCGGGAGAAATTTTGATGTTTTGGCATTTTTATTTGACTAAAAGTTTCTTCGTCAAGCAAAATTTTAGCAAGGCAGTAAATGCCGTGCGCAGGCATGCAAAGCAGCTTTTTGTAAGGCAAAACGTCTGTTTTATTATATCCCGTGCAAAAGGCTTGCAAATTCTCACTTACCGCTTCCGCGTCCTTATCACAAATTCCTACTATAGAGGCGATTTGAGCTCGCTCGTTGGCAGGCTTTTTTGAGTTTATAAATTTCCTAGCCGCCTTTAATGCCGCCTCAAGCTTAACCTCATCTTTATACCACATCGCAAAGAATAAATTTATACCTACAACTAGCAATGTGTAGCCGTTTTTGCTAGCTACGATATCAGGCGGGATAATTTTATTAACAGCTTCAAAATCACCGCACGCAACGCTATTTAGCAACTTAGAAAACCTAATGCAGTGATCGTATCCGCTTGCACTTCCGGGTATGAGCTCCATGCGGTTTTGCTGAAATATCAAGCTGTTTACGCCCTTCCAGTCGCGCTTTTCAAGGCACTCCTTAAGCCAAATTTCATAAAGCTCTTTTGTATGCCTAAACGAAATCTGATTTATGATTTGGGCGATAAAATCCTCTTTGTTGGCATGTCTGCTTGCTACGTTTTGTATATGCCTGCAAATTTCAAGATACTCACTGAGCGCTCTTTGCATCTTTTTTGCCCTTTTTAGCCTTCATATCCTCAAGTTCATCGGCTAAAAATTTACCCGTGTAAGAGCCTGTTTTTTTGTGATTTTTAGCTACCTCTTTTACGCTTCCGCTAGCGATGATCTTACCGCCCTTGCTACCACCTTCAGGTCCCATATCAACTATATAATCGCAATTTTTAATCACGTCCATATTATGCTCGATCACAAAGACCGAATTCCCAAGCTCGACTAGATGATGAAGCACTTGCGTAAGGCGATCGACATCGGCAAAGTGAAGTCCCGTAGTAGGCTCATCAAGTATATAAAGCGTATTTCCCGTATCGCTTCTACCAAGCTCCTTTGAGAGCTTCACGCGCTGAGCTTCGCCGCCGCTTAGTGTAGTTGCGTTTTGTCCAAGCGTGATGTAGCCAAGCCCGACGTCTTGCAGAGTTTTAAGCTTAGCGTAAATTTTAGGAACCGCTTTAAAAAACTCTATCGCCTCATCGATACTCATATTTAGCACATCGGCGATACTCTTGCCTTTATATAAAATTTCTAGCGTCTGAGCATTATATCTGGAGCCGCTACAAGCATCACAAACCACCATCACATCGGGCAAAAAGTGCATCTCTATCTTTATCTCGCCCTCACCTTGGCACTTCTCGCATCTGCCGCCCTTGACGTTAAAGCTAAAGCGCCCGATCTTATAGCCTCTTAGCTTTGCTTCCTTGGTCTGTGCAAAGAGATTTCTTATCTCGTCCATCACACCCGTATATGTCGCAGGATTTGAGCGTGGAGTGCGACCTATCGGGCTTTGATCAAGGTAGATAACCTTATCTAAATTTTCAAGTCCGCTTAAATTCACGCCCGCTATCTTTTTAACTTTTCTAGCTCTATTTAGCTGCTCTTGCGCTTCAGGAAGCAGGGTTTGAAGTATGAGCGAGCTTTTACCCGAGCCCGAAACGCCCGTAATACCGACTAAATTTCTAAGCGGAAATTTGGCGCTTAAATTTGAGATATTGTTGATATTTACGTTTGAAATTTCTATCCACTTCTCTTGCTTTCTGTTTTTTTGATAGTTGATGTTTTTCTCACCGCTTAGATATAAAGCGGTTGAGGTGTTGGTTTGCATAAGGCTTTTTACATCGCCGCTAAATATAATCTCGCCTCCGAATTTACCTGCTGCAGGACCGATATCAACTACAAAATCAGCCTCCTCTATCGTCTTTTTATCATGCTCTACCACGATTACGGAGTTGCCTTTTGACTGCAAATTTCTAAGAGTTTTAATAAGCTTTAATGTGTCTCTTTCATGAAGTCCGATGCTTGGCTCATCAAGCACGTACATAACGCCGCTTAGCCCGCTTCCTATCTGGCTTGCGATGCGAATTCTCTGAGCTTCTCCGCCGCTAATCGTGCGCGCGTCCCGCCCAAGAGAGAGATAGCCAAGCCCCACGTCATAAAGAAAATAAAGTCGCTCGTTTATCTCTTTTAAGATAGGCGAAGCTATCATGCCATCTTGCTCGCTTAAGTAGTCAAATTTGCTAGAGTCCGAGAAAAACGCAACGCAATTTTCTATACTCATATCCAAAATTTCACCGATCCCAAGCCCCGCTACGCGCACGGCTAAAGATTGCGGTCTAAGCCTGTGTCCGCCGCACTCAGAGCAGCCTCTTTCGCTCATATACTCGCCAAAATCCTTGGAGTCTTTAAGCAAATCGTAGCTGATCTTAACCGCACCTTCAAATTTACGCGCTATCTTGTGTCTTTTCCAGAAAAACTCAACCTCTTTTGCGTTGCCGTAAAGCACAAGTCGCTTTTCATCTTCACTTAGCTCAAAGTATGACTTTTTCACGTCAATACCGTTTTGTTCGCAAAATGCAAGCAGAAATTTATAATAATAGCTCATATTGTAGCCGTAAAGTAGCTTGATAGCGCCGGTTTCTACGCTTTTTTCCTCGTCTATTATCTTATTCATATCAAGGCTGTAGCGAATTCCAAGTCCGTCGCAATGCTCGCAAGCTCCTTTTGGAGAGTTGAAACTAAAGCTAAGCGGCTCTAGCGGAGTAAATGAAATTTTGCAATCAAAGCACGCCATATGCTCGCTGTAATGTATAAATTTCTCTTTTAAATTTAACTCGTCGGCATTGGTTATCTCGATCTCGACTTCGCCGTAACTCTCGCTCAAAGCCTTCTCTACGTCTTGAGCCAGACGCTGAAGGTTTTCATCATCGATAACCAAGCGATCGACTATGACTTTTATGGTGTGCTTTTTAGTTTTAGCTAGCTCGATTTCCTCATCAAGCCTTACCATCACACCGTCTATTTGGGCTCTTACGAAGCCTTTTGCGCGCAAATTTTCAATTAGATCCGCCCAAGTTCCCTTTTTTTCTCGCACAAGCGGAGCGTAAATCACTACTTTAGCGCCCTTAGGAAGCTTTGAAATTTCGTTTATGATATCGCTTGCACTCATCTTTGAGATCGGTTTGCCGCACTGATGACAATGCTGAATCCCAACGCGTGCATAAAGCAACCTTAGATAGTCGTAAATTTCGGTTATCGTGCCGACTGTAGAGCGAGGGTTTTTGCTTGTGGTCTTTTGATCGATTGCGATTGCCGGCGTTAGCCCTTCAATCTTATCCACATCAGGCTTTCCGACCTTATCCAAAAACTGCCTTGCATAAGCAGAAAGACTCTCGATATATCGTCTTTGTCCTTCGGCATAAAGCGTATCAAAGGCTAGAGTGCTCTTGCCAGAGCCCGAAAGCCCCGTAAAAACTACTAATTTGTTCTTTGGAATTTCTAAATTTATATTTTTTAAGTTGTGCTCGCGCGCACCTGTGATTTTTATTGTATCGTTCATGATTATCGCCTAAATTTTAAGTTATTTATTTTAATCAAAGCGGTATAAATATCTGATTAATTATTAAATTTCAATCTTCAAATTAGGCATCAAATAGATAGCTAAATTTACAAGATTTTAATTTTTCAAATAATAATTCAGTTATAAAAATGCAAACCAAAAAATAGTTTAATAAGGCTGCGAGTGATTATGTTAAAGATCTTGAAAGAAAGTTAACTCAAGCTCACATGTTTGAAATATTTTAAGCCATTAAAAATTTTCTAATCGTAATTACAAGGATGGTCGTTATAAGAGCGATCATCCAGTATTTTTGTTTCTTTTTATCTATGGCGTGCGATGTCTTTACGCCAAAATACACCCCAAACAAAGAACCAATTCCGATAGCAACGCCTATATCGTAATGAACCAGCCCATGTGAAGCAAGGCTAATAAAGCCCGCAGTTGAGCTAAACACTACGAAAAATAGTCCCGTGCTAACAGCCTTTTTAATGTCGTAGTTTAAAAATCCGATAAGCGCAGGCATAACAAAAACCGATCCTCCGATACCTACGCTAATAGCAACCGCTCCCGTGATAAGCCCTATGACAAACAGTAAAATTTGCGAGCTGTTTTGCTCTCCTTTTGGCTCAAGCGGGCTTGTTAAAAGCTTAGTTAAATTTATCATCTGAGCGGTAATAAGCGCTCCAAGTAGAAATTTAGATGAAAAGTGAGAGACTATAAATCCACTGCTAAGCGCACCACAAAACCCCCCGAGCCCAAGCACCAAAGCGGGTTTTAAATCAAGCATCTTGGAGCGTAAATTTACAAACGAGCCAAAGATGGAGCTAAATACCATCTGCATTATGCTAACACCGATTGCATATTTGATATCATATCCCAAAAGTATCATCGCAGGCACGACTACCGCACCGCCTCCGATACCGAAAAATCCCGAAACAAAACCGACTAAAACGCCCAAAAAAACATATCCGATAAACATCTTTAACCTTTTGGCAAATTTTAGCATTAAGCTTGTTAAAGTATAATTACGTTTTAATCTAAATCTAAAATTTATAAAGGAGAATAGGTGAAAAAACTGCTCATATCGGTAGCGGCGATAGCGTCGCTGGCATTTGGAGGTGAAAGCATGCTTATAAAAGGCACAAACAGTCTAAGCGTAGATGAAACGGTAGCTAAATTTAGCAATATTCTTAAAGAAAAAGGCGTTATGCTTTTTGACGTATTTAACCACTCAAAACTAGCCAAAGAGGCGGGTCTTGAGATGACTGAAACCAGCGTGGTGGTATTTGGCGCACCGAAAGTCGGAACGCTTTTAATGAAGTGCGAACCGCAAATCGCTCTTGAGCTGCCGATGAAATTTTTAATCTACAAAGACGGAGGCAAAACAACCGTAGCTTACGAGGATATCAAAAATATCGCTAAAAGATACGGCGCTCAAAACTGCGACATAGTCGAAAAAATAAGCGGAATACAAGCAAATTTCCACAAAGCTTTAACGGAATAATCTTAGACCTCTTTTGAGGTCTATCCCGCTTAAATTTTACTCTTTTTTACTCAGCGCACCCTACTTTAGCGACCTAAATTTAGCCCTTTATGCATATAAAAGCTCTTTTTACATATAATATTTCACTTATTTTTTAGGATTTAATATGCTTTTACTAGAGCCTTTAGTTTATTACGAAGCGATAAGACAAAAATTTAAAAACAGCTTTTTAGCAGAAGATACCGCTCAAGCAATCATCGGGATAGATTGCGAGTATATAAGTAGTGACGATGTTGATTTTGCAGGACTTAAGAGCTATTTTTTAACTCAAAAACACAGCGCGCCCTTTGCGGGGCTTTTTGGAATTTTAGGCTATGAAAGCGTGAGATATTTTGAAAAAATTCCCGAATTTCAAAGCTCGCAGTATGAATTTCCAAATTTCTTATACGCAAACGCAAGAGCCTATCTGCATTTTGACAAGACAAGCAAAATTTACTCGTTTTACGGCGAAAAGAGCAGATATTACGACTTTTTAAAAGAGATCAAAGAGCCAAATTTAAAAGCCAAAGATAGCTTTTATCAAATTTGTACGGATTTAGATAAAGAGCGCGAGCACTTTTTAGATATGACTCAAAAAGCAAAAGAGTATCTATATAGCGGCGATATCTTTCAAGTCGTGCTTAGCGAGCAGATGAAACTAATAAGCGACATGGATAGCCTTGAGTTTTATAGGTTATTAAGCGAGGCAAACCCAAGCCCTTATATGTTTCACTTCCCGACTCCGCACGGTGATATCGTAGGTTCAAGCCCGGAGCTAGTGTGCGAAGTAAAAAACTCTCAAATTTTCGCAGCCCCGATCGCAGGCACAAGAGGGCGAGGCAAGGACGCCATAGAAGATGAAAGGCTTAAAAACGAGCTTATAAATGACGAAAAAGAGCTCGCCGAGCATAAAATGCTAATCGATCTAGCCAGAAACGACATCGGACGCGTCGCAAAAAGCTCGAGCGTAAGCGTGAAAAACCCGATGCACGTGGTCTTTTATGAGAGCGTTATGCACATGGCTAGCGATGTTTATGGCATGAAACGCGATGATATAAGCTCGTTTGAAGTAGTCTCTAGCGTATTTCCCGCAGGCACGCTCAGCGGAACGCCAAAAATTCGCGCCATGGAGATAATATCTGAGCTTGAAAGCTATAAGCGAAACGCGTACGGAGGTGGAATAGGATTTTTTCACTTTAACGGCGACGCTCAGCAAGCTATCCTCATACGAAGTGCTGTTTTTGTGTCTAAAAACGGCGCTAGCGAGGTGTTTATCCAAGCCGGTGCAGGCATCGTCATAGATAGCGTGGGCGAGAACGAATACAAAGAAATTTGCAAAAAACGCGCCTCGGTGCTAAATGTATTTAAAAATAACTCAAGGGAAACTCATAAATGATACTTCTGATAGACAACTACGACAGCTTCGTATTTAACGTCGAGCAATACATCAAAGAGCTAACCGACGAAGAGGTCATAAGTGTAAGAAACGACAAGATAACGCTTGAAGAAATTCGCAAGCTAAATCCAAGCAAGATCGTGCTAAGTCCCGGACCCAAACATCCAAAAGATAGCGGAATTTGTCTTGAAATTTTAAAAAGCGATCTAAACTTGCCTATTTTGGGAATTTGCCTTGGGCATCAGGCGATCGGACTAGTAGGCGGTGCGGTCATAAAGCGTCTTGAAAAGCCGTTTCACGGCAAGACTTCATTTATCGATGTGCTTGAAGAAAGCCCGCTTTTTGAAGGATTGCCGGCCAAATTTGAGGTTATGCGCTACCATTCGCTTTATGTTGATGAATTGCCGTCAAATTTAAAACCGCTTGCGATCAGCGATGATGGCGTAATAATGGCGCTTCGCGAAGTTAATCGCCCCGTTTTTGGCATACAGTTTCACCCTGAAAGCTACTTCACGCAATACGGTAAAAAGATAATCGAAAATTTTCTAAACTTTAAAAGCGAAGCCAAAATACAAGAGAGCGAACCTGCGAATTTCAAGAGGTTTTTAATCAAGCTTCAAGACAACGTCGGGCTTGACGATAGGGATTTTGAGCAAATTTGCGCGCTGATAGCTTCAAAGGATTACGAGATAACGCAGCTTGCAGCGCTTTTGGTGCTGATTAGCGAAAAGAGTCTTTATCCAAAGAGTCTTGCAAGCCTCGTTAAAAACATCTTAAAATACTCCCAAACCTACCGCGACGCTTCGCCGATGATAGATCTGTGCGGAACGGGTGGTGATGGGCTTAAGACGATAAATATCTCAACTGCGGTTTCGTTTATCCTTGCAAGCCTTGGCGTTAAAGTCGCAAAGCACGGCAACAAGGCGATTTCAAGCAGATCGGGCAGCTCGGATGTGCTTGAAGGCATAAATTTAACCATGTCAAATTCACTAAGCACCCTAAGAGAGCTGCTTGATGAGAAAAATTTAGCCTTTTTCCATGCGCCGTTTTTTCATCCGCTAGTTGCCGAGGTCAAAGAGGTGCGAGCCCGCCTTGGAATAAGGACGGTATTTAACGTGCTTGGGCCTATGCTAAATCCAAATTTAAGCCTTAAGAACCAACTTGTAGGCGTATATCACAAGCCTGTTTTGAAGCTTTATGCGCAGACTTTAAAGCTACTTGGGCGCGAGCATGCGCTAGTGGTACGCGGCGAGGACGGGCTTGATGAGATAAGCTTATGCGATGAGACAAAGATAATCGAGCTTAAAAACGGCGAAATTTACGAATACTCCGTAACTCCGGAGCAGTTTGGCTTTAAGCGAGCATTTCATAGCGAGATAGAGGGCGGAACTCCCGAAGAAAACGCACAAACTTTGGTTAAAATTTTAAAAGGCAAGGAAAGAGGAGCCAAATTTGACATAGTCGTGCTAAACGCGATGTTTGCGCTTTATACGGCAAATTTCGTCGCAAACCCGATGGACGCAAAGGACGTTATAATCAAGGCAATTGATAGCGGGCAAGTTTATGAGTATTTTAAAGATTATATCGGGGTAAAATCATGAAAACAGAGCTTAAAATTTGTGGTATCAAAAGCGAGGCTGAAGCCAAAAACGTGCTTGAACTCGGAGTAAAATTTATCGGAGTAATTCTTGCAAAAAGCCCAAGGCAAGTAGATATCAAAACCGCTCGGCAAATAGCGAATTTAGCTCACAAATTCGGTGCAAAATGCGTAGGAGTATTTGTCGGCGCAAGCGAGTGCTCTTTGGCGTCAAAGGGTGAGCAAAGTAGCTGCGAGATAATGGAAATTTGCGAATTTGCAGGACTTGACGCGGCTCAAATTTACGGAGAGATAAGCGAAAATTTGTACGCAAATTTAAAAGATCTTGGAGTAAGCGTTTGGAAAGTTTTAAGCGTAAAAGACGAACTTATCGCTACAAACGAACCTCATGATTTGATTCTTTATGACTATAAAGGCGAAAATTTAGGCGGGAACGGAGTGAGTTTTGACTGGAAAATTTTAAAAGACCTAAAGCCTTTTAGTTTCGTATTAGCAGGCGGTATAGACGAAACAAACGCGCTTGAAGCGCTTAAATTTAAGCCTAAAATTTTGGATATAAACTCACGGGTAGAAGATGAAAATATGATAAAAATTCCAAGCAAGATAAAAGAAATTTTAGACATCGTAAATAAGGAAGAAGGCAATGAACACTAAAGCATATTTTGGCAAATTTGGCGGGCAGTTCGTGCCTGAAACGGTTATGTTCGCGCTTGAAGAGCTTGAAGAGGCTTACGAAAATATAGCCGGTACGCAGGAATTTAAAGACGAGCTTAACGATCTGCTAAAGCACTATGTGGGTCGCCCTAGCCCGCTTTATCACGCAAAGCGACTAAGCGAGTATTATGGGCATGAAATTTACCTTAAGCGCGAAGATCTAAACCACACCGGCGCTCATAAGATAAATAACGCCCTCGGTCAAGCCCTATTAGCTAAAAAAATGGGCAAAAAAAAGCTCTTGGCCGAAACGGGAGCGGGACAGCACGGAGTGGCGACTGCGACTGCTGCGGCACTGCTTGGACTGGATTGTGATGTATACATGGGCGCAACCGATGTGGCTAGACAACAGCTAAATGCTTTTAGGATGGATCTGCTCGGTGCAAAGGTTGTAAGCATACATGACGGACTAAAAACGCTTAAAGAGGCCACCACTGCGGCTATCCAAGCTTGGGTGAACGAGATAGAAAGTAGCTTTTACGTGATCGGCTCGGTCGTGGGTCCTTATCCTTATCCAAAGATCGTACGCGATCTTCAAAGCGTGATCGGACATGAGACCAAAGAGCAGCTAAAAGAGTATGGCGTGAAGGCTGATTACGTGATAGCTTGCGTTGGCGGCGGAAGCAATGCGATAGGAATTTTTAGCGGATTTTTGGATGATGAGAGCGTAAATTTAGTAGGCATAGAAGCCGCAGGACTTGGAGCGGATACTGCATATCACGCAGCCACGCTTACTAAAGGGCGCGAAGGCATCATACACGGCATGAAAACCATCGTGCTTCAAGATAACTACGGCATGATAGCACCGGTTCATAGTATCTCGGCGGGTCTTGACTACCCTGGAGTGGGTCCTGAGCATGCACACTTACACGACATAAAACGCGCCAAATACTATCCCATAAGCGATGATGAGTGCATAAACGCGCTTCGTCTTACAAGCCGCCTTGAAGGCATAATCCCTGCGATAGAAAGCTCGCATGCGCTTGCGTATCTGGAAAAACTCTGCCCGAATTTGAGCAAAAAAAGCACCATCGTAGTAAACGTATCAGGCAGAGGTGATAAAGATATGAACACGGTAATGAGCTATGAGAAAGGAAAAATTTATGGCTAAGATCTCTAAAGCCTTTGAGGGCAAAAAAGCAAACATCGGCTACATAGTAGCGGGTTATCCGAGCATTGAGCATACGCGCGAATTTTTACTAAATTTAGACGCTAGCTCGCTTGATCTGCTTGAGCTTGGAGTGCCGTATTCTGATCCGTTAGCTGACGGTAAACTGATAGCCGAAGCTAGCTTTAACGCCGTAACAAAGGGAGTAAACACGGACACTGTCTTTAACCTGCTTAAAGAGTGCAAAGGGCGCATAAACAAGCCTCTTGTCTTTTTGGTCTATTACAACCTTGTGTTTTCTTACGGAGTGGAAAAATTTATCGCGCGCTCAAGTGAGGTCGGTATAAGCGGGTTTATCATCCCTGATCTGCCGTATGAAGAGTGCGAAGAGGTAAGCGTGCTATGTGATAAATTTGGGCTTGATCTGGTGCCTTTAATAAGCGTTACCTCAGCCCACAGAACGGATAAAATTTTAGATATCGGCAGAGGCTTCATCTACGCACTTGGAGCTATCGGCGTAAGCGGATCTGAGCGCGCGAGCATAGATAGGCTTAAAAATTTAGTCTCAAATTTAAAGCAAAAGAGCGATTTGCCTGTGGCTGTGGGCTTTGGCGTGAAAAACAGCTCTGACGTTAGCGAGGTTAAAAGCTTTGCAGACGGAGCGATAATCGGCACCGAAATCGTCAAGCTAACGGCGAAATTTAGCGGTAAAAAATTGATAGAAGAAATCAATAAGCTTTTTTAAATTTATAGTAAATTATATAAATTTGAAGTATAATTGAAGTTATTTGATATCAAGGAAATTAAAATGATGGATATAATTGAGATAGGAATAAAACACCTTTGTGAAGATACTCTCGGATATAAAGTCAGTGAAGCAAAAACATTAAATGGCGAATTTTATGGCTCTAGCCTACCAATTTATAAAGGCGGGGACGAATATCAATTCTACCTTTATTTTAAAAAAGAGACTTTAAATCAGTTTGCTAAAATTTTATTGGGAGTTGATGAGCTAGCCGAGGATGAACTAAGTGATATTTGCAAAGAGAGTGCAAATTTGGCAATAGGATATGCTAAAAACATACTAAATGAACGAGAAAATAACGCTTACAAAATGGGTACTCCAGAATATCTCGGGCGTATGCAAGGCTTTCCTGTGGAGCTTGAAGAAAAGAGAATCTATAAAATAAAAAATAGAACATTTCAAATAGGGTACAAAAAGGCATGAATCGGGAGCTAGAACAAATTTTAGAAAAAAACGGACTTTTTAAAAGCTATGACGAGTTAATGGATATAAGCGTAGATTTTATCTCCGAACTTGGCACGACAACAATTAGCGTAAGAGAGCTTTTAAAGCTTGAAAACGGCTCGGTTATAGATCTTGAAAAGCCTGCCGGCGAAAGTGTGGAACTCTTCATCAACAACCGAATTTTTGGCAAGGGCGAAGTAATGGTGTATGAGAAAAATTTAGCTATCCGCATAAATGAAATTTTAGACTCAAAATCAGTAATTCAATACTTCAAAAGAGAGCAATTATGAGAAATTTGCTTGCTATTTTTGCTTTTACCGTCTCATTATTTGCCTCAAACCTACTCACATATAATATATATGAAAGAAGCGATAGGGTCGATGTAATGCTTTCATTTGACGCACCTTACGAGGGAAATATATTCCAAAAGCGTGAAAACGATATGACAATGCTTATATTTAACGGGCTAAATTTCGATCAGGCTGTTGAAAAAAACTTAAACTCAAAAATACTTCAAGAACTATACATAGAACCCAAGCAAAATAGCGTAGTTTTAAGCATAAAAAGCAGTTCTTCAATAGGAGTAATGGCTTCTAAAACCTCTGACGGATTTGGACTCAGAATCAGAGTCGTAAGCACAGCTGCCGCCTCAACTAAAAACGAGCAACCTATTTCACAAAGCGAACAGATAATCCAGCCCAAAACGTCTACAACTATAAATACTCAGCCTGATATACAAAATATCTTTGACGCAAGATATTATATGGTAATAGGTGTTCTTATAGCCTTTGCCATAGCTCTTTGGCTGCTTAAAAACTTTATAGTCAAAAAAACAGGAGGCAGCAGAAAACTAAATCTTGCCGGATGGCTAAATAGCGATAAAAGTCAGGATGTAAAAATTTTATATGAAAAACCGCTTGATAGAACAAACAAGGTTATGCTATTAAACCATCAAAACAAAAAATACCTTGTCTTGGTGGGCAGTTCAAATGTGCTACTAGATAAATTTGGTGAAGACACTATTAATAGCGAAAATGACTTTGAGGCATTTTTTGAAGAAAATCGTAAGAGAATAGGACAGTATCTTGAAGATAGGCAAAATGCCTTGAGCGCATACAAGGACAAAGCTAGCCTCAACTAACGAAGCTTATTGCAAATGTCGCAGGCTTAGCGATCTTTTTAATATTCTCTTTTGTCATAAATTGCTCTTTTGCCCCGCTAATTTCAAGCATTTGGCTTTTAAGCTCAAATTTTAGCTTCTTATGCGTGCAGTTTATATCCAATATCTTAGCAAAATTTAGAATAAAACTCAGCCATTTTACAATATCTTCTTCGGGCAAAAGATCTCTGAATTTCTCAAATTCTCCTAGAGTTTTTTTACCATTTAATCCTATAATGGTTGCTATAAGTGCTTTTTGTCTATGTGAAAAGCCATAATTTAAAGCGTTTATAACAAAATTTGCAGAATTTATATGCTCTCCGTAAAATCCTAAACATTGTCCTAGATTATGAAGTCTAGCGGCGGTCTCAAGTTCATATATAAACTTATCATCGATTCCGTGAAGCGGTTTAAGCGTTACAAAAGCATCTTTTGCATATTTTACGACCATTTTGTTGTTATTTAGCAAAAATCTATCTTGCAAACTTCTTACGCTAGTATTAAAATTTGGTGGAAATTTCTTACTAGGGCGCAATATATCGCTTAGGTAGACACCCTCTCTAAATCCTACACCACTTGTATACACATGCTCACATTTTAAGCTATTTACCACACTTAAAAATATATAAGCACCCTCCCTAATGGTATCAAAACGATCTTTTTTAATATAAAATTTATCGAGATCAAGCACCCTTGCTTTGGTTAAATTTTGTATAAATTCCTTTTGCGATTCAAATTTATAGCTAAAGTTATGAACCGATCTTAAAGGATAGTTTTGCGCTTGCATAATAGCGCTTGATATAGCTCTTAAGCTTCCACCTATTGTCACTATATTTTTGCTTTTAAAGTTTTTTGGCAGATCTTTTAAAATTTCTTTCATAAAATCATTAAGACCTTTTAAATTTTTCTTATCGAAAAATAGCTCTTTTAGTCTTACCGTGCCTACATCAAGAGAAACGGCATCTACTATTTTTGCGTCTTTAATCATAGCAAGTTCAGTCGAGCCTCCACCTATATCAATCGTAATAAACTCATCCATAGGTTCAAGCAAATTTAAAGCCGCAATCCCGCCCAAACTAGCCTCATCAACCCCTTTTACAACCTTTAAATTCAGTCCCAAATTTCGTCTAATCAGGCTTATTAATTCATTTGAATTAGGTGCGTCTCTAAGGGCTGAAGTACCCATACAAAATATCTTATTGCACTTATACGCTTTGGCTATGCTTTTAAACTCACAAAATGCCTCATAAGCTTTCTGCATTGATTTTTTACTTATTGCGCCGCCATTTTCATAGGCACTTTCACCGAGCCTAACCTTCATTTTAAATTCGCCCAGTATATAAAACGCGTATCTTGAAGTCCTCTCAAATATAGCCATTCTCATAGAATTCGATCCAAGATCTATAACCGCTGTTCTTTTTGCCATATACCGCTCTTTGATTTACTTTTTTACATTTCTTAATATCGGTAAAACAAGCGACGAGACCGCTCCTTTTACTCCGTCAGTTCTATTTTTTATACTTACACTTCCGCCTAGAGCTTGGGCCGCACCTTTGGCCAAAAATAGCCCGAGACCCGCACCGCTTTTATTTCCGAATCGTTTAAACGGAGCAAAAAGATCTTTGCTCTCATCTATACCTATACCTTCATCAATTACTTCTACAACAAATTCTTCATCTTTTAATCTTGAAACTATCGTGATTGTAGATTTTTGAGGGGAAAATTTGATTGCATTTTGAACGAAATTTTGAATAATATGTGTTAGCAAGGTAGGTTGCAAGGTCATTTTAAGAGTTTTAGGAGATAAATTTATCTCAACATACTTATCGTCACCACGAGCCAAAATTTTAAAATTATTAGCCATTTTATTCAAAAATTCTATAATATCTATCTGGACCGCCTCTTCAAACTGAGCCCCCTCCTGACGCCCTATTTCAAGGATAGATCCTATCATCTTATTCATACCGTTTATCTCTTCGTTGTTGTTTTTAAGAGCCTCTATATACTTTTCACTATCTCTAGGTTTTAATAAAGTCACTTCATTTTTAGTTTTCATCACAGCAAGAGGTGTTTTTAGCTCATGTGCAACACCGACAAAAAGCTCCTTTTGGTACAACACAAAGGTCTGTATTCTACCTATTAGGCGGTTGATACTCTTGCCAAGCGGAGTAAATTCATCGGGCAGCTCATCTATACTAACTTCTTTTAAAAATCTTTCGTTTAATTTACTAAGTTTTGAGCTTAAAATTTTAATAGGAACAAGCAACATTCTTGATAAAAATAACGCGTAAAAAAGCACTAAAAATATAGCCGTTGCATTTACTATCATAATATCTACTAAAATTTGATCTATAAGCTTACTTTGTATAGTAGTCTCTTTAGTAAGAGTTATGTATGAACTTTCTATATATGGAAAATATAGCTTCAAGTAGGTTTTATTTCCAACTTTTTCATTTACAAAATATGGGTTTTTGGACTTTGAAGTTTTTGTTATTATATTTACTGTAGTTGTGCTTCCATCAAGAGTACCGTATTCAAAACTACCCCTTTTTTGGCTTAAATTTGAACTTGTCGAGAGAATTTTGGCCTCATACATCAAAGATTGAGAGATACCCTCATAGATAGTTACCTTGATGTAGTGATATAGCATCACAGAGATTATGACAATTAGCATCGCCGAAGCGGATGCCAATTGAATTATAAATCTGGCTCTTAAGCTTTTTTTGGAAAGCAAAATCTATATCCGCGTCTTCTAACGGTTTCGATTGTAGATATATTGAGTGGTTTATCCATTTTTTGGCGTATTTGATTGATTGCTACCTCGATTACGTTTGGAGTAACAAGCTCAGGCTCTTCCCAGATGGCATCCAATAACTGCTCTTTAGAAACTATCTGATCAGAGTGACGAGCAAGGTGAGTTAATACTTCGAAAGGCTTGCCTTTTAGCTCAATATCTTGTCCAAGATATGTGATCTTCTCTTCATCCGGATCTATTATAAGATCATCAATCTTAATAACATTAGTTCCGCCAAATCTCAATCTTGCTTCGATTCTTGCTACAAGCACATCAAAGTCAAACGGCTTTTTGATATAGTCGTCAGCACCTACTCTAAACGCCTTAACCTCGCTATCCTTGTCATCTTTTGCAGATAGCACTACAACAGCGGTTCTTGGAGATTTATTTTTAATAACACTGATGAGATCAACACCGTCTCCATCAGGCAACATCCAATCTGTAAGCACAAGATCGTAATTTCTGATACCTATATAGTATTCGGCATCCTTAAAATTTTCAGAGCTATCGGTCTGGTATCCAAATTCTTGTAAGCCTTCGGCAATCGTTTTATTTAACGTTACTTCGTCTTCTACTATTAAAATTCTCATTTGATTATTCCTTGGAGGTGTAAATTATACGCGGATTGTATCATAAATTAAGGATAATTTCAAGATACTTTAAAAAAAATTTAATATTTACTCTCGAACCTTGCTCCCACCAAGGCATTATCAAGAATCTCGATTTTTAAAATTTCCATCTTAAGTAAAGTTAGAGAGCCAAATTTGTCTTTTAGACTTTTAGAGCAGACTTCAAGCGATTTTTCAACTGTTTTAAATTTATGCTCATTGTAAATAGACTCTATAAAATTTATCACCTCAACATAGTCTATAAAGTCACTGCTTTGAAATTCTACATTTATACGCACTTTCTGAGATCTTATGCGCTCAAATTCGAGCAGACCTATAATGGTTTCAAACTCATAATCTTTGATGAGCGTAGTTATCATATCACCTTACTCTCTTGCCCGCTAATCAATCTTTTGATATTTGGAATATGCTTATAAAATACGATAAAAGCTATTATTAATATAGGGGCGTGAGAGTCGATATCAGGGATTTGCGGATGAATTATAAAAGATGAGATAATGAACGCAAAAAGTGCTACTAAAGATGCCAAAGAGCTGATTTTTAGCACTTTTCCGATTATAAACCAGACAACAAGAGCTACTATAATCTCAATAGGCAAAAATATCATCAAAACACCGGCTCCAGTTGCCACCCCTTTACCGCCTTCAAATTTTAAAAATGGTGAATAGCAGTGGCCGATAACTGAAAAAACAGCCATAGCCCAAAGGGTAGCAGGGCTAAGCCCTATAAATTTAGCTATCAAGATAGGCAAAACACCTTTTAGAGCATCGCAAACTACGGTTAATATAGCTATCTTTTTAGCAAGCTTTGGATCTTTTTCTTTTAATACACGCAAAACATTCGTTGCGCCAATACTTTTACTACCCTCATTTTGTATATTTACGTTAGCAAAAAATTTACCAAGTATTAATCCAAATGGAATCCCGCCCAGAAGGTAAGCTAAGGCATAAGCTATAATGTTTTCGTTCATTTTTTATCCTATTTTAGATTTAAGGATATTATATTATTTAATTTTATCTGATTTTCTTATAAATTTATGAGAAATTTAAGGTTTTGGCGAAGTATTTTTTTCGCCAAATTTATTAAATATCTACTTGAATTTCACTTTCTATCTTAATGGATATTGTAGCATTAGTAGTTTCCGATGAAGTATCGCTATTTTTATATTCATTACTATAAGAGATGGATACATCCTTATTGTTCTCGACGTTTAGACTATTTTCTAGACCATCTTTTTTATCACCGACATCAAGCATGTCTTGAGCCGATACCTTTTCTATAATAGCATCTTTCATAAGTTTAGTTTGCTCTTCGTGTTTCATATCTGAAACTTTACTTAAATCAAGAGTAGAGTCACTAGAAATGCTAACATGTTCTGCATTGCTAGCATTATAAATAGCTTTGGAGTCAAAACCATCGTTTGATTCAATAAAAAAACTTTCAGTAGTCACCTCTTCTATAGTTTCAAAACTCTGAATTTCTAAAATCGCCTTTTCCAGTGAGCTTTCTTGCAAATTTGATTCATCACCAAAGCTCTCTGCACTAACTATACTTTGATCTATTTTTAAACTATCAATTCCTACTAAAGCTATATCTTCTAATCCAAAAGATAAGACAATGCTATCACTTTCAGAGCTTGTAAATACAGTATCGCCTATATTTAAAACATCACCTTTATTAAGCTCTCTTTCTTGACTTCGCATATCTACGACGATAGCTCTTCCTATCACTTCTTTTACGAAACCCGAACTGCTCATAATTCCCCTCTTTTTCTATTTTTGTGTAATTGTATTAAAAAAATAGATAGTTTGTATATTGTACTTTGGTACAATGAAACTAATTATTTCCACAAAAGATAGACTTTCTCACCATATATATCACTATTTTTAGGCGCTATTTCAATTTCAGCTATAGTGATATTTTGTATATCATTTTTTAATTTTAGCTCACTGGCTTCATTTTCAAATTTAGCCATAAGCTCCTCTATTTGAGTCTCTATATCAGCCACAGCCTGCTCGCCAAGCTTTACATCATCGCGCTCTTTTAATACTCTATTCGCAGATTTTGCGCCACTTGCAACTTTGCCTAAATTTGTTCTACTTAATAAATTTCTACCAAAAAGAGCTCCGATCAGGCTAGCTCCTACGGATATCGCGGCTTCAAGGCCTTTATTTTTCACATCCCTTTGCTCTTTTTCAAGTTTTAAGATAGCTTTGCCTAATTTTTCGTCAAGCTTTACTCTCTCTTTTGTAAATTTTTCATTAAGCTTTGCTGTTTCTAGTTCTAAAACTTCATTACACCTATCGCTTAAACGTATAAAAAACTCTTCTTTACTTTCGTTTGGATTTGAATTTAGCCCAAGTGAGCTATAAAGAGTTAGTTTTACATTTCGGTAGATATACTCTTTAAATTTTTTAGTAATCTCTTTAAAATCCTTAACTCCGGTTATTTTAGCAGGAAGCGGCATATAAGAAATTTTTCCTTTTGGTTCACTAGATATGTGAATTTGCACATCCTCGCTAGCTTCACTCCAATCTATATCAGAACAATCCTCTTCTAACCTATATAACAAATTTAGATCTTTTGTAAAATCGACTCCCTTTTTGACATCGCAAAACCTAACTTTAGCTTTAGCGTATAAATAACCGTTAGCCTCATCCTCTAGGCTTAAATCATAAATTTGATCTATTGTTTGAGATAAAATTGGTTTTGGATTATTGCTTGAAATTTCACTTTTTGTATTTTTAATATTCAAATAGGCCTTCTTGTCTCTCATCAAATTTGAAATTTGCTCTCTACTTAAAGGTCCTTTTAGATAGCTAAGAGCCCATCTTGTAGAGATTACATTAAGTCCATCCTCATGGATATTTTTAAGTAAGAAATTTCGTTTAGCTAAATTTGATATTAAATTTTCTATCTCGTTTTTATCCATAGATGAGCCTTGAATTCCGGTCATTCCATCTATTACCCTGGCCTTATCTTGGGCGGTTTGAAGCCTGCCAATAAACCAAGTGCCGATATTACTAAGTCCTTTATAGTCAAGATCGACCGGATTTTGTGTGCTTAAAATTACTCCAAGCCCATGAGCACGAGCCTGTTTTAAAAGAGTTAGCATTGGAGTTTTCGAGGGTGGGTTACCGTTTGGCGGGAAAAATCCAAAAATTTCATCCATATATAAAATCGCCCTAAGCGAGCTTGTTCCCTCTGTTTTTCTCATCCAAGCAATTATCTCGTTTAATAAAAGCGTGACAAAAAACATTCTTTCACTATCATTTAAGTGAGAAATAGTAAAAATATTACATTTTGCTTTACCGTCTTTTGTAAAGAGCATCTTTGAAATTTCAAGCCTCCCTCCATTTAGCCAAGCACGAAAATCAGGGCTTGCCAAAAGAGTATTAAGCTTAACGGCAAGCTTCATTCTCTCGCTAGATGGATAAAATTTCTCAATATCAAAAACACCAATTTTATTAAACGGCGGCTCAGCTATGAAGCCAATGAGTTCTTCTAAACTAAGATCCTCTTTTAATCCAAATTTATTCACAAAAATATTTGATATTAAAAGATGCTCTTTTGAATTTATATCTATATCTATACCAATTAGTGACAAAACCGAGCTAGTGAGCGAGCTTATATACTCAGAAATTTCCTCCTCATTCTCTATATTTGGACATATAAAATCCCCAAGAAGAGCAACACTAAGGCCAGAAGAGCTTTTTGGAGTATAAATTTTAAACTCCACACTATCTTTAAAAAGCCTAATTCTATCTAAGCTTTGAAATGAATTTTCTATTCCGTTTTTCCATGCTTCAGCCTCTTTTTGAGCCAACTGAGATCTGCTTAAGCCTTTGTTTTGCGCCTCATTTTCATCCATATATGGCAAAAAATCATCCGCCTTCATCTCATCAAAGGCTAAAAGCAAATTCGTCATATCACCCTTGGGGTCTATGATAAAAGATGGGATATTGTCTATGCAAGCCTCTTCTAAAATACCTATACCAAGACCCGTTTTCCCGCTACCAGTCATTCCTATAATAGCAGCATGTGTTGTTAGATCCTTATTTTTATACAAAAATGGCTCTTTGTCCTTTAGTCCTATATAAAATAGTTTTAAATTCTCTTGTATAGATTTCATATAATCTCTTTATTGGTATAGACTTAGTTGCTCTTTTAGCTCTTTTACAGTATCTTTTACACGCTCTTTAGTAAATTGATTTATAGTTTCTTGAATATCTTGCCCTTCTATAATTTGACAACAGTACCTTACGGCACCCCTATAAACAAGCTCTACTATCAGTTTTAAATCCACTTCTATATCTTTTATCTCTTTGGTTGCAGGAATTTCTAGGACAAATTTGGCTTTTATAACACCTCCGCTTCTAAATGTGCCGCAATTTGTGCTAATTACTCCTATTCCGCCCTCTGAAATATCATATAAATTCCCCTGAATTTCTCCATTTTCATCACTTAGAATAACTTTGGTATAGCGATTTGGATAGACTCTTTGGAATTTTCTTAAATTTGCATGCAGGTTATTTGCGTATGTGAAATTTTTTAAAGTTACAGTAGAATTTGCTATATCTACAGAAACTATATCAGCTACTATATTTTTTGCAAAATACTCATCTTGCACTATATAGGCATTTCTCTCCTCTTTCATAGCCAAAATCTGCATAAGATTAACTTCGCATACGACATACTCATTTTCAATGGACAAAACTTTACCGAAACACTCTACTTTTACACCATTATATAAATTTAAAAAATGCACAGAGTGATTTTTGTTAATAATTTTTTCAAAAACATCAATCGCTCTTTCAAGTATTATGGCTTTGCCGCCAATGAAACTAAAATGTAGATCTTTGTTCATCTATTCATCCCCTATAATCCATAAAAGAGTAGAAACTATTAATTATAGTAAAAATTTCTTATTTTTTTTATTAAATTATTGAAAAAATGTAACTTGGATTTAGAAAAAATACTTATAAATTTTAAAATTTTATAAGAATATAAAAAGAGGCGGATATTCCACCTCTTTATCTTTTGTATAAAAAATATAGTTGAAAGATTATAGTTTATCTGCATTGTGCGCTAGATAGTCAGCTACTCCAGCCGTATCAGCTTTCATACCCTTATCACCCCTATTCCATCCTGCTGGGCAAACCTCGCCATGCTCGTTTGTAAATATCATAGTATCAACCATTCTTATCATCTCGTCTATATTTCTTCCAAGAGGCAGGTCATTTACTACTGCATGGCGAACCGTGCCGTCTTTATCCAACAAGAAAGATCCGCGCAGTGCAACACCGGCCTCATCAATTAACACGTCAAATCCGCGTGCAATCTCTTTTGTCATATCAGCTACTATAGGGAAGCGAACTTGACCTATTCCGCCTTTGCTTACTGGAGTCTCTTTCCATGCAAAATGGGAGAATTGATTATCGCAAGATACAGCTATAACCTCTATACCACGAGACTTAAACTCATCATATCTCTTATCAAATGCTATTATCTCACTTGGGCAAACAAAGGTAAAATCCATTGGATAGAAAAATACTACAGCGCCTTTTTCGCCAATATTTTTATATAGGTTAAAATCATTTACGATTTGATTATTACCTAAAACTGCTGCAGCTGTAAAATCAGGTGCTTTTTTTGTTACTATCATTATTTCTCCTTAATAAATAATTTTTATTATTGGCGAAATTATATCGTCTCAAGTTTAATAATAGATAAATTTTGTATTTTTACAAATTTAAATCTAAAAAATAAAATTTATTTTTTTATATCAAATTTAAAAATATTTTGATATTGTTACGAAAATTTTAATTTAAGGAGAAAAAATGTCAGTAAAAATTACAGATATTTGTATCAGTTGCGGATCGTGTATAGACGAATGTCCGGTAGAAGCCATAGTGGATGATAGCGATAATCCAACCGGAGAAGATATATACTATGTATACGCAGATAAATGCGTAGAATGCGTAGGACACAATGACGAGCCAGCCTGTGCATCAGCCTGTCCGACCGACGGCTGTATCGTATGGGATATGCCTTACGAAGGCCAGCCGTCACGCAGTGAAATTGGCGCAGACATGAGAAAGGGCGAAACTGCTGTTATAGCTTAAAATTTTAAAAAATAAGCCCGAAAAAGGGCTTATTTTGTTTTTAATAATTTTTTTGATATAATCCCCTCTCTTAAAACAAAATAAACAATACAAGGAAATTTTATGCAAAGAACACTTTCTATCATAAAGCCTGATGCTGTAAAAAAAGGCGTAATCGGTAAAATAGTAGATAGATTTGAAAGCAACGGACTTAGAATAGCTGCTATGAAAAAAATTAGACTGAGCAAATGCGATGCTAAGAAATTTTATGCAGTTCATTCAAAGAGACCATTTTTCAATGATTTGGTTGAATTTATGACTAGCGGACCAGTTGTTATTATGGTTCTTGAGGGAGAAAATGCGGTAGCTAAAAATAGAGAGCTAATGGGCGCAACAAATCCTAAAGAAGCCGCTCCTGGAACTATTAGAGCCGATTTTGCAGAAAATATTGATGCAAATGCGGTCCATGGAAGCGACAGTCTAGAAAATGCAAAAATAGAAATTGAATTTTTCTTTGCATCCAGAGATATCTGCTAAGGAAAATTTTGAAAATAGCATTTGCAAAAATTGCAAACAATCAAATTCCGTTTGATATAAAAAGAGAAAATCTTAGCTTTAGCGGAAATTTAAAAAGAATAAATTCCAATCTAGTAGAGTGTAAAGCTCTAATAAGTGGCAATATGAGCCACAACTGCGATAGATGTGGCGAAGATATAATACTAAGTCCAAAAGAGAATTTAAATCTACTTATAAGTGATGGGATTTATAAAGATAGCGAAGAAAAACTTGAAGATGTTATCGAATTTTTCGACGGATATATAGATTTAGAAGAGATATTATCAAGTGAAATAGAGGCTTTTAAAAGCGACTATTTCTACTGTAAAAATTGTGAAAATTTATAAAGGAGAGTAACATGGCAGTACCTAAGAGAAGAGTGAGTCATACACGTGCAGCAAAACGTAGAACACACTATAAAGTAACACTTCCTATACCTGTTAAAGATAAAGACGGTTCATGGAAAATGCCTCATCGTGTAAATAAAACAACCGGTGAGTACTAAAAAATATGACAAGCATTTGCATTGATGCAATGGGCGGGGACTTTGGTCCTAAACCAATAATAGAGGGTGTTGTAGAGGCTTTAGAAACTGTTAAATTTAGTGCTGTTTTGGCAGGAAAAGAAGAAGTTTTAAAACCTCTAGTACCATCTCATCTACAAAAATACATAAGCTACATAGAAGCAACCGAAACAATATCAATGTCTGATGGTGCCACAAATGCACTAAAGAAAAAAGATAGCACAATATATAAGGCTATAGAACTCCTAAAAAACAAAGAAGTTAAAGCAGTAGTTTCGGCAGGTCATAGCGGTGCCACAATGAGTCTAGCTACTCTTAGAGTAGGTAGAATCCAAAACGTATTACGCCCTGCGATTGCTACGCTTATGCCAAATGTTTTAGGCAAAAAAACTCTTGTAATGGATGTCGGAGCTAACGTAGATTGTAAAGCGGAACATCTTTTTCAGTTTGCAATCATGGGCGAAGCTTATGTCAAAGAAATTCTTAAAATAAAAAAACCAAAAATAGGACTTCTTTCTAACGGAGAAGAAGAAAGCAAAGGCAATGAAGTCACAAAAGAAACATTTGCTCTCATGTCTAAGCTAGATTGTTTCGTAGGTAATGTTGAAGGCAATCAAATTTTTGACGGTAGCGTAGATGTCGTGATATGCGATGGATTCGTAGGAAATATTTTGCTTAAAACAAGCGAGGGCGTAGCTGACGCCATAACAAAAATAATAAAAAAACATGTTAAAAAATCACCTATAGCGATAGCTGGCTCCCTTTTGATGAAAAAAGTTTTTAAAACTTTAAAACAGCAAGTCGATTACGATGAGTACGGAGGAGCGCCACTACTTGGCGTAGATGGTTGTGTAATCATAAGCCATGGTAAAAGCAATGCAAAAGCTATAAAAAACGCTATATTTCAAGCTCTAAATTTTGCAGACTCAGAGATAAATAAAGTTATCAAAGACGAGCTTTTAAGCTTTGCAAGGTAACTGATGAAAAAAGCCTCTTTAATTTCAATAGGCGCATATGTACCAAAAGACACTCTTACCAACTTTGATTTAGAAAAGATGGTTGAAACCAGCGATGAGTGGATTGTGAAACGCACAGGAATTCATACTAGACACATCGCAACAGGTGAAATTACGAGTGAAATAGCCACGAAGGCTGCTTTGGTAGCGATTCAAAGAGCGGATATTGATATTAAAGAGATAGACGCTATCATATGCGCCACGATTAGCCCGGATCACTTTTGCATGCCGTCAACAGCTTGCAAGATAGCTAAAAACTTAGGATTAGAAGGAATAACAGCATTTGATATAAGTGCTGCTTGCACAGGATTTATCTACCTTCTTGAGCTTGCAAAATCTCTTATAGAAAGCGGAGCTAAAAAAAACGTCCTAATTATAGGAGCGGAAAAACTAAGTTCAATAGTTGATTACAGCGACCGCAGCACCTGCATACTTTTTGGAGATGGTGGCGGAGCGGCTATAATAAGCGCTAGAGACAATAATGAGATCTTGGATGTTCATACAGCGAGCGATGGAAATTTTGCTGATCTACTTATAACTCCAGGCGGAGGTAGCGCCAATCCAGCCTCGCAAGCAATGCTCGAAAATAAACTAAATTTTATCCATATGGCTGGAAATGAAGTCTTTAAAATCGCAGTGCAAACACTTACAAAAAGTGTTATAGATATACTTCAAAAAAATAGTATTACAAGCGATAAAGTGGATCTATTTATACCGCATCAAGCAAATTTACGCATCATAGAAGCTGTCAAACAAAGACTAAATTTCACTGATAGTCAATGTGTAGTAACCGTAGGAAAATACGGAAACACAAGTGCAGCATCAATACCAATGGCAATAAATGACGCCTACGAAGAGGGAAGGCTTAAAAATGGAGACCTTATACTCTTAGATGCATTTGGTGGTGGCTTTACATGGGGAAGCGCACTACTAAAATTTGGCGGCAGATAGAATCTACTAAAATTTTTCGCTTCTTTAAAAATTTTTAAGTCTCATACAACTCTTTAAGCTTATCATGATTTAGTATCTTGATATTCTTATTTGCATCGATAGATATATATCCATTTTTCTTAAATTTTGTAATTACCCTTGAAAAGGTCTCAGGAGTGGTATTTAACATTTGAGCTATTTGAGCATATTTTTTAGAAGGAAGACCATCTTGATATTCACTTATAAAAAGCGCTATCTTACCCTCTACTCCAAGAGCGATTTCTCTATGAAGCATACCCTGTACGAGTCTAAAATTTTCAGACAAAGATTTAATAATCTCCATGCATAAATTTGCATCGCTCATAAAATTTTTCTTAAATTTATCAAAATCTATCATTAAAACCTCAGAATCTTCGACAAAAACCGCAGAGCCGTTAAAAGGCGTATCTCCAAAATTTGCAAATTTTGCCACAGGAGAGACCGGTAAAAATTCATGAACAAACACCTCTTTACCTTTTGGAGAGGTTTTGTATATTTTAATCCTGCCCTTAAGCAATACATAAAACCACTTAGGAACCTCTCCCTCCATAAATAAGAATTCATCTTTATTGTAGCGTCTTATTATGCTTATGCCCTCAAGTTTATTAAGCTGTTCATCTGTTAATGTTCTAAAAATTTCAATATCTTTTAGCATAACCAACCCCTTTATTTGGCATTTTATAAAATCTAAAATTAATTTTCAATACTCACTAGATAAATCATATATAAAAACGCCGATTCTATCAAAATAATCATTATAAATAGATTTAATATACTATCAATTTACCCGTTCTTTCTGGCAAATTCCTTCATAAATTCAACTAAGGTTTTCACATCATTTAGGCTCACTACGTTATAAATTGAAGCACGAATTCCGCCCAAATGACGGTGTCCTTTAAGCCCTAGCATTCCCGCCTTTTCCGCCTCGGCAACAAAAACAGGCTCAAGCTCGGCATTTGCGGCAATATTGTAGCTTACATTCATAACCGAGCGATCAGTCTTCCTTGCATGCCCCTTATAAAATCCTTTAGAATTATCAATAGCATCGTATAATAAATCCGCCTTTGCCGCATTTCTCTCTTTTGCGGCTACAAGACCGCCCTGCTCAAGCAGCCATCCCATAGTAAGATCAAGAAGATAGATGCCAAATGTCGGAGGAGTATTATATAGCGACTTGGCGTCTGTATGAGTTTTATATCTAAGCATGGTAGGCACTCTATCGTTATCAAGACGCTCGGCAAGATCTTTGCGAATTATTACTACTGTCACACCGCTTGGGCCGGCATTTTTTTGCGCCCCTCCATACAATAGACCAATATCTGTAAAATCAAGAGGTTCTGAAAAAAAGTCACTACTAGCATCTATGACAAGCGGTGCCTTGCTCTTTGGAAGGCTTTTATACTGAGTGCCGTAAATTGTATTATTTGTGCAAATATAAGCATAATCTGCATCATCGCTAAATTTTATATTCTCCGGGATGCGGTCAAATTTCGTATCTTCAGAGCTTGCAACAACTTTATGATTTATACCAAGAAGTTTGGCTTCTTTTATGGCTTTATTGGTCCATACTCCGGTATTTACATACTCTGCTGTTCCGCCCATTGATAAATTTAAAGGCACCATCGCAAACTGCAAATGCGCTCCGCCTTGCAAAAATAAAATTTCATACTCATCGCCAAAGCCGTAAAGCTTCCTTATCTTATCCATCGCCCCAAAATGAACCTCTTCAAATGTTTTGCTCCTATGGCTTATCTCCATTATAGAAAAGCCATTGTTTTGGTAGCTTATAAGCTCTTTTTGAGCATGTTCCAATACACTTAGAGGTAGTCCGCTTGGTCCTGCGCTAAAATTTATCTTTCTATTCACGAAAACTCCTTTAAAATTTTCTATAATTTATCACAATTTGAGTTAAAAATTAATTTCATAAGACTAAAATCGCAAATTTACAATTTAAGCTAGCTTTTGATACAATTAAAAATAGTTTAAGGAGCTATATTTGGTCTTAGAGATAGAACGTAAATTTGTATTAGACGGTATTTTAGCTATTAATGCTCTTAAAAGAGATGGTATTTTACTAGATAGCAAAAATGTAATGCAGTTTTATACCAAAATCACACCCCTTGAAGAGATTAGATTTCGTAAATCAGAAAATAATCTTACCATGACTAAAAAAATCGGAAAAGGAATGGTAAGGCAAGAATTTGAAGAGATTTGCGATGAAAAATCATACAAAAAAGCTTTTAAAAACTCTATAGCAATGCCAATAGAAAAAGATAGATTTGAGTTTAAGATAAATAATCTCCCCGCAAATATCGATATTTATAAAGGCGCATTAGAAGGACTCGTTACACTTGAGATAGAATTTTTAAAAGTAGAGGATGCGAATAATTTTATAATGCCTGATTTTTTAGCCAATCATATCACATCTGAAATCACCGAAGACGAACGATATAAAAATAAAAATTTGGCTCTATTTGGCATGCCGGATATGAAATTTGACGTTAAAAAAGCATTGGAAATTTTAGATACAAACAAAGATATAAAGCTGTCTTTTCCGAGCTCAATTCGTTCAATAGATGCTGCAAGAGTGCTATTTTTTCAAATTTATAAATTTATAGAATTTCATAAAGAAGAGTATCTAAAAACAAGTAATGAAGAGGAGCTTCATCAGATAAGAGTAAATCTACGCAAAACGCGATCCTTGCTTAAACTATTAAATAAAATTTTTGATGAGAAGCTAACGGTTCATTTTAGTAAAAATTTTAAAGTTCTAGCCAACTCTACTAATACAAAACGAGATATAGACGTATTTTTAGAGTTTTTAAAAAAACAAAAAAAAGCCAAAACAATAACTCAAATTTTAGAAAATATAAAAAATAGACAAAACGACGAAATAAAAGCTATATTAAGCAGTCTTCAAAGCAATGAAATTTTTAGGGATTGGGAGATATTTTTAAAAGAGGATAGCGATTTTTACAAAGGCGAAGACTACGATAAGCCTATTAAAAAAATTGTAGCAAAGGCAATTAGAACTCAAATTTTAAAGTTAAAAAAAGATCTTTTAATGCTTAATAGCGAGCGAGAAAATGCTATTTTTCATGAAACAAGAATAGAGTTAAAAAGGCTTAGATATCTATTTGAAAACTTCATCGATCTCTTTGCAATTAGATCTCTTGAAAAATGCAAAGATAGAGCAAAAGAGATTCAAGAGCTCTTTAGTGACTTGCAAGATAGAGATATATGGTTACTTATCTTAGATAATATTGAAAAAGAGCAAGGCATTGACGATCAAGCAATAGCAAAATTGAAAAGTAAAATTTACAAGCAAATTTTTAAGATAAGAGATGAGATTTTAAAAGAAAAGATAAAATTTATTAAAAATTTAAGCAAAGTTTCCAAAAATTTAAAAATTTATTACAGCTAAAGAAAGAGAATGCAAAAACAAGAAAAAATAGTTCAAATGTTTAATGAAATTGCTCCGACTTACGACCTTGCAAACAGAGTTTTAAGTATGGGTGTAGATATTAGGTGGCGTAAGATAGCCTGCAAAATAGTGCTTGAAAAATTCAAAAACCAAAGTATAAACATAGTCGATGTCGCATGCGGCACCGGTGATATGATGGGTTTTTGGAAAAATATGGCAAATAAATTTAATGTGAAAATCAACTCTTTGACAGGCATAGACCCATCAAGTGGTATGCTTGAAGTTGCTAAGCAAAAATTTCCAGAGTTTAAATTCATAGAGGCTCTGGCAACTAATACATCATTAGATGATGCAAGCACAAATGTATTAAGTATAAGTTACGGAATTAGAAATGTGGTCGAAAGAGAGGCTGCGCTAAAAGAATTTAATAGAATATTAAAAAATGGCGGATATATCGTTGTTTTAGAGTTCACAAAAAGAAAAAAATCTGGCTTTCTAACAAAAATAAGAGACTTTTATCTAAGTAAAATTTTGCCTAAAATAGGTGGATTTATATCTAAAAACCAAGAGGCATATGAATATCTGCCAAGCTCTATAGAAAATTTCTTAGATACAGAAAGCTTCGTAGACGAGTTGCGAAAAGCAGGATTTGAAATCGAAGTTTGTAAAAGTTTTTCGATGGATATTTCTACACTTTTTGTAGCCAGGAAATTTAAAAATTGCTAAGCGTAAGCGAACTAAACGAACAAGCCAAAACCCTGCTTGAAACAACATTTTCATACGTTGAGGTAGAAGGAGAAATCTCTAGACTTACCAAACATGCCTCAGGACACTGGTATTTTACGCTAAAAGATGCCAAAGCCTCAATTCCTGCGGTAATTTATAAATTTAACAATGAAAAGCTGAAATTTGATATAAAAGACGGCATGAAAGTTATAATTTATGGCAAAATTTCCCTCTACTCCCCGAGTGGTAGCTATCAGCTTATAGCCACTTCTATTAGACCGAGCGGAGATGGAGAGCTTGAGCTCGCATTCAAGCAGCTTAAAGAGAGGCTTGAAAAAGAAGGGCTTTTTGAAATTTCAAATAAAAAAAGTCTGCCTAAATTTCCTAAAAAAATAGGCATCATAACCTCTAAAACCTCAGCAGCTCTACAAGATATGCTAAAAATTATCAATCAAAGATGGATACTTAGTGAAATTTTCATATTCGACTCATTAACTCAAGGCGAAAACGCCCCAAAGGCTCTTATAAAAGCTCTTAAAAAGGCTGATAGCTACGGACTTGACGTAATAGTCTTGGCTAGAGGAGGCGGAAGCAGAGAGGATCTATGGTGCTTTAACGATGAATGCTTGGCACGTGAAATTTATATATCTAAAACACCTATAATAAGCGCGATAGGACACGAGATAGACTATGTTATCACAGATTTTGTGGCTGATTTTAGAGCGCCCACTCCAAGTGCCGCCATGACTTCACTACTTCCGGATATGAATGAATTTATGCAGATGATAGATAGATACTTAGATGCAATTGATATAGCGATTAAAAGAGTGTTTGAGCGCAAAGAAAGCAGTTTAAATATGCTTAAAAACCGTCTATCAAAGCAAATTTTAGAACAAAAAATAGATCATAAATATCAAATTTTAAACAACTTAAATTTAAAACTAAAAAATGCTCTAAATCTAAAAATACTAAAATTTGAGAATCAAATATCGATTCTAAATAAAAGCTTTATGCAACAAGAGGGGTTTTTTGATCAAATTTCATCATTTGTAAGAGTTTTAAAAGATGGCAAAATGACCAATTTAAACGAGTTAAAAAAAGATGATGAGATTATCTTAAGTTCAATTGCAGCGACTAAAAAAGCAAAAATTTTATAATTTCTATCATATCAATTTTAAAGGAAATAAGATGAAATTAGCAGAAGCTCTAATCCTACGCTCCGATCTGCAAAAACGAATCGAACAGCTTCGCATTAGGCTAAACAATAATGCCAAAGTTCAATAAAATGATACTCCTCCAAAAGAACTCTCAAGGGAGCTTAATGAGAATACAGAAGAGTTAAATTTACTAATTAAGAGGATAAATAGGACAAATTGTGAAGCCCAAATTAAAGGTATATACTTGGTAAATTTAATAGCGGATCGCGATACTTTGGGATTAAAAGTAAATATACTTAGAAATTTCATCACAAATGCCAGTCAAAAGATAGACATATACTCAAACAAAGAGATTAAGATCTTAAGCAGTGTTGATGTATCAAGTCTACAAAAACAGATCGACAGGATATCAAAGGAGATAAGACAGATCGACACTAAACTACAGATGGCAAATTGGCAAATAGACTTAATAGAAAAATAGAAAATTTTGGATGTAGGTATTAAAAGGCGAGTATAATTTTTTGGCAAAGATGGCACGGAGAAGCTATAGTAAAGACAGTAATCCTAGTACATTAAAAAGTGTAATGTAAATGCGTAATATCACTACCATATACTGATTTTGATACCGAGGGCGGGTTTGGGGCTAAAAATTTAAATCAAAATATTAAAGAAAGCGATATGGGTGAGAGCCTCTCACCCTAATTAAGAGATACTAGAATTATTTATTACAATGTTTACAACTTTTTACGGTTACAAGTACATTTAGTTTTTCAACGAAATTTCCAAGTTTCTTTTCAAGATTTTCTTTATATTCGTCAAGCAAAGCGTCATTATAGCTCATATCGCTTACCTCGCCACAGCCTTGACAAACAACGTGTATATGAGGATGCTCAAAGATATCGTATTTAGCCTTTTGATTTGGCATATTAACCTCTACTACCAATCCCTCGTCTTTTAGTGTATTTAGGTTTTTATACACGGTAGCTAACGATACAGATGGATTTTCAACTAAAATTTCCTCATATAGCTCATCTATAGTAGGATGCATATGACGATCTAGAATTTTCAAGACGCTGATTCTTTGTGGAGTGGCTTTTAGTCCGCGCTCTTTTAGTAAATTTATATAATTCATATAACTCCCTTTTAATTTTTTCTAACTATACAAAAAAATTATTTAAAAGTTCTTTATACTTATTAATATAAATTATCTTTTAGTATTTTTTCAGAAATACTATGCGGATCTAGCCCTAATCCCTTCTCAACTTCACTTGTATTACCATGCTCTATAAATTTATCTCCATACTCAAAACTAATAACTCTCACATCATATATAGCTTCATCTTGTAAAAATGCGCTTAAAATTTCAGCTACTCCGCCCTTTTTAGCACTATCTGAGAAAACATACCAAACCTTTTTATCCTTGACTAAATCCAACAAAAGCTCTCTGTCAAGCGGTTTTACGAATACCAAATCCACAAGAGTCGGATTAAATTTATCCCCTAAGGCCTTTTTGACCAAATTTGCACGCCCTACTCCATTTCCATATCCTATAAACGCCACTTTTGAATCTGTTTTAGATAAAATTTCACTTTTGCCAAATTTAATCTCTTTTGACTCAAATTCTCCATCGTCCAATAAGAAGTTGCCTCTAGGATACCTAAATGCACAAGCTCCAACATGCCTATAAGCATATTCCATTATAAGTTTAAAATTTTCCGCAGATCTAGGAGCAAAAATAGTCATATTTGGTATGACATGAAGATAGCCTATATCAAAGGCACCCTGATGAGTCTCTCCGTCCTCTCCTACAACTCCGGCTCTATCCATAGCAAAAACAACGTTTAGATTCATAATGCAAGCATCGTGTATCACCTGATCAAAGGCGCGCTGAAGAAAGGTCGAATATATGGCGATAAAAGGCTTAAATCCCTCTTTAGCCATAGCAGCCATAGATGTTACTGCATGCTGCTCCGCTATCGCCACATCCCAAAAACGTTCTGGAAATTTCTCAATAAGTAGATCCATTCCTGTTCCGGTAGGCATTGCCGCAGTTACTCCAACCACATTTTCATATTTTTGGGCAAGTTTTAGCAAATTTTCCGCAAAGAGTGAGGTGGCAGATTTTGGAGCGCTTTTTTTGATACTCTCCCCGCTTTTTAAGTCAAATGGTCCGACTCCGTGCCAGTTAGCATAGTGACCCTCGGCCTTCTCATATCCCTTGCCTTTTAGGGTTTGCGCATGGACGATAACAGGCTTTTTCATCTTCTTTGCCACTTCAAAAGCATCTATTACAGCCCTTATATCATGACCATCTACAGGACCTATATACTCAAGCCCAAGCTCCTCAAAAAACATCCCAGGAGTTATAAGCCTGATACCCTCCTCCATCCTGCGCGCCATATACGCAGCACCGTCTGGCATATAGCTTAGAAATTTCTCAACCCTGCTTTTAAATTTCTGATAAGGTTGTCCTGCCATCATCTGGCTTAAATACTTACTAAGCGCTCCTATAGGCTTACTTATGCTCATCTCGTTATCGTTTAGGATTATCACACAGGGATATTTTCTATCGCCAAGCTCATTTAAAGCCTCATAAGCCATTCCGGCACTCATAGAGCCATCGCCTATTAGAACTACTGGCAAACGATCTTCGTTTTTAAGCCTTATAGCCTTTGCGGCACCTACGGCCAAAGATATTGAAGTGGAGCTATGACCTGCTATAAAATAGTCATATTTACTCTCATTTGGTTTAGTATATCCACTTATACCGCCAAATTTACGCAAACTATCAAAGTTATCCCAGCGATTTGTTAGAAGCTTATGAGCATAGCTTTGATGACTAACATCAAAGATAAACGGGTCTTTTTCTTTGTCAAATACATAGTGCATAGCTACTATAAGCTCAACCGCACCAATATTTGAGCTAAGATGCCCTCCATTTTTACTAACTGTCTCTAAAATTTTGCCTCTTATCTTATTACAAAGCTCCTCAAGCTCTTCTATATTCATAGATTTTAAATTTATATCATTCATATACTATTCGCCAACTATCCTTTTTATCTTTTCAAACCTAGCCTCAATGGTTCCATCAAGATTCCCGGCATCGCTCATAACTATAACACCGCCGACATTTATAGCCTCATCGGCTAAAATTTCTATATTTTCGCTGGTGCCAAAATGCTCTTTTAAAAACTCAAAATCTTTAATATTAACTCTAATTTGCAGCCTTTTAGCCTCATTAAGCTCTTTTATTAAAGATTTTGTAAGCGCATAAGCAACACTTGAAGAATTTGATGAAATCTCTTTTTTTACAATCTCTTTTGCAATATCGATTGCCGTGTTTGAGAGCTCGTTTTCACTTGAGCTTAGAAAATTCTCAAATTTAGCAACTTCGCCATCTAGCTTCGCTACCGAATTTAGATATCTTGACTCAAGAGATTTTAATTCACTCTCAAATTTAGCTCTAGCATCTTCAAAACCCTGCCTAAGACCCTCCTCTTTAGCTCTTATAGTCTCATTTTCTAGACGCTTTGCAAATTCGCTCTCTTGGTTTTCTATCTGCATTTGAAGCTTTATGATATTTCCCGAAAGCTCATCCGTGCGCTTTAAAAGCTCTTCTACGAAATTTGACTCTATTTTTGGATCTTGAGATATTGGTATTTGCGGATTATTTTTTATAGAGTGATCAAAATTTGTAGCAAAATCAGCCATATTTGAATTTTCGCTATTGATATTATTTTTGTCTGCATGCTCATTTTCGTGGCTATCATTCGCCTTTTTTTCTTGACCTAAAACCTTAAATCTATAGCTCTCTACGAAATGGCTTTTAGTCTCTTCGTTGGTTATTACGCTGCTTCTCATTCTATCATCTCTTCTGCTTCACCGACTTGGAATACTCCCTGATCAGCCAAGGCTTGCACCTGCTCTACTATGCGGCGCTGAGCCTCTTCTACGTCTTTTACGCGAACGGCTCCGAGGTATTGCATCTCTTCTTTAAACGCTTCGCTTGCGCGCTGAGACATACTACCCATAAATTTCTCTTTAAGTGCATCTCCAGAGCCCTTAAGGGCTATCATAAGATCCTTTTTGTCGACATTTTTAAGAATTTCTCTAATTGCTGTTTGATTAAGTGTATTAATATCTTCAAACGTAAACATAAGCTCTTTAATAGTAGTGGCAAGCTTATCATCGACATCCTCGATATATTCGATAGTGGATTTTGAGGCCTTTTGACCAAGACGGTTAAGCACCTCCGCAACAGCTCTTGGACCACCAACTTCAACCTTATACGAAGTAAGGCTTTCGAGCTTGCCTTCAAGCACTGTTGATACACGCTTGATCACAGATGGGCTAATATCGCCCAAATTCGCCATTCTAATCACAACCTCGCTTCTAAGTTCGTCCGACAAAAATGAAAGTGTCTCGGCGGCACTAGTCGGATCCATATGAGCTAAAATCAAGGCGATAGTTTGAGGGTGCTCTTTCATAATAAAATCGGCAAGCTGTTGAGGTTTAATTTTAGTTAGATACCCAAAACTCTTTGAACTCTCCATGCTTTTTGCAAGCTTGTCAAGAATTTTTTGTGCGGTCTCAGGACCAAAGGTGCGATAAAGAATCTCTTTGGCATATTCTAAGCCACCGCTTCTCATATATTGATTTGACTGCATTAGAGCGTAAAATTCCTCCAAAACAGCTGCGGCTACTTGTTTATCAACACTTTTTGCAGTCGCTATATATCTTGAAATTTCTGTGATAACATCAACTTCCATATGCGAAAATAAAAGAGTGGTAGCATCTTCTCCAAGCTGTATAAGCAGTATCGCAACTTTTTCAGGCATCGAGAGATCATCATAAGTCATCTTTTGTTGTTCGGTTAAGCTAGTCGCCATTAAAAGTCCTTGCGGTTACTAAAGTCAGAGTCGTTTTTAACCATATCCTGAAGCAATACAGAAACCTCTTCACTTCGCTCCTGTATAATCAGCTTCATCTTCTCAAGTAGCACATCATACCTAAGCTCATCTTCATTAAAATCACTTCCGATTCCAAGCTGCTCTTCAACCTTTTTCTTAGCTGCTTTAAATTTCTCTAAGGCATCCTCGCTATCCTCAAGATCTACTATATCATCTTGCATATCAGGCTCTTCTTCTTTGATATTTTGAAGCATCTTTTCCATAAACGGAACGATGACTTTTTTGTAAAATATAAATAATAAAATTCCGACAAATATATATTTAAATATAGGCATAAAAGGATTTACATAGGTATCAAAAAACGAATTTACTTTATTTGCAGGAGTATCTGTGCCAGGTCTTTGGAATTCAAAGTTACTTACAGTTACTTCATCACCCCTATTTGTATCAAATCCCACCGATTGCTTTATAAGCGCACTAATCTTATCTAACTGCTCATTTGTAAGAGGAGTATATACGATCTCTTTAGTTAAATTTCCGTTTTCATCTCTTTTATTCTCATATCTACCATCCACTACTACAGCAGCACTTAAGCGCTTGATAGTAGCGAATTGATCTTTGATACGCATAACTTTTTTTGAAATTTCATAGTTTGTAGTAGATGAGCTCTTAGAATACTGCTCCTCAAGCTTTTTATCATCTATCCCTTCAACCGGACCTATATTGCTAACAGCTCCGGGAACCCCTTGAACTTCGCGTTCTTTAGAGCCTTGTCGCTTCTCTTCTACGCTCTGTTCGCTTCTTGCTACAGAATTTGGATCAAAGGTCTCGCTCTCACTATCTTTTCTGGCAAAATCAAAGTCTATAGTTACCTTGGCTACTACTTTATGAGTGCCTCCAACTATAGGGGAAAGAACGTTTATAATCTTTTGCTCAAGTGCGTTTTCCGACTCTCTTTTATATTTTATCTGCTGATTTATCTGATCGCTATCGTATTCGCCATCCTCTTCGCCAAGAGGAATTCCATCTTGATTTACTATCTTTACATTTTGAGTGCTTAAATTTGCAACCGCAGCCGAAACTAAATTTTTAATACCTGAAATCTGCTTTAAATTTAAGCTATTTCCGGTTTTTAAATTTAATACTATTGAAGCCGAAGGCGGAGTAGTTCTTTCTGTAAATAGAGTCTCTTTTGGTATGGCTATGCGCACCATAGCCTTTTCTATAGGTGCTAGGCTCTCTATTGTCCTAGCAAGCTCACCCTCTAAAGCTCTTTGAAATTTTACCTTTTGTTCAGAGTCGGTAGCTCCGAATTCTTGTTTGTCAAAGATTTCAAAGCCTACTTTATTATCCTTTAAAATACCCAAGGATGCTATCGAAATTCTCTCTTTGTAAACATCTTGATTTGGGACTAAAATAGTGCCTTCATTGTAAATTTTATATTTAACCCCGTCTTTTTCAAGCTGCTGAATAATAAGTGCCGAGTCGCTAGGATTAACACTCTCAAAAAGAACGCTATATCCGTCATAGTTTGTCTGAGAGCTTTTATAAATGCTTAAAAAGACTAAAAATCCAACCACAAGCACGACAGAACTTGCCGCAACTATGCGCTGTCTTATAGAGAGGCTCTGATAAATGTGTCCGATTTGTTGAAATGCGGTTTTAAAATCCATATTTTATTTTATAGCTTTCCTTAATTCATCTAAAACTCTATCGTTTTGCTCTGGCAAACCTATGGTAATTCTAATTGAATTCATACCGTAACTTTTCAAATCACGTAAAATTATACCTTTTTTTAGCAGATTTTTGGCAATCTCGCTTGCATTTTCACGCTCAAAGTTATAAGTTATAAAGTTAGTATAACTATCAATAAACTCTATATTATGCTCTTTTGCAAATTTTTCATATTTTTTCATCTCTTGAAAATTAGCCTCTACGGTCTTATCTACAAATTCCTGATCCTTAAGAGCTTCTATGGCTGCTTTTAGACTAAGAGTGGTGATATTAAAAGGCGCTCTTAGTTTGCCAAGTTCATTTATTATAGATTCATCAGCTATTCCGTATCCTACACGCATTCCTCCAAGTCCGTAAGCTTTAGAAAAGGTGCCAAGAAAAATAGTATTTTTAAATTTAGTTATCAAATCTTTAGGACAAATTTCTTTATTTTTGTCTTTAAATCTCGCAAATTCATTATAAGCGCCATCTATTACAATCATCACATCTTTATCAATCTGCTCTAAAAATTCATACACATCATCTCTATTTAGACACTCTCCTAAAGGATTATTTGGCAAGCATAAAAAGATCATAGAAATTTCATCTTTTTTATCATTATAAACTTTTAAAAAATCCTCCAGATTATGCCCTTTAGCCTGAGTTCTATAAATTTTTGCTCCGGTATGCTTGGCGTAAATTTCATACATAGCAAAGGTTACTCCTGCCATCAATACGGCATTTTTCGAATTTGCTTTGGCATGAACCGCAAATTCTATCACCTGATCGCTTCCGGAGCCTATTATTATATTTTTCGTATTCACGTTAAATTTAGCCGACAAGGCTTCTTTTAGCTCATAATAGCTATCATCAGGATAAAGATACATATTTTGCGCACAATTTTTTATCGCCTCAATAACTCTTGGACTTGTTCCGAAAGGATTTTCGTTACTCGCTAGCTTAATTACATCCTTTGGCGCTATACCAAATTCACGCACCACAAGCTCTATTGGCTTGCCAGCCTCATAATTTATTAAATTTGCTAATTTATCGTTAAATTTCATCTTTGATCTCCTGGTATGTAGCTTCCCAACCAAACTATCTCGTCTCCAAAACTATTGGCTTTATCTATAGCTCTTTGGACATTTTCATCATCGATATGACCTTCAAAGTCGATATAAAATACTGTCTTAAACTCACGCTCCTTTATAGGACGGCTCTCAAGCCTAGTTAAATTTATACCCTCGTCTCTAAAAGCGGTAAGTAGATCTGCAAGTCCTCCTGGCCTGTGGTCAGTCTTTGCCAAAATAGAGGTTTTGTTCTTTGTCGAACGCTCGTTTTTAAAATCGCTTAGTATAAAAAATCTCGTTCGATTTGCCATATTATCCTCAATAGTCTCAAACAAGATAGGCACATTATAAAGCTTGGCGGCTATCTTAGAACAAATTGCCGCAGAGTTTGGATCCTCGCTTGCAAATTTAGCCGCCTCTGCAGTGGATTTCGTAGGTATAAATTCAGCATTTAAAAGCAGGTGATCGTCTAAAAATTTACGGCACTGATTGTATCCTTGAGGATGCGAATATATCTTTTTTATGTCTTTTAAATTCTCACAAACACTTGCAAAAGAGTGGTGAATATCCATATAAAGCTCAGCCACAACCTTGATATTTTCAAATCTTCCAAGACAATCTAGCGTCGCCCCTACGGCACCTTCGGTATTGTTTTCTATAGGCACTACTCCGTATTTGGCCTCTTTGTGTTTTAGCTTCGTAAAAACAGCCTCAATACTTGCAAGCGGCAAATACGCACTCATCGCGCCAAATCTACTCTCGGCGGCTTGATGAGTATATGTGCCCTCAGGTCCTAGATACGCGACTTTTTCTGGCATTTCAAGGTTTCTACTTACAGCAAAAATTTCAAGATAAATAGCCTCTATCGCCGATTTATTTAAAATATTTGAGCTTAAGCTCTCAAGACGGTTTAATATCGCTCTCTCACGCTCTGGACGATATATAGAGGTACCGCTGGTTTGCTTTAACTCACCTATTTTTTTGACAAAGCGCATTCTCTCATTTAGTTTTTTTAAGATCTCGTCATCTATCTTGTCGATCTCGTCTCGCAAATCATTTATATTCTGCATCCAATTCCTTTAAAAATAGGCTTACGTCTTTGTAAATTTTATCTATAAATTTTAGCTCTACCCCTGTCTTTAAGGCGCTATTAACCTTGCCGCTTAAAACTAGAGCCGTCCTCATTCCAAGCTCTTTAGCTCCTACTAAATCACCCTTTGCATCGTCGCTTATTATCAACACATCTTTAAAATTTGCGTTAAAGCCTTGCGAATTTAATAGCCTTAAAGCAGCCTTATAAAACTCCTCGCTTGGCTTGCCAACCACCTTATATTCGCATCCTGTGGCATAGTTTAGCATCTTAGCTATAGCTCCCACGCCAGGATAGCTTTTAGCATTTTTTTTATATATACTGGTTTCGCTCATAGCAATTAGCTCTGCGCCATTTTGCAAAATCTCTATCATAGTACTAAATTCATCAAATTTAAAATCATCTCCGCTTGCTATCAAAACAGCTTTGGCTAAATTTGAAAACTCCAGCTCATATCCTAAATTTTGCAATACTTTTTTGAATTTATCAGAACCAAGGGCGGCTACCTGGCAAGTGGGCAAAATATCTTTTAAAACATAAAAAGGATCTATGTACGCCTTATCTTTGATATCAAGCCCCTTGTCTCGCAACTCTTTTAAAAAATCCAAACTACTAAATTTTGTATTATTCGTAATCACTACATATGGAATTTTTTTAAAATTTAAAAACTCTATAAGCTCTTTTGCCCCATTTATAAGGCTTTTATCGCTATCGCTTATCAAGGTTCCTTGAACATCGATAAAGATCAAATCATATCCTTTTCAAGTGCTATCAGATCTTCAAAACTCTCACGCTTTCTAATTAAAAAATCTTTTCCATCTTTTATACCGATTTCAGCGGCTCTTGGACGAGAGTTATAATTGCTACTCATCGTAAAACCGTATGCACCGGCAGATCTTATAACAATCAAATCATCACTATCGCAAGGTGGTAAATTTATATTCTTAGCCAAAAAATCACCGCTTTCACATATTGGTCCCACCACATCACACTCACTCTCACTACCCTCTTTGCCTACTATTGAGATTTTATGATATGCCCCATAAAGACTTGGGCGAATTAGATCGTTCATAGCCCCGTCAACAACCACAAAACGCTTTTGTTTATTAAATTTCTCATATAAAACTCTGGTTAAAAAATATCCGCAGTTGCCTACTATAAATCGTCCCGGCTCGCAGACTATAGTGACATCAAGTCCGCCAAGAGTGCTTAAAATCCCTTGAGCGTAATCGTATAAATTTGGCTCTTCCTCGCCATCATATACTATGCCAACTCCGCCTCCGACATCAAAAAATTTAATATCTATCTCTATAGCCTTTAGCTCTCTAAGCAAGTTTGACACCACTCTTGAAGCCTCTATTATCGGAGTTATATCAGTAAGCTGAGAGCCTATATGAAAGTGTATGCCAACAGGATCGAGAAAAGGCGAATTTTTAGCATGCAGATACATTTTTTTTGCAGTTGTTATATCTACGCCGAATTTATTCTCATTTAGTCCGGTTGAGATATAAGGATGAGTTTTGGCATCTATATCAGGATTTACTCTAATGCTTATACGAGCGATTTTGCCAAGATCTTGAGCAATTTTTTCTAGCCTATACATCTCGGCTTCACTCTCTAAATTTATCATCAAAATTTCATTCTCGAGTGCAAATTTTAGCTCGTCATCTCTTTTGCCAACTCCGCTTAAGATAATTTGATATCTTTTTGCTCCGGCAGTTAGGGCACGTCTTACTTCTCCTATGCTTACACAGTCAAACCCCGCTCCAAGTGAGGCTAAAAGTTTCAAAATGCTTAAATTTGAATTTGCTTTTACAGCATAACAAACCAAAGATTTTCGTGCATGAAATGCTTTTTTTAGAGTTTCATAGCGTGAAGCTATATGATTAAAGTCATATACATAAAGAGGAGTCCCATAAACTTGAGCCAAATTTTCAAAATTCATCGATCTAACCTTAATAAAAATAGGTAGATTTTACTTGAATTTTGCCTAAAACTCTCTTAACGGTTACGAAAGTAAAGATATAAGGCAAAGCCTGATAGACAAAATAGCGGCAAGATAACTCCAATTTCTGGCAAAACTACAGAGTTATGGGCAAATTTCATCAGCACAAAAAGAGTTCCCCAGCTACAAAGCGTAATTATAATAAATATAAAACTTGTAAGTGCTAAATTAAAAAAACGTCCTGTAATGGGCAAAAAATAATATATAATAAGCACCATAACGGGAGCAAAAAACGGCGAAAATAAGAGGCTATAAAGGGTTGTTTTAGCAGAATTTAGCCCAACCCCCTCTTTTTCAAAAGCAGTAATAAAATCAAATGCGTCCGGAATCGATAGCGATGAATTTGACTGATATGCACTCTCTATCGTCTTTGGCTTAAAACCCTCAAGCGCAATAAGATTTTCATAGTGTTTGATATCAAGGCCGTCTTTACCAAATTCTATAACCTTAGGCATGGTTGTGACATTCGCATCTTTTAAAGTCCATTTATTCTCATTAAATTTTGCCTCGCTACCAAAAGTAGCACTTAACAACTTGCCATCCGCTACATCAAAAATTCTCACATCGCGCATGTTTGCACTCACAGGATTTAGCTCGTCTATATATACAAATTTGCCTCCAAATTTTAAAAAAATATCGGAGCTTATTCGCGAAATTTGCGTTGTTTTCATCAAATTTCTTTGAAATTCATAAGAGTATGCAAATGGTGTAAAATTAAGCCCTATATAAATTAAAGTTATAAAAATAGAGATAAAAAAAGGTGGTTTGATAAGAGCGTTTTTACTTACTCCAAGGGCGTAAAAGCTAACAAGCTCATTGCTCCTAATCATGTTAAATTTAGTAACAATCAAAGCAAAAATCAAAGAAAGTGGTAAAACATAGCCGATCGCAGCCATTGAAGTAAGCGTAAAATATAGTAATTTTAGATTCGCACTTGAAGGCATATCTTTTAAATTTGTCAAAATATCAATGCCAGTATAAAACAAAACTAATGAAAAAAATATAATCAGAAATGATTTAAAATAGTTCCAGCCAACATATTTTGCATATAAATTCACGCGCATATGCCTTTTTTGCTAGAATATTTTTGCGAAATAGTATTAATATCGCTTTTAATAAGCTCTACTACAGCCTCTTTTGTATAATTTAGAACTTTTTTAAGACACTCACTCTCATCTTGGCTAAAATTACCCAAAACATGCCCGGTCACACTTGAATTTTGAGCTCTTCCTATACCCACTCTAACTCGTTCATAATCGCTTCCTATTAAGGAATCGATGGATTTTATACCGTTATGGCCGCCACTGCTGCCACCTATCTTAAACTTAACGACTCCAAGTTTTAGATCTAAATCATCATGAATTACAATTATGCGTTCAGGCTTGTAAAAGTCATTTACCGCTTTTACGCTATTTCCGGATAAGTTCATAAAAGTTTGAGGTTTTAAGAGAAGCAAATTTGAAAATTTAAAAAGTTCACCTTGAAATTTTAAAGAAGTTACATCTGTAAATTTTTCATTTTTAAGTAGGTCTATAAGCATAAACCCGATATTGTGTCTTGTTTTTTCATATTGTGAGCCGGGATTTCCCAGCCCAACTATAAGGATCAAAGCCTTGCCTTAATTATTTGGCTTTGACAACTCCAACTACGGCAACATGGCCTGCATCAACCATTGTAACACCTGCTGGAACTGAAATATCTCTTACCAAGATAGTATCTTCGACATCAAGTTTGCTTACGTCAATATTAAATGCGTTTGGTAAATTCTCAGCTGTGCATTTTACTGCAAGTCTCTTTTTAGATTGAACCAAAACACCTTTATTTTTAAGACCGATTGGAGTTCCAAAAGGCTTAACGGGGATCATATATCTTGAGATAACTCCAGGAAGAGCCACTTTTAGATCAACATGCTTAAGCGCATTTGTAATAGGATCTTTTTGATACTCAACTATAACGACTTTTAAGGTCTTGTCGCCAACTTTTACATCAAACGCAAGGTTCTCTTTTTTGCGAGCCTCTTTGATAAATTCATTTACCTTAAATGCCGCTTCGATATTCTCTAATCCCTTGCCGTAAATGTTCGCGATTAGATAACCATCTCTTCTCAAAGCTTTAGCAGCTTTTTTACCGATACTCTCTCTAACGATACCTTCTAACATCGTATTCCTTTCATGAAAAATAAGTGCTGATAATACCAAAATATTTATAAATTTATACTTTAAATAGTTGCTAATAGTAAAAGTATATAGTTTATATCTCTTTAAGAGCTATTATGCCCTCTTCTTTGCTATCATTATCTCTATTTTCCGCCAATCTCGCCTTCTCTTTAGCAAGATCTGCGTTTTTAATTCTTAGCTCAAGATCATTTCTTCTACTTGATTTCTCTAAAGCCTCCTGCTTATCTATTATGCCTTCTTTATAAAGCTCAAGAAGATGTTGCTCGAAAGTCTGCATACCATAAGTATTCTTACTCTGCTCTATAGCATCGTAAATTTCATCCTCTCTGCCATCTAATATCATATCTTTAATTCTGGTGTTTTTTACAAGCACTTCAACTGCTACACGCCTTTTGTCATCCATCGTCCTAACAAATCTTTGACATATAATGGCTTCTACAACCGAAGAAAATGTCATCTTGATACGATTTTGTTCCTCTTTTGGAAACATATTTATAACACGACCAACAGTCTCTTTCGCATCAAGAGTATGCAAGGTAGCCAAAACAAGGTGTCCTGTTTCAGCAGCAGCCATAGCTGTTCTAATGGTCTCTAAATCCCTCATCTCTCCAACAAGTATTACATCGGGGTCTTCACGAAGAGCTGCACGCAAGGCATCTGAAAAGTTATGTACATCTTGACCTATACCTCTTTGATTTATAATACTCTTTTCTTCCGAAAAGATAAATTCGATAGGATCTTCAATGGTAACAATATGTCTATTTTTATTTTTATTAATATAGTTAATCATGCTAGCTAGAGTAGTTGTCTTGCCGCTTCCCGTAGGACCTGTCACAAGTATAAATCCGCGGTTTACAGTATTACAAAGCTTTTCAAGAACAGGTGGCAAAAATAGATCTTGCATATTTGGGATTTTGGTTGGTATTGTTCTAAACACCATAGAAACACCATCTATTTGAAAAAAGGCATTAGCACGAAAACGATAATCTTCATTTAATTTATACGTAAAATCTACACTTTTTTTAGCAACTAGATTATCAAAATTTGTTCTTAGAATCTCTTTAGTAAGAGCTAGCGTGTCATCATAGCTCAACACTTCATCGCTCATCTTGTAAATTTCACCGTTATATCTAGCTCTCACGGCTCCATTTGCTTTAATATGTAGGTCGCTTCCACCTTTTGAAACAAGCTCTATAAGATAGGCATCAAGCTTATCTCTTTGCAAGCGCCCAGGATCTAAAATTTCTTCATTTTGTAAACTTTCCATATTAAGTTCCAAATTTTATTCTTGCTTTAACGCCTTCATTATATCGTCATAAGCCTGCAAAAACTGTTTAAGACCATCGCTTAAAAGCTCTTTATATACCCTATTCATATCTATGCCGGCTCTAGAGACAACCTCAAAAAACTTCTCTATACTATCCTCGCTAACCGCCTCTTTAGGCTCGCTCTTTTGCTCTGTAAAAGCCTTAATGGTATCAAGCGGAGCTGTATTTATAGAGTTTTCATACATCAGCTCTCTTATATAATAATCTTTTCTTAAATCATCCCCTTTTACTCCTGTGCTTGCAAAAAGTGCTCTAACATTTTCTAAATTTCTATTTTGTATGATTGTGTAAATTTTAGTAGCATTCATTATACCTATTTGTCCGGCAGGAAGACATTTTTCTCGCATCACTTCATCAAGAAGCCTATCAAATCTGCTTACAAATATACTTATTACACCCTTTGGATTTTTTGTATTTGGGAATTTTTTTTGATACTCTTTGGTGCCTATTTCAAAAGCATCAAGGCACTTAATAGCCTGATCTGGAGAAAATATAAGAGTGGCATTTACTGGAATTCCTCTAGACATCAAAGCGCTCATAGCATCAAATCCCGCATTGGTAGCAGGAATTTTAATCATAACATTTGGCATCATCACTGTATTAAACAGTCTAACACCCTCTTCTATAGTGCCTTGCGTATCGTTGCATAAGTTTGGATCTACTTCGATACTAACGAATCCATCATCGTCATTGGCATAGTTTTGAATAAGCCTATCTGCAGCAATTTTAATATCCTGCACGGCTAAAATTTCATAAATTTGCTTCTCATGTCTTCTTTCGTTCTCTTTAATCGTAATCTTGTAAGCAGGAGAGGTCAAAAAGGCTGATTTAAATATAGCGGGATTTGAAGTTGCTCCATTTATAGTATTGGAATTTATAAGTTTTACAAATTCATTATCTAAAAAATCTCGCTCTATAAAATCACACCAAAGTGAAAATTTAACATCATTATTAAACATATTCTCTCCCTATACTAGTTTTATAATCTCTCTTAGATCTTTTGTATCCACGCAATGAGTGGCTTTGGCTCTTAAAATCTCTTTTGCGCAAAAGGCTATTTTTATATTCGAGTGCTCAAACATCGATAGATCGTTAGCTCCATCTCCCACGCTCATAGTTTCTTCCTTGCTAATACCAAGCAGGCTTTGCAGGCTTTGCATCATAATTCCTTTGGAAAAGCCAAACATCATCTCGCCACCAACAAGCCCGGTAAGCCTACCGTCTTTATGGTGTAAAATATTGGCAAAAGATGCGTCAAATTTAAGCTTCTTTTGTGCTCTATCGGTACCAGAATGAAATCCGCCACTAAAAACTACAACCTTTATACCTTTACTTTTTAAATGATTTATAAGATCAAAAGCACCGTTCATAAGCGGTAAATTTTCACAAATTTCATCAACAATAGAAAGCTCAAGACCCTTTAAATAAGCAACTCTTTTAGTAAGACTCTCGAAAAAATCAAGCTCTCCAGCCATTGCCATCCTAGTTATCCTGCTTACCTCATCTCCTACTTTACAAGCCTGGGCCAAAAAATCTATAGTCTCTCCATCCATAAGCGTGGAGTCAAAATCAAATACACAAAGCTTTATCAATTTATAACCTTTTAAAAATCACGCTTTAAAAGAGCTTCGACTTTTAAAATCGTAAGTATATTTTGATCTCTTTTGCCTATGCCGTATATCATACCCTTGTCTTTAATCAAAGTCTCAGGCGGCGGATCTATCCTATTTCTTTTTATCCTAATGGCTTCCGTTAGCCTGTCTATGACAAAGCCTGCCACATTTTCCTCATCTTTCATTACTATGTACCTAGTGCTTGGGCCAGGCTTAACCGAGCCAAGAGCGAATTTCTTTCTTAAATCTATAAGAGGGATAACGCTTCCTCTTAGATTAAATACGCCTAGGACATAATCTGGAACGCTTGGCACGCGAGTATACTCAATAGGCTTAATAATCTCTTTTATATTTAAAATAGGTATAGCATACTCCTCTTCGCCTACAATAAACCCGACAAGCTGGATTACTTCGTCTCTATCCTTCTCGCTTGGATCAGCCATCTGTTTTTTTTGTCTTTTTAGAACCTGATTTAATTTGTCATTCATGTTCTATCCTATCAATTTAATATTTTTTCTAACTACGTTTTCAAGGTATTCTGACGAATACGGCTTGGTTATGTATTCAGTCATTCCCACCTCAACACCTCTTAGTCTATCAGTCTTTGAAGTCCTGGAAGTAACAGCAATTAGAGGTAAATTTCTATATTTTGAATACTTACGAATTTCTGCTGCCAATGTATATCCATCCATTCTAGGCATCTCAATATCTATTAAAATTGCATCAAGTGCATGCTCGCCTGATTTCACGATAGTAAGAGCCTCTACTCCATTAGTAGCTTCCAGAACAGTTACTCCAAGCGGTTCAAGGGATTTTTGCATGATAGTTCTATCCATTTTAGAGTCATCTACAATCAAGACCTTATAATCGCTCGGCTTTTCTTTAACCGCCTTTGATGATTCCATACTGGCTTTTATATCCACTTTGATATCTTTTGCCATCTCCATCATAGTTCCCACATCTACTATTAGAGTTACTCTTCCGTCGCCTCTTATCGTGGCACCTGCTATTCCAGGGATATTTTGTAAATATTCTCCCATGGATTTTATAACAACCTCTTCTTGTCCTACAAGACTATCTACTATAATTCCAAGTTTTGTTTCGGCTACGCCTATTATGACAACATAAGTCTGATCTCCGTTGTCAAATACCTGCTTGACACCGAAAATATCTGAAAGTTTTACAAGAGACAAAACCTCGTCTCTAAGTCTAAGCACATTTTTTCCATCTATTGTATATATATCATCTACAGGCACTCGCACAGTCTCAAGAACACTTGCAAGCGGAATAGCGTAAAATTCTTCCTGAACTCCTACTAAAAGAGATTGCATAATAGCTAGAGTAAGAGGGATTTTAAGCTTCATTACTGTGCCTTTTCCAAGCTCACTCTCTATATCTATAATTCCGTTTAATTTTTCTATATTTGTCTTAACGACATCCATTCCCACGCCACGTCCGCTTACGTTAGTGACCTTGGCTGCAGTTGAAAATCCAGGCTTAAATATAAGTCCAAACGCCTCTTTATTACTCATTGCATCAGCTTCACGCTCGGTGATGATTCCTTTTTCTACAGAGCGAGCTTTTAGCATATCAGCGTCAAGACCTTTACCATCATCAGCTATTTCTATTACGATATGATTTCCTTCATTATAGGCTTTTAGCTCGATGGTTCCTTTTTCACTTTTGCCTGCAGCAATTCTAGTTGCCGCATTTTCTATGCCGTGATCGCAAGAATTTCTAATCATATGCACAAGAGGATCGCCGATCTGTTCTACTATAGATTTATCAAGCTCTGTTTCTTCTCCTGTTATTTCAAGATCTATCTGCTTATTAAGCTCTCTACTTAAATCTCTAATCATTCTAGGAAATTTATTAAATACCTTAGCTACTGGAAGCATTCTGGTTTTCATAACTGCAAGCTGGATATCTGTAGTAACCAAGCTTAAACCGGATACTACTTGATTTAGCTCTTCAAGGAATTTTTCACCCTCGTATCTCTCTTCGACATCGTCATAAATTTTTATAAGCCTATTCTTACCAAGGACTAGCTCGCCTATAAGATTCATAAGATGATCAAGTCTTTTTACCTCTACGCGGATTGTCTGCTCGGCATCAGATCCGCTAGATGCTGCCGGAACCTTCTTATCCTTGTCGGCTTCATTTGCCTTAGGGGCGGGTGCTGGTTTAGGCGCTGCTGGCTCAGGAGCTGGCTTATTGGCAGGAGCAGATGCTGCTGATGCTGCCTTTTGACTACGTCTAGCCTGATCCTCGGCCTTTCTTACCTTTAACAATCTCTCTATTTCGGCCTCAACCTCATCATCTGTTAAATTTGATAAATTTTCATCGCTTATTTCAGGTTCAGGTTCAACCTCTGGCTCTGGCTCTGGTTTTGTCTCAGGAGCCTTTTGTGCAGGCTTTTGCTCAGCCGCAGGAGCCGCTTCTCCTTCTGAAATAGCTGTAAGTCTGGCACAAATATCAGAAATTTCTATGCCCACATCAGTATCGTTACCATTGTCCCTTATGCCGTGCAAAAGCCCCTTCATCATATCTATAGACTCTAAAACTACGTCCATGATATCTGGAGTTATTTTTAACTCATCTTTTCTAGCTTTATTTAAAACGTCTTCCATATGATGAGTAAGCTTAGTCAAGATATCAAAATTCAAAAACGATGATGAACCCTTAACAGTATGTGCTACACGGAAAATTCTATTCAAAAGCTCTAAATCCTCAGGATTTGACTCAAGCTCGATAAGGTCATGGTCAATCTGCTCAACAAGTTCGAAAGCCTCTACTAAAAAGTCTTCAAGTATCTCTTTCATATCATCCATCTTATACCCCTATTTAGCAGATTTATGTACTTCGATGACACGAAGCACCTCATTATAAAGCAAAGTGGCATCAAATTTAGTTAGGTATGCTGCACCGCCGGCCTCTTTACTTTGAGCCTCACTATACATATTATTTAATGAAGAGTTGAATATTATCGGAATACTAGAGTATCTACTATCATCTTTTAAAGTAGCTGCAAAGCGGTATCCATCCATCTGAGGCATCTCAATATCGCTTAAAATTACTCTTAAATAATCATGCAACTTATCCCCATACATATCGTATAGATCTTGCATCTTAGCAAGTCCTTCCACTCCGTCTTTTGCCTCAACCACCTTTAAACCCATCTTTTCAAGAGTATCTTTTACAAGTTTTCTTGCGGTAGAGCTATCGTCAAGCACTAAAGCCAGTCCGGTTAAAGCTTTGGTCTTATCTATCTCAACCTCTATCTTAGGGCTATAAATTCCAAGCTCTTCAACTATGCTTTCAAGATCAAGTATCAGTAATACTTCATCGTTTTCTATACGAGTAACGCCTGTGATTTTACCTTTATCCAGAGCACCTGAATTTGCGGAAAAACTCGTAGCCTCTATATCAGACCAGCTTATACGTCTGATTCTTTTAGCCTCATGAACTATAAAACCTATTAAAATTTCACTAAATTCTGATATTATCACTCGAGGCTTTATAGCTACTCCGGTAGGCTCTTTTATCTGCATCCATTTGGCCAAATTTATAACAGGTATAACAACTCCGCGCAGATCAAAAATTCCCTCTATATATTCAGGAACACCAGGTAATTCGGTCAAATTAGGCATCTTAATGATTTCACGCACTTTAGCGACATTTACTCCGTATATGCCCTCATATACTTTGTCTCCCGTCTGCTTAAAGATACGAAAATCAACAAGCTCCATTTCGTTTGAACCGGTTTTTAAAACTTTATCATCAAACATTTTGGCCCCTTGTATTGGCAAACTTAATATTTTTGTCATATTCTACTACAAAATAACTTTGATCGTATGCAAAACAAGGAATATTTATATACTCCCTATTTTCAAATTTTATAATCTCTCCTTGATGAAAGTGTCCTTCAATGACGAATTTGGCGTCAAAATTTACTAAGTGTCTAGCTATAATCTCTCTAAAATTTAAAATTTTATAACTTAAATTTTTATCTCTAAGTTTTGCAAAAATCGCTTTTGAAATTCTAAAATTTAAAATTTTATCAATGAAGTTAATAGATTTTAAAAAAGGCTTTAATCTTAAAAACCTTAAAGCGTATTTGTCAATAAATGGCAAAAATATATCTCCGTGCGCTATCTGAACGCTCTCTTGATTTTGAGTTAAGAAATTTGCAGGCTGATTTTCAATAGGATAGACCTTGATATTTTTTAAAATTTTACCAAGATTAAAGTCGTGATTTCCTTCAAAATAATGAATCTCTATCTCCTCTCCAAGCTCATTAAGAAGCCTTATATATTCACTTGCAAATTCAAGCGAATAGTCACAAAAATCAGAAAGAAAATCAAACATATCGCCCATTATAAAAAGTTGAGAGGTCTTTATCTTGCCCTCTTTTAGAGATTGTAAAAATTTTAAAAAATGGCGGCGATTTTCATTTTCGTGAGCATCGGCAATAAAAATCGATCCGTTTTTTATGATAGTTTGACTCATTTTAAGGCATTACGGTTAAAGTTGGTAAAGCCAAACTCTCTTCAAATCCGCTCATCAAATTCGCATTTGCCAAGGCTTGCGAGCTAGCTCCTCTTAAAAGATTATCAATGGCTGAATTTATAAAAATTTTACCCTCGCTTACATAGGCTGTGATATCGCAAAAATGCGTTCCCGCAACGTCTTTTATATTTACAGGCTTATTAATGATACGAATAAATTTCTCATTTTTATAAAATTTACGCAAAATTTCCAAAGGCTCTATCTGACTATTTAGCTTAGCATAGACGCTTACTAGCATTCCACGGGTTATAGGAAGCAAATGAGGTACAAAGAGAGTTGGGATTTGAGTGCTAGCAAGAAGCGAAATTTGCTCTTTTATCTCATCGCTATGGCGGTGTTTTATAGGATTATAAGCGTTTGCGTTTTCATTCACGCTTACAAAATGAGTTGTTGTGCTTGCTTTTTTGCCGGCACCGCTGACACCGCTTTTTGCATCGATTATAACGCCAAAATCTCTATCGATATGTGGCAAAAACGCAGCTATAGCTAAAATAGAAGCGGTAGGATAGCAACCCGGATTTGCTATTAAATTTGCAGATCTTATCTTGTCCCTATTTAGCTCTACCAGTCCATAAACGGCATTTTCTAAATTTTTTGGATCCAGATGTTCGCAGTAATTTTTCTCATAAAGGGCTTGGCTTAGCCTATAATCAGCAGAAAAATCCACAACTTTTACACCTAAGCTTAAAAGCTCTTTGGCATACTTCATCGCCTCTTGATGAGGAAGGGCCAAAAATACAAGTTCACACTTTTTAGCAGCTTCTTTAGCGTCCGCTACTTTTACGTCAAACTCGAAAATACTATTTAAAGACGGAAAAATCTCTTCTACTCTACTCTCGGCACTTGCAGCTAGGTAGTTAATCTTAAATTTAGGATGATTTAAAAGTAGTTTTATTAGCTCAAATCCGGTATATCCGCTAACCCCTATTATTCCTACGTTCATTGTCTAGTCTCCAAATTTAATAGGCCTATAATCTACCGAAACTATTTCCACGTCGCTTCTACCGTTTGGTAAATTTAAAGTCACTTCATCGCCCTCGAATTTACCTATTAGCTGCTTGGCAAGAGGCGAATTTATCGATATTAGACCGCGTTCTAAATTACTTTCAGGAGTGCCGACTAGGGTATATGTTCTTTCCATCTCGGTTTCAACGTCCATAATTACAACTGTAGAGCCAAATTTAACCTTTTCATGCTCATATTCGGTCGGATCAATAACTTTTGCACGGCTTACTATATCGCTAAGCTCGGCTATTCTACTCTCGATAAAGGCCTGCTTCTCACGTGCCGCATGATACTCGGCATTCTCTTTAAGATCGCCGTGACTCCTTGCTATATCGATCTCCTCGACTATCTTAGGACGCTCTACGCTCTTTAAATTTTTAAGTTCATTAGTTATCTTTTCATACCCAAAAACCGTCATCAATTCAGTCATTTTAATCCTTTTTTATTATATTAGCTACATTTTCGGCAGAGCCGTGATTCAAATAGTTGCGCAGCTTTACACAACCTTCTATAAATTTATTTTTATCACAACTTTCATATGCTTTTAGTAAATTTTCAGCCGTTACCTCATCTTGCAAGAGCTCAATATGAAGATTGCCTTCTCCCATAAAATCAAGCATTATATTAGCAAGCCCTACAAATTTCAGCTTCACAAGCATCCTGGCTATAAACATATCAATAGCCTTAGCCTTATAGGCTAAAACAAACGGAGTCGCAATCAGTGCCGCCTGAAGAGTGGCGGTTCCCGAGCAGATAAACGCAAATTCACTTTGCAAAAGGGCTCTTGGAGCGTTATTTACAACCTCAAATTCGTCTATATCTCCGTAAATTTCCAGCTCATTCATCAAATGAGGAGGAACTACTAGCTGCTTTACTCCATCTATCTTTTTTGCAACCTCTCTAAAAATAGGCATCAGACGAGCTATCTCAGCCTTTCTGGAACCCGGCATAAAGGCAAATTTCTTACTATCTATAAGAGTATTTTTACGCACTTTAAGTTCATCAAGCAATGGATGTCCGACATAAATGCAGCGATTATAAAATTTTGCATCAAATGGTAAAATCGAAGCCAAGTTATCGCAATACTTTTCAATTTTTGCTACTCTTTTTGGTTTCCAAGCCCAAACCTGCGGCAATATATAATAAGTAATAGGAGCCTTAACACCTGCCTCTTTTATCGCTTTTGCAAGAGGAAGATTAAATGCAGGAGAATCTATTAGCAAGATATGATCGGCCTCTTTTGCTAGCTTTACCATCTCTTTTATAGCGCGCTTAGCTTTAAAATAAAGCGGCAATACCTCTATAAATCCCATTGCGGAAAATTCAGAACTCCTCATATAAGGCTTACCGAATTTCTCGTCAAAAATCCCTAAAATTTCATATTTAGGCAAAAATTCTAAAACCTCACCCAAATGCAAATTTGCAGAAGGCTCAAGGCATGAAACTAATAGTTTTTTACTCATTTTTATCCAAATTTTTTAGCTTCATTATAGCCGATTTAGGCTGAAAGTTAGGATTATTAAAAGATACAAGCCTTAAAACCAAATTTGTAAAAAAGGATATAATTAGCTCAATAAAATTTCAAAGGAAAATTTTGAGAGAGATTCTTATCACAAATGACGACGGATTTGAGGCAAAAGGGCTTCACGAACTAGCCAGAGCTTTAAGGGAGATACCAAACACAAATGTAACTATAGTGGCTCCAAGCTCTGAAAAATCAGCTTGCGCACACTCTTTGACACTTACAAAACCGCTTAGATTTATAAAAATAGATGATAATTTTTTCAAGCTCGACGACGCTACTCCAAGCGATTGCGTATACTTAGCGCTTCATGCCTTATATCACAAAAAGCCTGACCTAGTAATATCTGGCATAAATCACGGTGCAAATTTGGGCGAGGATATAACCTATTCCGGAACATGCGGAGCGGCGATGGAAGGAGTATTGCAAGGGATTAAGAGTATAGCCTTTTCGCAATTTTATAAAAATGATAGCATAGAGATGCTTGGCTTTTCTCTAGCAAGAGAGATAGTAAAATTTATAGTGCCAAAAGTACTTGACAATCAGATAAATTTGCCTGATAGACAATTTTTAAACGTAAACATCCCAGCGGTTACTCCAAAAGAGTTTAAAGGTTATCAAGTTGTGCCGGTAGGCAGGCGAAGCTATGCTACTCACGCTACGCTTAACCGTAATCCAAGAGGGATAGAGTATTATTGGTTAGGAGTAGCTGCGCTTGATTATGAACAAGGCGAACCAAGCGATATAAGCGTTGTAAACGAAGGTTATGCAAGCTTAACGCCTATAATGCTTGATATGACGGCTCACTCAAGCCTAGAAATTTTAAAAAAGAGTATAAAATGAGCGAGATAATAGATAGATTTACTCGCATAAGATGGCTTGTGGGAGATGAAGGCTTTGAAAAACTTCAAAAGGCTAAAGTGCTAGTATGCGGAGTTGGAGGAGTCGGAGGAGTATGCGTAGACGCTCTAGCTCGAAGCGGAATCGGTGAAATCGTAATAATAGACAAAGACACTTTCGACATTACAAACCAAAATCGCCAAATTTACAGCGAAGCGGTAGGAGCTGTGAAAGTAGACGAATTTGCTAAAATTTATCCAAATATCAAGGCTTTAAAAGAGCTTATCACGCCTAAATTTATAGAAAATTTTGACTTTAGCAAATTTGATGTCGTAGTAGATGCCATAGATGATATGGCGGCAAAAATCGCTTTTGCTAATGCTGCGCCTAAAAAAATAATAGCCTCGATGGGGGGAGCAAAACGCATAGACGCCTCACAGGTAAAAGTAGCCTCTGTATGGCAAACCTACAATGATCCTCTTGCCAGAAAATATAGAAGCGAGCTTAAAAGATCAGGATTTCAAGGCAACTTTGAAGTGGTATTTTCTACGGAGTTACCACAGTGTAAAGAGCTTGGAAGCTTTATGGGAGTGACGGCTGTTTTTGGACTAAATTTAGCAAGTCTTACAGTAAAGAAAATTTTAGCCTAAAATCTTTTTATCTCTATAACCTTGCCGGTATCGCCTCTAAGAAAGTAAATTTGTTTGCGCCCGGTGTATATAATATTTCCTTTGATTGTTATATTTAAATCAGGCGAAGGCTTAATGGTGGTTAATTCACCTTTAAAAATAAATTCGCCAATCTTTCTGCCTATCTGATCTTGCCATGATAGAGCACAAACTAGCAAAATAATGGCGTAAAAAATTCGTATAAATTTTCTAAAAGGTGTATAGAAAATAAGATATCCGAATACAAAAGAGATCGTTAAAATCCAAAGCCAAGGCACACTATCTACAAAAATTATATTAAAATATTCAGATACTTTATAATAGTCAAAATAGCTTGTTTTAAGCCCGACAAAAAGAGTAAAAATAACTGCTAAAACGAATAAAATTCCTATAAAAAAAGCGTTTATAAACTTCATATCGGCTCCTTTATTGATAATTATATTAAATCTAGGCTTTGAATACAAAATTTTAAATATGTAACAAAAAGAAACTCAATTTAATCAAAAACTTAAGCTTAAATCTATTTAATTTTTAAAAAATTAATTTTAAACTATAATAGACCGCAAATAAATTTTTAAAATTTATAATTTACCACTAAGGAGTATATATGAAAGATTGCATTCAAGCAAATTCTTTTAGGCAGACAAGTAAAAGATATATATATATATATCAGCGGCAGTAGCCTTATGGCTTCCGACAACGACAATAGCTAGCGACCTCACTCCCCCTAGCCTTAAAAGTAACAAAATCGCAGACTATTTCAATGAAGATATGGGAACGTCCTATCCATATGGAATAGGAACAAAAAATCCTCTAGTTATCAATGACAAAACAGACGCCAAAATAGACGGTTTCATATTCGGCGCATATAAAGAAAGCGAAGATGTAGGCGGTGTAAAAATAGACGTGGACGGCTATAACAACACAAACCCTATAAACATCATAGGCTCCGGATCCAATAGCGGTTTGGCAAGCAATAATACAATAAACATCAAAAACAAAACTAATATTTCTAAAGGATACGTTGTAGGCGGAGTATCATACGACAAAGACTCTACTAAAAATACGGTTACGGTAGAAAACTCGGTAATAGATAGCGCAGAAGGCGGAGCTAGTATCAAAGGAAAATCTGAATACAATAAACTAACCATCAAAAATTCTACGGTAGGAAGAGAGTCTGCCGGCAAAGACGAAGATACGGGATATACATCAGGGGGTTCTTCTGAAGCTTTTTCTGCTCACAATACTTTGATAGTAGAGAACTCAAATATGTACGGCGAAGTAAATGGCGGAGATGGGGATGAAAGAGCGAATTTCAACACCGTAATCGTTAGAAAGTCAAAAGTTTATAACAAAAGTATTGACGGCGGGGATTCGTGGAAAGGTAAAGAGGCTAGAGGAAACAAAGCGGAAGTATTTGACTCTGGCGTAAAAAGCATATATGGAGGAAAATCTAACAACGGTTTGGTAGAGGAAAATACCGTAAATGTAGTAAATTCTAAAGGAAACGATATATTTGGCGGCTACTCCGATAAAAATTCGGCTAGTAAAAACGTAGTAAGCGTAAAAGACTCAAAATTTAATTCCATATACGGAGGCGCAAGCGGAAGTGGCAAAAATATAAACAACATAGTAAATTTATATGGGGATATAGAGGTTGTTAACTCTATACAAGGCGGACTTACGCATATAGACCAACACAACAAGATTAAAGCCGAATATACGACACTTGGCAATACTTTAAATATCCACTCTAAAAACGTAAAAACAGGATCTTTAAGCAACTTTGAAAAATATAATTTCTACCTTCCAAGCGATACGAAAAACGGCGATACGATAGTAACCTTAACGGGAAAATACGATACTAATCTTATAGATACAAAAATAGGAGTAACCATAGAAGGCGACTCTCCTATGCTAAAGGCTAACGATAAAGTAAATCTGATAAAAAGTGAAGGTGAAGGCAAAATAATCACCGATGAAAAGATAAAAGTAGAGGCTATTAAGGGTGTAACTACAGTATATGACTTTAGCGTTAAAAAAGAGGGAGATAAAACTTTAGTAGCTACTTTAAATTCACTTCCTGAGCCTAAACCTCAACCGCAACCAAAGCCTGAACAGCCTAAACCTGAGCCTAAACCAGAACCAAAGCCTGAGGGTAAGATAAATCAACAAGCCTACTCTTTACTAAGCGGTTCAGTAGCGTCTATGACTCTAAACAATAGACTAAATGACGGTATAAACGGAGCTATGATAGACATCAAACGAAGACTAGATAGCAAGCTGGTGGCACATGCCGCAAATATACAAACCGACGCTATAAAGCCTACATATTACGATGCGGATCTTGGCGTAATTAGCTTTGCTAATATAAGCGGCTTTAGTTCAAACTACGACAATGGAAATGTGGATGCCGATGGGTTTAACGCTATTGCCGGGCTTGCTAAGAGTTACGACAACTCTCTTTTAGGAGCGTTCTTAGAATACGGATATGCTAAATTTGACGGCGACATCAACGCAGCCAAATCAGACGGTAAGACAAAGGCTATAGGTATCGGAGCGCTAGCAAAATATAACTTAGATAACAATATATACATAGACGGGCATCTAAGAGTAGGTAAAAATAAAACCGATTACAACTCTATGTTTAAAACATTAGGTGAAGTTAGCTATAAAACAAGCGCAATGTATTATGGCGTTGGAGTGGGTATAGGATACCTTGCAAATATAGGAGCTGTAGGTCTTGACTCTAAGCTAGGATATAGTTTTACGCATGTAAAAGACGATGAAGTGGAAATAAACAAAGAAAAAATTAAATTTAATAGCATAAATTCAAATAGAGTAAAATTTGATACTGTTATATCCTATAACGAATTTGAAAAATTTGCTCCTTACATAAATGCTAAACTTGAGTATGAATTTGACGGAGATTCAAAACTACAAACCATCCAGCAACCAAACGGCATTAATCTTAACCAAAAAGGATTTAGCGGCGGTGCCGGTTTGGGCGTTAAATTTACTCCTAGCAAAGCAAGCGTAATTAATATAGAGGCAAATCAAATCGTAGGCAAGCGCGATGAAACAAGTGCGAAACTAGGATTTGCGCTTAGATTTTAGATGATAAATTTCAAGGGAAATAAATTCCCTTGAAATTTTATTTATATATCACACATAGCCCTGATCTATCATCGCGTCAGCCACTTTTCTAAAGCCCGCGATATTTGAGCCAAGCACGAGGTTGCCCTCATCGCCAAACTCCTTGCTCGTCTCGTAAGAGAGTTCAAAAATATGATTCATAATACTATGAAGCATCTTATCTACTTTCTCGAAACTCCAAGATGTCATACCGGCATTTTGCATCATCTCTATTCCGCTAGTGCCGACTCCTCCCGCATTTGCAGCTTTTGCAGGAGCGAAATAAAAATCTTTTTGAGCCAGCATAAAATTTATCGCATCTAATGTGCTTGGCATGTTTGCACCCTCTGCGACAAAGCGACAACCGTTTGCGTAAAGCACTTTTATATCCGCCAAATGGATCTCGTTTTGAGTGGCGCAAGGAAAAGCTCCGTCACAAGGCACATCCCAGACACCATTTCTACCTTCTTTATATTCACTCACGCTTACATATTTTGCATTTGGTCTAAATTTCACATATTCGCTAAGTCTTTCGCGCCTGACCTCTTTTATCTCTTTTAGTAGTGCCACATCTATTCCATCGCTATCATATACATAGCCGTTTGAATCAGATGCCGTAATAGGCAAGGCACCTACCTGATATAGCTTTTCTATCGTATATATGGCGACATTTCCGCTTCCGCTTACAGAGCATCTTTTGCCCTCCAGATCAAGCCCGGCTTTTTGTAGCATATTTTGAGTGAAATACACAACTCCATATCCTGTAGCCTCTGTTCTAGCAAGGCTTCCGCCCCAATTTAAGCCTTTGCCTGTTAAAATCCCATCAAATCTACCGGTTAGTTTTTTATACTGTCCAAACATATACCCAATCTCTCTAGCACCCACACCTATATCTCCTGCGGGCACATCTACGGTATTGCCTATATGACGGTATAGTTCGTTTATAAAAGCTTGGCAAAAACGCATTATCTCATTATCGCTTTTACCCTTTGGATCAAAACTGCTTCCGCCTTTTGCGCCACCCATTCTAACGCCTGTAAGAGAGTTTTTAAAAATTTGCTCAAATCCTAAAAATTTCAACACGCCAAGATCAACACTAGGATGAAATCTAAGCCCGCCCTTATATGGACCAACAGCTGAGTTAAACTGGATACGATAACCGTTATGGACCTGAGGTCTTCCGTTGTCATCGGTATATGTTACCCTAAAAATAACCGTTCTTTCAGGGATTACTATGCGCTCTAATATGGCATGTTTTTGGTACTTGCTCTCTTTTTTTATCAAAGGCTCTAGGCTATAAAGCACCTCAGTAGCGGCTTGGACGAATACTGCCTGACCTGGGTTTGTCCTCTTTATCCACTCCAAAGTCTGGTTGATATACTCACTCATTTTGGATCCTTTTTGGTAGATTTTTATGGTGAAATATTAACACTCTAGTAAAAAATTTTTGTTTAAAGTTATTTTTATATTTTTATTTTAGGCATTTGATGTTACATATTGAAACTAAATTTATTCTGGTTTAATATTAATGTATATTCTATAATGTTTTAAATGTAAAATTTAAAAGATAAAGATTGAAATTTCAAGAAAATATTATTACAAAAAGACCTATCTAAGCTTTTTTATTCTTTTGTTTGAAATTTTATATATCCTTGAGCTTGCACTCTCTTTAAACTCGATATCCACTATATTATCCGCTACACTTTTTGCCCAAATTTCATCAAATTTCTCTCCGCTTAAATTTGCACTAGTTGAGTAAAGCCAGCCGTGAATATCAAGAAATTTAGCATGAGGACAATCTTTAACCACACGAATAGCTTTTAAATTTGGATATAAAAATGTAGTTTTTCTTGCTCGGCGAACTAAATTTTTAAATTTATCTGGAACTCGCACGAGTGTTTTTAGCTTACTAAATTTTGATGTTGTAATAAGACATGGTTTATCTTCGTCTCGACCTTTAATTCGGTTTAGCTCACGATAATCTTTGCTTAAAAATCCAGCTGTAGTATCGGTTTGGGCAAGATATATCATCTCGCCTTCTCCTTTTTAGAAAGTATTAAAATACAAGATATTATAAATACAAACCCGATAAAATCTAATAAAACAAACTCGGTCTTAAGCCAAAAATATCCAAAAATAGCGGCACTAACAGGCTCTATGCAAGCTATCATGCTAGCCTTGCTTGCACCTATTGTCTTAACGCCTACCATATAAAAACTAAAGGCAAAAATAGTGCCTAAGGTGATGACAGACAAAAAAGCTAAAAATCCATTAGTATCGCTTACGCCATCTAAGCTCCAAGGTTTGGTTATGAGTGCCAAAGCAGCTCCGGCTATCACCATACCCCAACCCAGATTTAAAGCAACTGGATATTTTTTATTAAGTCTTGTCGGCACAAGGCTATATATGACAATACCTGTTGCACTTATTAGAGCATAAACTAAAGCTTTTCCTCCGATGGCAAGAGTATTGAAATCTCCATGAGTTGCCAATAAAAAGACACCTAAAATAGCAAGTATTAAAGCGATTAGTTCATTTTGCTTTGGAAATCTTCTTTCAATTAAACATACAACGGCTAGTATCATTGCGGGCGCAGAGTATTGTATGACCGTTGCAACTGCGGCATTTGATAGCTCTATGGCACAAAAATATGTATATTGCGTCATCAAAAGACCGAAAAAGGCATATATCATAAGCTCTAAAAGCAGCTTAGTATCTCTTATAGGCTTAAAAGCCAGCTTTGGATTTGAGATCATAAAATATATTACCAAAACCGTTCCAGCCAAAAACAGCCTATAAGGAACAAGCCAATCTGGACTTATATTTTTTTGTTCGAATAGATATTGTCCGCAAACCCCACTAAAACCCCATAAAATACCGCCAAAAAGTGTAGAGAGTGTGCCTAAGAATTCGCTTATATTTTTTTGCATAGATCAACCTTGAGATTAAAAAATAAGTATATAAATTTAATCTTAATCATAAATAAAATATTACTTTATTTTAAATACTATTTCTTAAAAATCTAAGCTATATTGTTCAAGTAGTCGAATGTCTGAAAATTTACGTTTAAAAATAGTAAAATTTGCATCTAACTCCTGTTTTCTTTTTTGAGAAATTTTAATAAATTCATCATCTTTTTCTATACCTACAAATTTTCGTCCTAATAAATTCGCAGCTATTCCCGTCGTGCTTGAACCGCTAAAAGGATCGCAGATAAGGCTATTTGCACTGCTTGCCATCAAAATTATACGCACTAAAAGAGAAAGCGGCTTTTGCGTCGGATGCTTGCCGCAGCTTTTCTCCCAAGGAGCAATGGCAGGAAAACTCCAAACATCTTTCATCTGTTTATCGCCGTTTAGTTTTTTCATAAGTTCGTAGTTAAATATATGCTTATGCTTTTCACTCTTTCTTGCCCAGATAATCTGCTCTGTGCTGTGAGTTAGGTATCTACAGCTAAAATTTGGAGGCGGATTTGTCTTTTGCCATGTTATGATATTTAAAATTTTATAATCCAGCTTTTGCAAAGCGCGCCCGATAGAAAAGATATTATGATAGGTTCCGCTTATCATAACACTTCCGTTGTCGGTTAGCGCATTTTTGGCTAGGCTAAGCCAAGAGAGGTTAAATTTATCTATCTCATCTATGCCATAGCTCTTATCCCACTCGCCTTTATTGACGCTTACTATGCGTCCGCTTTGGATACTTAAGCCGTTATTTGATAAAAAATATGGCGGATCGGCAAAGATTAGATCAAATTCTTTTGTAAATTTCGGCAAAATTTCAAAGCAATCGCCTTGAAGAAGAGTGAAGTTGCTTTCTACTTTATCAGCCATGTTTTAGCTCACTAGTAAAAAGATGAAGCGTAGATAAGTTGTAAATCTTCACACTTTTATAAGCTTCTTCAAGCTTATTTTTAGCACTTAACCAGCCTTGTCCATCTGTTATCCAAACGAATTTAAATCTATCATAAAGTGAAATTTTGTGCGAAATTTCTATATAGGATCTGGCTACTTCATTTAGTTTTGAACCGCCCGTATTATAAAAATTTGTCTCTACCAAATATGTTAGCTCACCGGCTTTGACAACAAAATCAAATCTCTTTTGATCACTTCCTAAATCTAAGCCAAGGCTTAGGTTGCTAACTTCAGTTTGAAAACAAATATTTTCACTCCTAAAATATTCTGAAACAATTCGCGCAAAATTCTTTCCACTTCGATTTTTTCGCGCATTTGTATCAAGTCCTACTTCTATACCAAATACATAATCATGTAAATTTTTAATTTTCCCACTTATAAAAACTTTATCAAGTCCTGTTTCACAAAAAATTCATAGATTTTTTCTGGGTCGTTAAAATATGTCTTAATCTTAGTTAAAACCCTGTTATTATCAATTACATCTGTATTTTTATCACGAACCGCAATAAGCAAATTTAAGACATCAAAGCACTCTTTATCATACTTAAAAAGTCTGTTAATATTTGTTTTCAAATCATTTTTGCCTAGCAAAAAGTTAAGAGTGTGAAGCTTTATCGAAACGATTTGCAAATTTTCATCACACTTTTCAAAATCAGTAAAATAGCTTAAATTTGCGTTAGTTTTCCTAAGTAGCCCTAAAAAATCATCAAAATTCGTGAAATTTTGCCCCATTTTTGCCCTAAATTTAAGATTTCAGCTCGACTTGCTCTTTGATTTCAAACTCAACATCGCAAAAATCATCCGAATTTAAAACTATTTCGCAATTTTCGTAAGCTGATTTTGCGATCTTACGTGCAACTTCCTTATTTTCTGCTTTAATAAAAAGCTTTTTTACAAGTGTCTCGGTGATTTGAACTTCAAATTCCAACTTGAACCTTTAAATTTTCTTTTTCATATAGTTTTACTATGCTATCATAATCAACAAAACGCACGCTACTGGCAATACTTTCATATATGGATGCGCTAATTACGCTATTAAATTGAGCGCGTCTATTTTTATCTGCAACTATAAACATCTTAGCGTTAAAGTCTTGAAGTTCATAAAATTTATTAAGAGAATTTCTAAAATCAGTTGAGTGTTCTACTTCAAAAAACGAATGAGGCAGCTTGCGCTCATTAAACCATATCGCATCGATAGTTTTAGCAAATTTTATGATTTTTGGATAAGAAAATTCATAAATTTCACTAGTCGTAGCTATTTCATGCAGTTTTTTATCGATGAAAAATCTATTTTTATCTTGTGGTGGTATATAAGTATAAAAATTTCTTAAATTCCCTATTTGTGCGATAATGCCTTGAAAATAAGAGTGGGTAAACTCATTCTCTCGTGTAATCTCTTTTATATTAAGCTTTGATAAAATTTCGCTTTTAAATTCGCTAAGACCCCAAAGTCCAGGCTGAATTTTAAAAAATTCTTTATTTGTCTGAACTATCCTGCGTATCGTGGCAAACGGAGTTTTAGTCTGCCACGAACTAACATCGGTTAGTCTATAAAGCTGTGAAAACGTAGCCAAATTTCCGTTTTCAACCATAGCTTTTATGACAAAATCTTTTTGCTTCATTTAAACTATTTCGTTAAATAATCCTGTAAACTTTTTACTTCCAAAGCTGAACCATCTTGAACACTTTTTATAGATTTAGCAGCGGCAAGTGCAGCAGCGATAGTAGTAAAGTAAGGAATTTTAAATCGCAATATATTTTGACGAATTTTCTTACCATCCTCGGCGTTTGATTTGCTGTCGCTTGTGTTTATAACAAGCGAGATATCGCCGTTTTTAAGCCTGTCCTCTATATTCGGGCGACCCTCACTTATCTTATACACAAATTCCGCATCTACATTGCTATCTTTTAAAATTTTATGCGTTCCACCTGTTGCTATAATCTTAAACCCTAAATTTATAAACTCTTTTGCAAGATTAATAGCATATGTCTTGTCATTATCTGCAAGAGTTAAGAAGACGAGTCCGCCTGTAGGTAGCGAGTTACTCGCTGCGATTTGCGACTTAGCAAAGCTTCTTGCAAAATCACTGCTGATACCCATAACTTCACCTGTTGATTTCATCTCAGGACCAAGTATCAAGTCTGCGCCGCTTAGTTTATTAAACGGAAATACAGCTTCTTTAACGCAAACGTGGTTTTTAACGCGCGGTTTTAGGATGCCCTCCTCTTCAAAGACGACTCCGTAAGCGTCGTAAAATTTAAGTGCTTCACGCAAATTTCCTTGCCACATAACGCGGGTTGCAACCTTTGCCATAGGAACGCCCGTAGCCTTACTTACAAAAGGCACGGTGCGACTTGCGCGAGGGTTTACTTCTATCATATATAGCTCGTTTTGATAGATAGCAAACTGGATATTCATAAGTCCCACAACGCCCAAATTTAGTGCTATATCGCGAGTTTGACGTTCAACTTTTTTTATCATTTCGTTACTTAAACTCATTGGTGGCAGTATGCACGCGCTATCGCCTGAGTGGATACCCGCCTCCTCGATATGCTGCATAATAGCACCGATATATACATCCTTGCTGTCGCTTATTGCATCGACATCAAGCTCAATAGCATCTTGCAAGAATTTATCAAGCAATACAGGAGAATTGTTGCTTACATTCACAGCTTCGCTCATATACTCTTTTAGTTCAGCCTCACTATGAACTCTTCTCATAGCACGTCCGCCAAGTACATAGCTAGGACGCACAAGCACCGGATAACCTATGGTATTAGCCTTTCTAATAGCCTCGCTTTCGCTTGTAGCGGTATCGTTAACGGGTTGCTTTACTCCGATTTTATTTATAAATTCGCTAAATTTCTTTCTATCTTCTGCGATATCAATAACGCGAGCGGTAGTTCCGATAATCTTAGCACCGGCTATAGTTAAGCGCTTAGCAAATTTAAGAGGAGTTTGTCCTCCGAAATGCACTATCACTCCATCTGGCTTTTCGCGTTCGATGACTGAGCGTACATGCTCAAAATCAATCGGCTCAAAATAAAGCACATCGCTCGTGTCGTAATCTGTTGATACAGTCTCTGGATTACAGTTATACATTATAGTCTTTACGCCAAGATCGCGAAGAGCGTAGCTTGCATGCACGCAGCAATAATCAAATTCTATGCCTTGACCTATTCGGTTTGGTCCACCGCCTATTATCATCACTTTTTTAGAATCATCGGCTAATAAATTTTGTGGAATTTTAGTGATATTTGTCGTAGAATACAGATACGAAGTAAGCGCTTTTAACTCTCCTGCGCAAGTATCTACCTCATTGTATTCAAGATTAATACCAAGCTTATTTCTGGCAAAATAGATGTCATTTTGACTCAGCTCAAGATTGTCTTTTAAATTTATAAGATGAGCTATCATCTTATCGCTAAAGCCCATTGATTTAGCTTCTCTAAGTAAATTTTCATCGTTTAAGATATCCATATCTATGCGGTCTTCAAATTCAACTATTTGGCGAATTTGATCCAAAAACCAAGGATCTATCTTGCTATATTCGTTAATTTCATCTATGCTAAGTCCATCTCTAAATGCTTGAGCAATCATCAAAAGACGATTTTCATTAGCATTTCTAAGTCCGTAAATCAAAGCGTTTTTATCTAAATTTAAAAAGTTAAATCCGTAAAAATCCTTCTCCATCGAGCAAAGTGCCTTTTGAATACTCTCTTTAAACGTCCTTCCTATAGCCATTACTTCGCCCACAGACTTCATCGCAGTGCCTAAATATGGATTCGCACCTGGAAATTTTTCAAAAGTAAAGCGAGGAATTTTAGTCACTATATAATCAATTGCAGGCTCTCTTGATGCAGGAGTATCGGCTATATCGTTTTTTATCTCATCCAGGCTAAAACCGACGGCAAGAAGAGTAGCAACCTTTGCTATAGGATAACCGGTAGCCTTACTGGCAAGTGCAGAGCTTCTAGATACGCGTGGATTCATCTCTATAACTACCATTCTGCCATTTTTCGGATTTATAGCAAACTGCATATTGCTTCCACCGGTATCTACGCCTATCTCCCTGATAATAGCAAAGCTTGCTTCGCGCATCTTTTGATACTCTTTATCTGTTAGAGTAAGCGCTGGGGCTATAGTTATAGAATCTCCTGTATGCACACCCATTGGATCGAGGTTTTCGATAGAGCATACTATGATGCAATTATCTTTGCTATCTCTAATAACCTCCATCTCATACTCTTTCCAACCAAGCAAACTCTCCTCTATTAAAATTTCATGTATCGGGCTTGCATCTATACCAGCTTGCGCAAGCTCTCTAAACTCATCAATATTATATGCAACTCCACTTCCTGCACCACCTAGAGTAAAAGAGGCCCTAATAATCAGAGGAAATCCTATCTCATTAGCAGCCGACATAGCTTCTTCAAGGTTATAAGCGTATCTACTCTTTGGCAGATCCATACCTATTCTTTGCATAGCAGCTTTAAATTCCTGCCTATCCTCACCCTTTTTTATCGCCTCAGGTCTAGCGCCTAAGAATTTTACGCCTTCAAGCATTCCTGATTCGTGTAATTGCATAGCCACGTTTAGAGCTACTTGTCCACCCATAGTAGGTAAAATTGCATCTACATTTTCTTTATCGATTATACGTTTTATACTCTCTTTTGTAATAGGCTCTACATAAGTAGCATCGGCAAAATCAGGATCGGTCATGATGGTAGCCGGGTTTGAGTTGATAAGCACGACCTTATAGCCTAAACTCTTTAGAGTCTTAGCCGCCTGCGTGCCACTATAATCAAATTCGCAAGCTTGACCGATAACAATAGGTCCCGAACCTATCAATAAAACTGTTTTTATATCTTCTCTTTTTGGCATTATTTTTCCTTTGTAACTGCATATAGATATGATGGAATATCAACTTTTACGTATGGTTCTACTAATACGCTCTTATATAAACTCTCTTCAATAACTTTTGTAACTTTTCCTACAGGAACTCCGCTGAAAAATATCCCGTCAAGCCCGCTTGTATAGACCTCATCGCCCTCTTTTGGATGAAGCCATTGAGGAATAAATTTTATCAAAAGTCCGTTCTTATTGCCATGTGCTATACCTGGGATCTTTTCATTTCCCACAAAAACAGCAAATATATTTTTAGGATCATTTTGTAAGATGGCCATTGGGCGATCGTCTTTGGATATTACTATGCCGGCACTCTTGCCCTGATAAATAAGCCCATAAATTTTAGAGCTATTAAAATCATCAAATTTATCAAGCCAAATTTTATTATAATCGCTTATATTTACATAGCTTAACGCTCTAACGAGCTGAATTTTGGGCTCATATATGCTTGAATTTTTATCTATCAAAATTTCATTTAGCTCTTTGGCAAATGAGGCCAAAAGAACGGCAGACTTTTCAAGCTCAGCATTTTGAGTCCTAAGAGATATTATCTCCTCTTTTTGTCTAAAATGCTCATTTACCTTGTTGACTATAATTTTAATGCCATCATCATACATTTTGACAATAGAGCTATTTAAATTTACAACCTCTTTGCTAAATATCTCACCCTTGTAAAGAGAGCCAAGCACCAAGGCTCCGATTAAAATAACAAATAAAATTTTACTCTTCATTTGTTAGTTGTTGCAAAAGTCCTATCTCTTCCAAGGCCTTACCGGTTCCTCTTGCAACAGCCATTAGCGGCTCATCGGCTACAAATACAGGAAGCTTAACTATATCGGATAGATACTTATCAAGTCCTCTTATCAGAGCTCCGCCACCTGTTAAAACCACTCCATTTTCTACAATATCACCGGCAAGATCAGGCGGCATCATCTCAAGCACTGTTTTTAAGGCGTCGGCTATCTCTTTAAGGGGCTCTCTCATCGCCTCTCGCACATCTTCGCTGGTTAGCTCTATCCTGCTTAAAAGTCCGCTTACCTGATCGCGCCCTTTGACCACGATAGTAAGCTCTTGAGGAAGCTGTATAGCAGAGCCTACTTGGATCTTTATGTCCTCTCCCGCTCTTTCGCCTATTAGCAGGTTATACTTCTCTTTGATATAGTTTACTATACTCATATCAATCTTATCTCCAGCAGTACGTATTGACTTACTGATAACAAGACCTCCTAGAGAAACAACGCCTATCTCAGTCGTGCCGCCGCCGATATCGACAACTAAATTTCCTTGCGGCTCACGAACTGGCAAATTTGCTCCGATTGCCGCAGCCATAGGCTCTTCTATTAAAAATACCTCTCTAGCGCCCGCACTTAGCGCACTTTCTCGGACGGCTTTTCTCTCAACCTGAGTTAGACCGTAAGGCACTGAGATGATGATGCGCGGACGGATGAAGCTTTTACGTCTGTGAGTCTTTTCTATAAAATACCTTATCATCTTTTCGGTCATATCAAAGTCCGCTATAACGCCGTCTCTCATCGGTCTTATAGCCTCGATATCTCCGGGAGTTTTACCGACCATATCTTTAGCCTCATGTCCTACTGCTAAAATTTTTTGCTTACCGTATTTTTCACGTTGCACGGCAACCACCGAAGGCTCATTTATGATGATACCTTTATCTTTTACCAACACAAGCGTGTTTGCCGTGCCCAAATCTATACCCATATCACTTGAGAAAAATCCAATAATTTGATCTAAAATCATCTTTTACCTTTTATATTATGCACTTAGTTTGTTTTGCTTTACTAAAATCGGCTTAGCACCACCGCTTACCACATCTTTTGTGATCACTACTTCATATCCGCCAAGCTCCGGTAGCTCATACATGATATCCACCATCACCTCTTCCATTATGCTTCTAAGCCCTCTTGCGCCCGTCTTTCGCTCGATCGCAAGTCTAGCAACCTCTCTTAGCGCCTCATTGTCAAATTTAAGAACCGCTTTGTCTATAGCAAAAAGCTTTTGATACTGCTTTAAGATCGCGTTTTTTGGCTCGGTAAGAATTCTCACCATATCATCTTGCGTTATCTCATTTAGCGTAGCTACGACGTGAAGCCTTCCGATAAGCTCAGGTATAAGCCCAAAATGCACCAAGTCATCAGGCTCAAGAAGCTGGAGCAAATTTGACCTCTCATCCTTACTGCGCTTATCTTGGTTAAATCCAAGCACGTTTTTACCGATACGTCTTTCCACGATATCGCTAAGTCCGTCAAACGCTCCACCGCAAACAAACAAGATATTTGAAGTATCTATCTGGATAAAGTCTTGATTAGGATGCTTTCTGCCGCCTTTTGGAGGGATATTTACGACACTTCCTTCGATTATCTTAAGAAGTGCTTGCTGCACGCCTTCGCCCGAAACATCGCGAGTTATCGAGCGGTTTTCACTCATCCTTGCTATCTTATCGATCTCATCGACAAATACAATGCCTTGCTCAGCTCTTTTTACATCGCCGTCAGCCGCCTGAAGCAAGCGAGTTAGGATGTTTTCCACATCTTCGCCTACGTATCCCGCCTCAGTTAGACTTGTCGCGTCACAAATGGCTATAGGCACATCAAGAAATCTAGCTAAAGTCTGAGCCATTAGCGTTTTGCCGCTTCCTGTAGGTCCTACAAGCAAGATATTTGACTTTGAAATTTCGGTATCATCCTCGATCTCGCTTTGCTTAAAAATTCTCTTGTAGTGGTTATAAACTCCTACGCTAAAAACCTTTTTTGCGTTATCTTGACCGACTACATAACCGTCAAGCACCTCTTTTAACTCTTTTGGAGTCAAATTTTTATAATCATGCTTTAAAATTTCTTCGCTTTTTTCAAGGCTGGTATCGCCATAAATCATATTGTAAGCGGCATTTATGCAGTATTCGCATATGAAAGCATGCCCGTCTATATCAGATAGCAGCCTTCTGTCGTTTGACTCGACTTCGCCGCAAAAATTACACTTTTTCGCCATTATTCTCTTCCTTTTGCCAGCGGAATTCCCCGCGTCGTGCTTAGTATAAATTCGCACATTTTTTTTACATTTTCGTTGTTTTGAGTTTGCATAAGCTCGCCTGCAGCTTCTTTTAACCCGCCTTCATGTCTAAATAAAAATTTATAAGCCCTATTTATCTCTTCTACATTTTCTTTATCAAATCTTCTGCGAATTCCAACCAAATTTAGCCCTCTTATGTAGGCTCTATTGCCCTCAGCCAAGCAAAACGGCACTACATCTTGACTAAGCGCGCTTGCACCTGCGATCATGCAGCTTTCTCCGATTCGCACGAACTGATGCACTGGAGTTAGTCCGCCGACTACCGCAAAATCTCCCATCTCAACGTGTCCGGCTAAAGTAGCGTTGTTTGCTAGAATTACGTTATTGCCGATTATACAGTCATGCGCTATGTGGCAATACGCCATGATAAAGGCACTATCACCGATTCTAGTTAGTCCATCGCCTTTATGCGTGCCCGAATTTATCGTGCAAAATTCACGGATTGTGGCATTCTTTCCTATACGCACGCCGGTATCGCTTTCAGGCTTGTAGCTGATATCTTGAGGTATGTCGCCTACGATTGCGTAGCTGTAAATTTTACTAAAGTCGCCTATGTGCGTATCTCCCACGATCCTAGCGCCCTGCTTAACCAGCACGCCGTTACCAAGCACCGCGTCCTTTCCGACATAGGCATAGGCTTCGATTGTCGCGTCTTCGCCGATCTTGGCACCGTCTTCTATGACCGCCGTTTTATGGATATTTTTCATCAAATTTCGCCTATTTATCTACTATCATCGCTTTTAACTCCGCCTCGCAAGCAAGAGTTCCGTCCACATAAGCCTTGCCGTCAAGAACCCAGATATTTCCTTTATGTTTTAGCACTTCAAGGCGGTACTCAAGCTTGTCGCCAGGGCGGATCGGATGGCGAAATTTAGCGCGATCTATGCTCATAAAATAGACAACTTTATTTTCAATGCCCGCCTGATGTTCATCGCTCATACTCTTAAACGCGAGCACTCCGCCCGCTTGCGCCATGCCTTCTATTATCATTACACCCGGATATATCGGATGATCGGGGAAGTGTCCTTGGAAAACCGGCTCGCCGATCGTTACGTTTTTATAAGCCACTATGTGCTTTGCGGGCTCGATTTCTACGACTCTATCGATGAGTAAAAACGGATATCTATGCGGAAGTATCTTTTGAATTTGCATTATGTCTATCACTACTAAGCCTTAATCATTAAAATATAGACCCGATTTTAGCTAATTTTTGCTAAGAGAAAGATTATTGAGTTTAATTTTAGCTTTTTAAGCAGGAAATTTTAAGCCGAATTTTAAGCATTAATTCACTCTAAAACCAAAATTTCCCTGCTGTCGTTATAAGTTACGCTTTTGCCATAAATTTCATATCTGCCCTCTAAAATTTGATCAAGCACGACTATTGGATTTTGGCTAAAATCCCCGCAAATTTGCCTTCTTAAATTTAACTCAGCTTCCACGCTTGGCGGATTTTTGCAAAGCTCGCTAACGCTAGTGTATTTACGCCCCGTAATTTCATTAAATTTGGCTAAATTCATCATCGTTACGCCGTCTCGAAGCTCGTCAAGCAGATCTTTTGCCTTGCTTACACTAAATTTCACGCTCGAACGCTTAAAATTTGAGTAGAGCAAAAAGTAGCTAGGCGCAACTTCACCGCCAACCTTCACAAATCCCCTAAGCAATCGGTAGTTTAAAAAATATTTGCGCGAAAGATGAAATTTCACGCCCTTTTCTTCGCACTCTCGCACTCTTTTATAAAGCTCAAGCCGCTCTTCGATGCTGCCAGGCAAAACGCGTCCGTTTATTTCGCTTGCAAGCTCACTTAACGGCAAATTCTGCGCTTCTCGCTGCTTACTAAGCCCAAAGATGCATCCGCAGTAGTTTTGATGATAGAGCTTATCTTTTTTGGCTAGCTCAAACTGCTCGTTCGTGCCACCGTTTTTTCGGTAATCAACCGCCACTGCTTCAAGCTCATAGCCGCTTACCGCCTCTTTTAGCGAAGCTTCAAGCTGGCTAAAATCCTTCTTCGGGCTCATTAAAAGCGTAGTTGTAACCGACTTTTGCCCAAGCTCAATCGCCTTAGCGGCCGAGCTTCCCACGCGAAAATCAAAGCAATATTTGCAGCGCTTGCCTTTTTCAGGCTCATCTTCAAGCCCTTTAGTTCCGGCAAGCCAGCTTTCATAGTCGTATTCTCCGCATATCAGCTTAATACCCATCGCGTCACACGAGCGCTTAACGTCCTCGTAACGCATCAAAAATTCGCTATAAGGATGGATGTTTGGGTCATAAAAATAGCCAATCAGCTCCTCATCAGGAAAATCCTCACGCAAACGACGTAAAAAGTAGTGGCTATCGACGGAACAGCAGATATGAACTAGCAAATTTTTCCTTTTTTACTTGTGATTTTATGGCAATTTTAGCTGCAAATTTTAAATCAGCTTAAAAATTCGCGAATTTTTGTTTCGCACTCTTGGATAGAGCCGCTAAATTTCTCTTCAAATTGCGAGCGGTTAAAGGTGCGCTGACGTTTGGCAAGCTGAGCCGTATGCGTTGAAATCAGCTCAAAAAGCTCGCTTTCATTAATGCTGTCTTTTAAAAACTCACCGCACTCTTTAAGCCCGATTGACTTAAGCGGTTTTGGCTCGCTAGGATACTTTTCAAAAAGAAATTTCGCTTCATCCAAAAGCCCCTTTTCAAGCATATTTTTGGTGCGAATTTTTATGCGCTCACGCAAAATTTCTCTCTCCCAAACTATCTCGAAAATTTTTAAATTTGAAACGATAGGCTCATAGGTATTTTCGCGCAGATAGACGCTTGGCGGAGTTAAGATCTCTAAATTTTGCCACGATCTATGCTGCACAGCTTTAATCAAATTTTGCACTTCAAACTCTTTGGTGGGGTTTTCAGTCTTTAAAACATGAGCGTAGATGTCAAGCCATTTGTTTAGCCTATATGTGTCATTTTGACTAAATTTAGAGGCAAAAACAGGATCTATCTTACTTGCAAATTCGTAAATTTCAGCGTTACTAAGTCCGCTTTCAAGTCGCTCAAATTTCGGCGAGAGTCCCGAGATTAAGGATTTTAGATAAAATCCGCTTCCGCCCGTTATAAATAAATTTTTCCCGCTTTCTAACGCAAATTCGCGGGCTTGCTTATAAATCTCAAAAAACATCCCCACGTCAAAATGCTCGTTTGGATATATCAAATTTATCCCAAAATGCCTCACGCTAGCAAGCTCTTCCTCGCTTGGCTTTGCGCTTGCGATATTGATCTCTTTATAGACGCAAAGCGAGTCAAGACTTAAGATAATGCCGTTAAACTCGCTTGCAAGCTTAAGCGCAAGATCGGTCTTGCCGCTTGCCGTAGCGCCTATGATAGCAAGTTCTTTCAAGCGTAAATTCCTGAAAAAAGCAGCACGTCATCGCTATTTTCGTTTGAGATGTCACGCACTATCATATCGGTTAAAATTTTAGAAATGCACGGAGCAAAGAGGCTCTCGTTTAGCCCAAAACCGCTTATATAAAGCAGGTTTTTATAACTCTCATCTCGCCCAAATATAGGCAGAGAATTGGGCGTAAATGCCAAATTTTTAGCTTTAAAAGTCGGATTTTTAAGCTCAAAAAATGAAGTATACGGCTTTAGCTTAGCTAAATTTTCATTTATCTCTTTTATATCCACAAGCGCATCTTTTGCATTTATTTGAGGCTTTGTAACGATGTTTACAAGACCGTTTTTAGCATCTATATTCAATCCGAAATCATCAATCATAAGCGGCATTTTAGGCGATATATCCTCATTTGCTTCAAAACTTACTTCATAAATTTTCGCACTAATGAGATCGAAATTCACGCCTAATTTTTTAACCAAATTCTTATCATCTCCGCTTGCTTGGATGAAGCTGCTTGCCTCATATCTGTCAAGCCTTCCGATTACCGATCTTACGCCATCTGCACCAACTTCGTAATCAACGATCTCATCGGTTATAAAAGCAACTCCGCTTCGCTCTAAAAACGCTTTTAAATTTTCATATAGTTTTTGCGCGTCCAGTCTTGCGTTTTTCTTTAAATTTAAAGCTCCCTTTACGCCGTTTTTAACAAGACCCAAAGTATTTTCGTCGCGTATATCTAAAATTTCGAAATTTTCATCGTTAAATTTTATATTTTCAAGCATGAATTTGTATTTTTTATCGTCAAAAAACACAAGCGCTTCGCCTCTGCTTTCAAATTCAAATCCCCCTATTTCGCTTGCTAAATTTTGGTAAATTTCATAACTTTTTAAGCCGTATCTACGAGTTAAAATTTCAAGCTTTTTACTAGGTCTCGTTTGATTTACGCTAAATTTTAAAAGCCAATTTAAAAACGCTTTATCGGCTAAATTTTTAAACCCTACAAAGCCGTCTCCTCTGGCGAATTTTAAAACCTCGTCAAACAAACTTCGATGTGCACCTAAAAATAAATTTAGCGTATTTAAGCCGTTAGTTTCAGGCTTTTGCGTTTTAGACACGACAGCTACGCTAAGAGAGTTTTTCACGCACCAGTAAGCGCTAAAAAGCCCTGAAATTCCGCTTCCTACAACTACTACGTCTTTCATAGGTTTTCCTTTAAATTTATCTTGAGCGGCTTAATTTTAGCAAATTTTTGTAATTTAAGATAAAATAACGCCAAACTTAAATTTATGGAAAAATATGCAAAAATTTCTGACGACACTAAAAGATATCGGCGAACTAATCGTATTTAAGCACTCTATTTTTGCGTTGCCGTTTATCTTTACGGCGATGATAGTTGCAAGCAAACAGATAAATAACTCGGCTTGGTTTGGCTGGAAGTTGCTGATTTTAGGCATAATCTGTGCAGTGAGTGCCAGAAATTTCGCAATGGCTTTTAACCGATACATGGATGAGGATATAGATAAATTAAACCCGCGCACCGCAAATCGCCCAAGCGTTGACGGACGCATAGGCAGGGGGAATTTGCTTGTTTTTATCATCGCAAATGCGGCGATCTTTGTCATAGTCGCTTGGCTTATAAACGATCTTGCATTTTGGCTATCTTTTCCGATTTTAATCATTCTTGGCGGATATTCGCTCTTTAAGCGCTTTAGCGAGCTTGCGCATTTGGTGCTTGGTTTATCGCTTGGTTTAGCTCCGATCGCAGGAGCGGTGGCGATAAGTGCGAGCATACCTTTATGGAGCGCGCTACTGTGCCTTGGGGTGATGTTTTGGGTGGCGGGATTTGACCTGCTTTATTCGCTTCAGGATATGGAATTTGATAAGCAAAAGGGGCTTTTTAGCATACCTTCGATTTACGGGCAAAAAGCTACGATGTTTATCTCCGCACTTTTTCACGTAAATGCGGTTTTGTTTTGGTTGCTCTTTGCTTGGGCTGCAAATTTGGGACTTTGGGCATTTATCGGAGTTATATTAAGCGCAGTGATTTTATTTGCCGAACACAAAATCGTTCGCAAGGATTTTAGCAAGATAGATAGAGCCTTTTTCACGCTAAACGGCTATCTTGGAATTATGTTTTTTATATTTATATGGATAGATTTATGAGGCTTTATCCTGCAAATTTAGATATCGTTTTTGAAGAAATTTTAGATAGAAAAGATGAATTTGCGATTGAATTCGATAAGCTAAGCGGAAGCGAGGACGATCCGCTGGGACAGTGGCTAAAGCGCGCTAAAACAAGGGGTGAAACCAAAGAGAGCGATCAGGTTTTGCTCACGCTTTTAACCGAACTGCACCGCAAATTTGACGAACTAAATGCGTATTTGAAAAACGAAAAAATTTCAAAGCTTGAGCTTAACGAAAGCTCGGTGATAGAGGGTATCGGCTTTGAAAATTTTGCGATAAAAGAGGCTAAATTTAGCACCGGAGGCAGTTATTACGCTAGAATTTCAATGCCGATATTTCCAAAGCGAGATTTAGCGGTGTTTTTTGAAGCAGTTGATGAAAAAACAGCCAAGATAACAAAGATGCACGAAAGCGATGAGAGCGACTACAACGGATATGTAACGGCTAGAGAGCGCGTGATGATACGCGAGTTAAGGGGAAATAATGAGTAGCGATTTTCAAGTTTATCCCATTCTATTGACTCGTCTATATTGTAGTTAAGGGGAAATAATGAGTAGCGATTTTATAATTTTTATTGGACTTGGACTTATTTTAGTAATACTTTTTTTGTTGGTAGTGTTTAAAGACATGGAGGCTGGCAAGAAATTTTCAAGATATGAAAAAGTATTAGAAGGTATCATCCAAGAGAATCATCTCTTAAAAAAACAACTTAACAATATAGAGATAGCAGGAAGTGCAAATATAGATGTAGAAGCGATAGAATTACGATTAGAACAAAGACTAAACGAGCAGATAAACTCAAAAATCATCCCTATAGTAAATACTCTTAAAGGGATAGAAACTTCCATAGACAGCTTTCAAGAAGAGCAGCAAAACAGGATCTACACACTTGAAGAACGAACTAAAACCATAGGAAAAATAACATCAAATAGTGAAGAAACTGACGAAAAACGAATTATAGATATGTATAAAGATGGTAAAAACATAGAAACAATAGCCAAAGATCTTAGACTTGGAATAGGCAAAGTCGAATTTGTCCTCAAATTTAATAAACTCATTTAAATAAATAAAACTAATTAAACTTATAAAATATAAAAAATAAACATCACTAAAATAGTCAAAATTTAAAAAATTTTAAAGGTAAGCTCCATATAATGCTTATAAATTTGTTTAGATAAAAATCTAAATTAACTAAGGGTAGAAAGATGTTGATAGACGGGCATGGACGAGTTGTTGATTATCTGCGCATTTCAGTAACACAACGCTGTAACTTTAGATGCAAATACTGTATGCCAAAAACCCCTTTTGAATGGACACCAAAAGAGAATTTGCTTAGCTTTGAGGAGCTGTTTTTATTTGTCAAAGTCGCAATCGACGAGGGTGTAAAAAAGATCCGAATAACAGGCGGCGAACCGCTTTTAAGAAAAGATCTTGACAGTTTTATAAGGATGATACACGATTATAAAAACGACATAGATTTAGCCCTTACTACAAACGGCTACATGCTAAAGCACTACGCAAGATCACTTAAAGATGCGGGGCTTAAAAGACTAAACATGTCACTTGATAGCCTCAAAATCGAAAAAGCTAAATTTATCGCGCAAAAAAGCGTGCTTCACGAAGTTTTGACAGGCTTTGAAGCCGCACTTGATGCAGGACTTAAAGTAAAGATAAATACCGTCGCCCTAAAAGGCGTAAATGACGATGAACTAGTAAGCTTGCTTGAGTTTGCAAAGAGCAGAGGTTGTCAAATTCGCTTTATCGAATACATGGAAAACATGCACGCAGACGACGAGCTTAAGGGCATGAAGGCGGCTGAAATTTTAGACGTTATCGGACAAAAATATAAAATCACAAGCGACGGCAAGCTACCTACAAGCCCTGCTAGTATATATATGCTTGAGGACGGATATAAATTCGGCATTATAGACCCTCATAAGCATGACTTCTGCGAGAGTTGCAACAGAATTCGCTTAACAGCTGAAGGGTTTTTGATACCGTGCTTGTATTTTGAAGATGCTATGAGTATCAAAGACGCCGTAAAAGCGGGCGATGTAAAAGGCGCAAGCGAAATTTTACGCAAGGTGCTTCAAAACAAACCCGAAAAAAACAGATGGGAAGCGGGAGTGGCAAACGAAACTTCAAGCAGAGCCTTTTACCAAACAGGCGGCTGAAATTTGATATAATCTCGCCAAATTTGAAAGGTAAAATTTGGGTTTAAATTTGGTCGAGAGCTTTTTAAGCATACAAGGCGAGGGCGAAAGTAGCGGCAAGCTCGCCATATTTTTACGATTTGCGGGATGTAACTTAACCTGCAAAGGCTTTGGCGTGAGTAAAATTTCGCCAAAAACCGGCGAAGAGCTAACGGGTTGCGACACTATTAGAGCTGTTTACACAAGCCACTTTAAATATGAAAATTTAACCTATCAAGAAATTTTAGCCCTCGTTAAAAAATACGATCAAAATTTACACCAAAAGCCTATCATCGTCATAACCGGCGGAGAACCGCTTTTACATTACAAAAACGAAGATTTCATAAATTTGGTTCAAAATTTGCTTGATGAAAATTACGAGGTGCATTTTGAGACAAACGGCACTATTGAGATTGATTTTAGTAAATTTCAGATTTATAAAAACTGCACTTTTGCCATAAGCGTCAAGCTTAGCTCAAGCGGTGAAAACAAGGCCAAACGCATAAATCAAGCGGCTTTAAAAGCCATAAAAGAAAATGCAAAAGAGAGCTTTTATAAATTTGTGATAAATAAAGAGATGATTCAAAGCGCACAAGCGGAGGCTGAAATTTTTGAAATCCTTGAAATTTGCGATAATGACGTTTTTTGCATGCCGCAAGGTTATGATAAAATAAGCCTTGAAAACAATGCTAAAAGCGTGGCTGAATTTTGCATAAAATTTGGCTTTAACTATACGGATCGCGTTCATATAAGACTTTGGGGCGATAAAGATGGAGTTTAAATGATAATTAGAAAACTTTTTAAATTTGAAAACGCTCACATTGTGAGATTTTGTAGCTCAAGAAGGTGCAGAACAAGCATTCATGGGCACTCTTATAGGGCTGAAATCCTACTTGAATCAAATTTCTTAGACAATGCGGGCATGGTTTATGACTTTGGCTTAATGAAGCAAAATATCAAATGTCTAATCGACAGCTTCGATCACACAACCACGCTTTTTAGCGGTGATGATAAAGAGTACCTAGATGACATGAAAAAACATTCAAAACGTTGGATAGAAATTCCCGTAAATCCTTCCGCAGAGCAGTTTTGCAGGATATTTTTCGTACTAATCGACAGACTTTTAAAATCAACCGTTATGCAAAACGGCGAGCGGGAAGTAAAAATCCACAGCGTAATCGTCCATGAAACCGACACGGGCTACGCGCAGTGTTTTAGGGATGACGCATATAACGCCAAAATGGGCGAGATAAATTTAAAAGATATTATATTTTCGCCTGAAATCATAAGCGAATGGGACGATAAAGATCTCTTTGATAAGATAAAACTCGGGCAAAAAATCATAAATCCAAAGGAGGTATGATGAGGCGAATTTTTTGGATTTCGGCTTTGATCTTAGCACTGTTTTTCACAGGTTGCGAGGATGAAAAAAAGCAAATTTTACTTGATCTAAACGAAGCTCCTCCAAGCGATGTGCCGATTGCTGCGCCTGATGCCAACGTAACCATAGATGAAAATTTACCGCCTGAACCGGTAGTCGAAGGGAAATAATGGAATTTAACGAGAGTTTAAAAGAGCTTTACGAAATGGCGCTTAGTCTTCATTTGGCGATTGCCGTTATATTAATAGCACTCATCATCATACACTTTTGCCTTATAGAATTTGGCGTAAATTCGCCATCTTATGCAAAGCGAATTCGACTTTTCTTGCCAACTTACTATAGCTTTTTAGCAGCTATGCTAATGACTGGGCTTTTATTGATGAGTGTCTTTTACTTTCATTTAAGCTTCAGGGTGGTAGTGATGATAGTCGTTTGGGTACTTTTAATCGGACTTGGCGCAATGGAGTTTAAAAAATTAAAAGTGGCCATGAAGAGTAAAAATTTTATAGATTTTAGAAAAAAGATGAGATTTAAAATTTTGCTTGATCTTGCACTCGTTCTTATCGCAAGTGGTGTGAGATGAAATTTCTTTACTCAAAGCAAGCGGGAGAGGAGCAAATTTGCCTTCAAAACGAGCAGTTTTTACATCTTAAAGCAAGGCGAGCGAAACTTGGCGAGCGAATTGACGTTAGAAATTTAAAAGACGGACAAAATTATATATATGAAATTGCAAATTTAGATAGAAAAAGTGCCGAACTATCTTTGGTTTTTAAGCATAGCCTAGAGGACGAAGAGCTGAATTTCAGCCTTGGCTGGGCTATCATAGATACTAAAGTGATAGAAAAAACCCTGCCTAGCTTAAATGAGATCGGAGTTAGCAAGCTTATATTTTTCTACTCTGATTTTTCTCAAAAAAACTTTAAAATCGATAAAGATAGACTTGAGAGAATTTTAATAAATTCTTGCGAGCAGTGCGGACGAAATTCTCTTATGCAAATTGAAATTTATAAAAATTTAGATGAGGTTTTAAACTCTTACAAGGATATTGCGCTAGTTGATTTTGGTGGAGAAAATTTTGAAAATTATAGGCAAAGCGAGCTTTTAATAATTGGTCCGGAAGGCGGATTTAGCCAAATCGAGCGTGAAAAAACAGGTAAAAAATACAGTCTAAATTCTAAAAATATACTTCGATCTCAAACTGCGATTTTAAGCGTTGCAGCAAAGGTTTTAGTCTAAATTTGATTTTTAAAAAGTTTTTTTGTATAATCACGCCTTACTCTATGAACGAAACAGATAATAAAATAGGCTATAAAAAGGATAAAAAATGAAAAAAGAGATTCATCCGGAATTTGTTGAGTGCCAAGTAACTTGTGCTTGCGGCAACACTTTTACAACCAAATCAAACAAAAATGAGATCAGAGTAGATATCTGCAGCGAGTGCCACCCGTTCTTTACAGGAAGCGAAAAGATAGTTGACTCTGCCGGTAGAGTTGATAAATTTAAGAAAAAATATAACTTGAAATAATACTTTGCTCTATTTTATTCCTACTCCGATAGGAAATTTAGAGGACATTTCACTTCACGCATTAAATATTTTGCGTGAATGTGAAGTGATCTTTTGTGAAGATACGAGAGTTACTAAAACTCTTATAAATCTTTTGAATTCTCGCTTTAACTCAGATATAAAGATAGAAAAATTTATCTCGCTTCACTCTCATAACGAAGCTCAAATTCTTTCAAATTTGGATACGGAAATTTTTAAAAAAACAGTTGCTTATGTAAGTGATGCAGGAATGCCCGCGATTAGTGATCCGGGTGTTGAGCTAGTAAGATTTGCTATCAAAAACAGGATTGATTACGAAGTCTTAAGCGGATCAAGCGCACTACTTTTAGCAGTCGTTGCAAGCGGGCTTTGTGATAAAGAATTTACTTTTTTAGGCTTTTTACCAAACACGGGCAAAGAACGAATGATAGCTATACAAAACGCACTTATTTCGCCCTATCCTATAGTCATATACGAAAGTCCAAAAAGAGTGCTTGCACTGATAGAGCAGATAGCAAATTTAGAACCTGAGAGAAAAATTTTTGCCATAAAAGAGGCGACTAAAAAATTTGAAACCAAATTCAGCACAAATGCAAAAGAGTTAAAAGAACAACTTCAAAATGCAAATTTAAAGGGCGAATGGTGTATCGTGATAGATAAAAGCTTGCATCAAAGCAGTGAAAAAATCACGATAGACGACATCATCTCTCTTGATATACCTCCAAAAACCAAAGCCAAACTGATCGCCAAAATCACAGGCGAAAACGTAAAAAAAATATACGAAAATCTAACAAAATAAGCTAAATTTTACTGATTTTTAGCTATTATGAGCCGATGATTATATATGGAAAACAGCTATTTTTACACATTATAAAGCACTATAAAAAAAGCGTTAAAACTATCTATCTTGCAAAAGAGTGCGATAAAGCTACCTTTTCGCAAATCGCTTCCGTTGGAGCACCTATCAAGCGAATGGATAATCAAAAAGCTCAAGCTCTTGCACGCGGAGGCAACCACCAAGGCTTTTTAGCAGAAGTTGAAGAGTTTGGCTTTAAGCAGTTTGACGAGCTAAAAAAGCGAAATTTTATAACCGTTCTATACGGACTTAGTGACATAGGAAACATAGGCGCTATCATCAGAACCGCTCACGCTTTGGGGTGTGAGGGCATAGTCGTAGTGGCTAAAAGTCTTGCCATGGAAGGTGTCATAAGAGCAAGCAGCGGTGCTGCATATGAGATAGATATCGCTCTTGTAGAAGACGGACTTAGCGCGCTAAATGAGTTAAAGCAATGCGGATTTAAGCTCTATGCAACAGCAAGCGGCGGTAAAAACGTAAATGGGATGAAATTTGGTCCTAAAACAGCTCTTGTTATGGGAAGTGAAGGCGAAGGAATGCCGAAAAAAGCGATCTTAAAATGCGACGAGTGCGTCGGTATAAAGATGAAAAACGGCTGGGATTCGCTAAATGTAAGTGCGGCTTTCGCCATAATTTGCGACAGGATTATAAATGAATGAAACTAGTATCTTACAAGAGATTGGACTAAACGAAATAGCCAGAAAAACGCATATAGAAGCTGAATATGTAGGTTATATTATCGATAGAAATTATGAGAAGCTTGCAAGACTAAATGTCAGAGGCTTTATTAAAATTTTAGAACGTGAATATAATGTAAATTTTAAAGAGTGGTTAGAGGAATATGATCAATTCGTATCTAAACACAAGGATGAAGCTCCACAAAAAAGCACGGCCATTTTCCCAAAAATTTCATCATACACATCTACTGGTAAAAAATCATCCTGGGGTTTATTTTGGCTTCTTATTATCTTGATTGTAGTAAGTTTTTTAGTATGGTTTTTTGAAGGATATAAACATATAGGTAGCATATCTAGCCTATTTGAAGACAAAAATAGAAGTGTAAGCTATACGAATACTGTAGTAGTAGAAGAGGCTGAAAAAAATATAAACAGCATAAAAGAGACCAATGTCACTATAAATTTACCGGCCCCTATAGCAAAGCAAAATATAGAGCAAAAGCCTGAACTTATAATTGTATCTGCTCCCATACCTCAAGAAGAACCGGCCAAAGCTGATCAAATAGATGAAAATGAATCAAAAGAGCAGCCTGAACCTGAAGAGAAAGTTCAAAAAATAGAGCCTGAGACAATATTGCAAATAGACACTTCAAAAGTCAATCAAATAAAATCTACCGAAATAGGAAGCCAATATATAACAACCGGATTAAACGAAGTTAAAATTCATCCACGCAAGAAAGTTTGGATAGGCATTATAGATCTTGAAAGTAGCAAAAAAAGATCTGTCGATACGGATAAGCCTCTAAATATAATTTTAGATAAAAAGCAATTAGTAGTAACCGGGCACGGCTCTATAAATTTAGATATAGATGGAGAGGTTGTAAAATTTAGCACTGATAATCCAAAGAGATTTTTAGTAGAACAAGACAGGATAACGCTTATTAGCTATGATGATTTTGTGTCTTTAAATAAAGGCAAATCTTGGTAAAAAAAATTATTGCATTTGCTTTAGCGGCTTCTTTTACTTTTGGAGCCAATGTATTAGAGATAGTAGATGGCATACTTGGTCAAACTAGCACCAATACAACTGCACTATTTAGAGATGGGCTGGATTATCTAGATGAAGACGGACGACCTAATATAGCTAAAATTTCAAACACGCTAAAGTCAAATTCGCTATTTCCTACTTCATATAAAGAGAAAATAAATTTAGATATACAATTTATATCAAGTCAAGCAAATCCGCTACTTTTGATAAAGATTGTAAAAGAAGCGCTAAACAGCCTTGGATTTAATGAAATTTTAACAACCGAATTTGCAAATACCCAAGCTACGATTTGGGGAATTAGGCTAAATACTAAATTTATGCTTGATCCAGGCTCATTATATACTGCTTTTAAAAATACAAATACCATTATACAAGCTATTGAAAGAACAGATACCTTCACTTATAAATACGCACTTGATACCTCAAAATCCATATTAAATTTAACGGCCGTAGAAATAGGAAAAGAGATAGAACTATCAAAACCTCTTGAGCCATATTTTATAGATGTAAGCGATGCAAACAAGGTCGAAATAACTGCAAAAAATGGCGATAGTTGGTTTGCTTTGGTTAGAATTTTGGATAAAAATTTAAATTTGATAGATGAAAAAAGAAAAAACAAAAAGACGACTAAAATTAATTTTATACTTCCTTCAAACGCAAAATACATTACAATAGACGATGCAAACAGCCTTGAAAATATAAAAAGAGGCTTAAGAATCCATATACAATAACTAGGAGATAGCTATGTTTGATGAAATTCGCTTTAATACGATTGAGAGACTACCCAACTACGTATTTGCAGAGGTAAATGCTATAAAAATGGCCGCACGTCGTGCGGGAGAAGATATTATAGATTTTTCTATGGGAAACCCCGAGGGCAGGACTCCTCAACATATAGTCGATAAACTCTGTGAGAGCGCACAAAAAGACAAAACTCACGGATACTCCGCATCAGCAGGAATCTACAAACTCCGCCTTGCTATTTGCAACTGGTATAAGCGCAAATATGACGTAAATTTAGACCCTGAAACAGAGGCTGTAGCCGTAATGGGGTCAAAAGAGGGCTTTGTGCATCTTACACAAGCTATCATAAATCCTGGAGATATAGCCGTAGTACCTGATCCTGCGTATCCTATTCATACTCAAGCATTTATCATTGCGGGTGGAAATGTCGCGAAAATGCCTCTAGTTTATAACGAAAAATATGAGCTTGACGAGAATAAATTCTTTGAAAATTTGCAAAATACCATCTACTCAAGCTCACCAAAACCAAAATATGTCGTGGTAAATTTCCCGCATAACCCTACGACTGTATCGGTTCAAAAGAGCTTTTATGAGCGACTTGTGGCAATGTCAAAAAAAGAGAGATTTTATATCATATCAGACATCGCATATGCCGACCTTACTTTTGACGGATACAAAACACCTAGTATTTTTGAAGTTCCAGGCGCAAAAGATGTTGCCGTAGAGTGTTATACTCTATCAAAAAGCTATAATATGGCTGGCTGGAGAGTTGGTTTTGTATGTGGAAACAAAAGGCTTTGCGCGGCACTTAAAAAAATCAAATCATGGTTTGACTACGGAATGTTTACTCCAATTCAAGTAGGCGCAACAGTGGCATTAGACGGTCCTCAAGATTGCGTAGAGGGAATTCGCCAAATTTATGAAAAACGCAGAGATGTCCTAATAGAAGCATTCGATAATGCAGGCTGGCAAATAGAAAAACCGAGTGCAAGTATGTTCGTATGGGCAAAAATACCTCCTCAAGTGGGCAATTTAGGAAGCTTAGAGTTTTCCAAACAGCTTTTAACTAAAGCTTGCGTGGCCGTAAGTCCCGGAATAGGCTTTGGAGAAGGCGGCAACGATTATGTAAGAATCGCGCTTATAGAGAATGAAAACCGCATTAGGCAAGCAGCAAGAAATATCAAAAAATACTTAAAAGAGTTCTAATGAATGTAGCAATTTTAGGAGTTGGCACAGTCGGTGAACAAGTGGCTAAAATTTTGATTCAAAATCAAAAGCTAATCAGCGCAAGAGCCGGCAAGGATATAAAGCCGGTTATTGGCGTTGTAAGAAATTTAGACAAAAAACGCGATGTAAATTTACCGCTTACAAATGATATAAATAGCGTTATCAATAGAGATGATATCGATATTTACATAGAATTGATGGGCGGAGTTGATGAGCCTTATAGAGTAGTAAGTGAGATTCTACATAGAAAAAAAGCTGTTGTTACAGCAAACAAAGCACTTTTAGCTTACCATAGATTTAAACTTCAAAATCTAACAGGAGACACTCCTTTTGGTTTTGAAGCTAGCGTGGCTGGCGGAATCCCTATTATAAAAGCTCTTAGAGAAGGTCTAAGCGCTAATCAGATTCTCTCTATAAACGGCATAATGAATGGAACCAGCAACTATATACTAACCTCTATGATGAATAGCGGAGTCAAATTTGAAGACGCTCTTAAAAAAGCTCAAGAACTTGGATACGCAGAGGCTGATCCTACCTTTGACATAGGCGGATTTGATACGGCTCATAAGCTGCTAATACTAGCAAGTATCGCATACGGTGTTCACGGAGATCCTGAAGACATACTGATAGAGGGTATAGAAGGCATTACAAAAGACGATATTTTCTTCGCTCAAGACTTTGAATATGTCATCAAACTTCTTGCGATAGCTAAAAAAGTAGGAGATAAAGTAGAGCTAAGAGTACATCCTGCACTTGTAGCGAAAGATAAGATGATAGCCAAAGTAGATGGAGTCATGAACGCAGTAAGTGTAGCAGGAGATGCTGTCGGAGAAACCATGTTTTATGGTCCTGGAGCTGGTGGAAGCGCTACCGCAAGTGCTGTTATAAGCGATCTAATCGATATTGCCAGAGGCACAAATTTCCCGATGATGGGATACAAATCACCTCTTGAGATAAAATCCCTAGAGCTACTTGCCCAAGATGAGATTAGAACCAAATACTATTTCAGACTAAAGGTTGATGATAAAGTCGGTGTTTTGGCTAGAATTACAAATTTAATGAGCGAAAATAATCTTTCAATCGATAGTTTTTTACAAAAACCACACATTAAAAATGAAGAAAATGACAAAAAAGCGACTCTATTTTTTACAACTCATACAAGCAGAGAGGCTGATGTCAAACGAGTTATAAGAATACTAGAAGAGCAAGAATTTATAAGAGAAAAGCCATTTATGATAAGGATTGAACAGTAAGTGGGCTTAAATGAATATCTCTTTGGAATAAGCTCAGAGGATATAGCCTCTAGGCATGTTAAAAACGAGGGATATGAAATTTTAGATAGAAATTTTAGCTCAAAATTTGGCGAGATAGATATTATCGCAAAAAAAGATGAAATTTTACACTTCATAGAGGTAAAAGCAACCAAAGGAGAGTATGAAGCAATATATAGACTAACTCCTGCTAAATTTGAGAAAATTTTAAAAACTATTGATTTTTATCTGCTTCAAAATGGATTAAACTCCGATTTTCAAGTGGATCTGATAACAATAGAAAATAATAATATAAAGTGGATAAAAAATATTAGTTTATAATTTTTATTATTTATTATTTTTTAAACTTGTTTATGTATAATACAATCCAAAATTCAATTAGGAGAAAATTATGGGAAAATACATTGAGCTTACATCGGCTAACTTCGACGTAGCCAAAGAGGGTGTTGCACTTGTTGATTTCTGGGCGCCTTGGTGTGGACCTTGCAGAATGCTTGCTCCGGTTATTGATGAGCTTGCGGAAGAATTTGACGGCAAAGCCAAAATTTGCAAGGTAAATACAGATGAGGTTCAAGATCTGGCGGTTGAGTTTGGCATAAGATCAATTCCTACATTGCTATTCTTTAAAAATGGCGAAGTTGTTGAACAAATGGTAGGAGCTCAATCAAAACAAGCAATAGCAGATAAGATAAATTCGCTTCTTTAATGAGCATAAAAAGACGGGGGACTTTACTCCCCCTGACTTCAGTTTTTGCTTCATTTATTGGCGCCGCTTTAATTGCTTCGGTTTTTGCTTACAATAATTATAGATTCTCAAAATACAAATTTATAGACTTTAGCTCTTTAACTTTTTATGAGAAAAATGAAATTTTTATGCCGAAAAATAGTAAATTTTTACTAGTTGTTTTTAGCTCGAATATGAATAATTTAGACAAAATTTTAGAAATTTCAAATAAAAATTTGCCTATTGTAGCAATTGATCTATTCCAAAAAAGATTTGAACCAAAGGAAAATATAACTTATATTACATCAGATATAAATACAATTTTAAAACTTATGAATCTTCTGAATATTACTACATTGCCAAGTAGTGTTGAGATGATCCATCAGGACGAAAAAATTTATAAACAAGATTCAAAAATAAATAAAATTTAAAAGGAATACAATATGTTGGATTTAGCTATCATAGGTGGTGGTCCTGCAGGACTAAGCGCGGGACTTTATGCGACTCGCGGCGGACTTAAAAATGTTGTTATGTTTGAAAAAGGCGAACCTGGCGGACAAATCACGGGAAGCTCCGAGATAGAAAACTATCCTGGTCAAAAAAATCCAGGTGAGAGCGGAATGGATTTCATGAGCACTTGGGCTCCTCAATGTATGAAATTTGGGCTAAAACACGAAATGGTAAACATAATAAGAGTTAGCCAAAATGCAGATAAAACCTTTAAAATCGTATTTGATGGAGGAAAAGAGGAAAGTGCAAAATCCGTAATAATAGCCACAGGCTCAACACCTCGTCGTGCAGGTTTTAAGGGTGAAGATGAATTCTTCGGAAGAGGAGTAAGTACATGCGCTACATGCGACGGATTTTTTTATAAAAATAAAGAAGTTGCCGTTCTTGGTGGTGGCGATACTGCTATAGAAGAGGCGATTTATCTTGCCAATATCTGCTCTAAAGTCTATATCATACATAGACGAGAAGGTTTTCGCGCAGCTCCAACGACTTTGGAAAAGGCTCGCAAAAACGAGAAGATAGAATTTATCACAAGCGCTACCATAAAAGAGGCTTATGGCGATAAAATGGGTCTTAACGGACTTATATTAAATACAAAAGATGGAGAGCGCGATCTAAAAGTTCCTGGAATTTTCACATTCGTGGGACTAAATGTAAACAATGAAATTTTAAAGCAAGAAAATGGTGAATTTTTATGTAAAATGACAAACGAAGGTCAGGTAGATGTAAATCTAAAAATGCAAACAAATATACCGGGACTCTTTGCCGCTGGAGACATCAGAAAAGATGCTCCAAAACAAGTCGTAGTAGCTGCAGGAGATGGCGCAGTAGCTGCTCTTTCTGCGTTAAGCTACGTAGAAAGCCTAAACTAACTCAAATTTAGCCGAAATTTCGGCTAAATTTAACTTCTAGTAAAATTTATCAATCCTCGTTTCATACTAACCCTATCTATTTATCGCTATTTTTATCAAAAATATGCTAAATTACAAATCTTAAATTAAAAAGGATTAGTCATGATAAAAATCGGAATTCACGGCGCAAGTGGAAAAATGGGAAGAATGATAATAGAGTGCTTAAAATATAGCAAAGAAGCTGTTTTAACTGCCGCTTATACGATAGAGCCTCTTGATTTTGCCCTTAATACAGTGGTAACGGATAGTTTTGAGGAGCTATTTGAAAATTGTGATGTAGTAATTGATTTTACTATAAAAGATGGGGCAATAAATCTAATAAATTATGCAAGAACCAATCCAAAACCACTAGTAATAGGCACAACAGGACTTGGAGAGGATGGAGCTCAGCTAATAGCTCAAGCCTCAAATACGATGCCTATACTGCAAGCTACCAATATGAGTCTTGGTGTGGCTGTGCTAAACCGCCTTGCAGCAATAGCCTCAAAGACGCTAAAAGAATTTGACATAGAGATAGTAGAGCAGCACCATAGACATAAAAAAGACTCCCCAAGCGGTACTGCGCTAACTCTTGCAGAGCGTGTGGCAAATGCACGAGATTTGAATATAAAAGAAGTTATGGTAACAGGCAGAGAGGGTCTAATAGGAGCAAGAAGTAAAGATGAAATAGCAGTTTTAGCGGTGCGCGGAGGAGATGTTGTGGGGCGACATACTGTTGGATTTTATAACGATGGAGAATTTATAGAGTTAAATCATACTGCAACGAGTCGTGCAACATTCGCCAAAGGCGCGATTAAAGCCGCTATCTGGCTAGCCTCTCAAAAAAACGGACTATACGGTATTGATGATTGTCTAGGGTTTTAAGGAGCTATTTTTATAAATTTTATATTATTTTATATCTAAAATTTTTAAAAATTTTAGATAAGTTTAGCTAAAATAAATTTCAAAATAAAACAAAAAAGGTCTAAAAATGTGCGCTGTAGTAGGAGTGGTTAATTCAAAAAATGCGGCAAAAACAGCTTATTATGCCCTGTTTGCAATGCAGCACAGAGGTCAAGAGGCAAGCGGAATAAGCGCTAGTGATAACGGATATATTAGAACTATAAAGGCCACAGGACTTGTTACCGATGTTTTTGACGAGAAAAGCTTTGAAATATTAAAGGGTGATATGGCAATAGGACACAACCGCTACTCGACTGCAGGAAGCGGCTCTATAGACGATGCACAACCGATATCCGCCAACTACAATCTAGGCTCAATCTCACTGGTTCATAACGGAAATTTAATAAATAAAGATGAAATTCGCCAAGCTCTCATAGATGAAGGAGCGATCTTTCAGTCAAATATGGATACAGAAAACATTATCCATCTAATAGCAAGAAGCAAGAAAAAACATCTAAAAGATCGTATTACAGAGGCTTTAAAAAAGATTATAGGTGCATATTGCCTCATAATTCAATCCAGACATAAAATTTTTGCCGTGCGTGATAAATATGGCGTAAGACCTCTATCTATAGGCAAACTAAAAGACGGAGGATACATAATAGCCAGCGAAACTTGTGCCTTTGATCTCGTAGGAGCTAAATTTATAAGAGATGTAAAACCAGGAGAGATGATAATATTTGAAAACGGCAAAGACGAGTTTCAAAGCATAGAACTATTTAAGCCAGATCCTAGAATTTGTGCGTTTGAATACATCTACTTCGCACGCCCGGATAGCGTCATAGAGGGAAAAAGCGTATATGACGTGCGTAAAAATATGGGTGCTGCCCTAGCCAAACAAAGCGGCATAAAGGCTGATTTCGTAGTGCCTGTGCCTGACAGCGGAGTTCCTGCGGCTCTTGGATATGCAAATGAGAGCAAGATACCTTTTGAACTTGCTATAGTAAGAAACCACTATGTAGGACGCACTTTCATTGAGCCTACTCAAGCGATGAGAAATCTTAAGGTCAAGCTCAAGCTAAATCCTATGTCAAGCATACTAAAAGGCAAGAGCATAGTGGTAGTGGATGATAGTATAGTTAGAGGCACTACGAGTAAAAAGATAGTAGAGCTACTTCGCTCTGCGGGAGCTAAAGAGATACACTTTAGAGTCGCTTGCCCAGAGCTTAAATTTCCTGAACGCTACGGTATCGACACTCCAAGCTTTGAAGAGCTTATCAGTTATAAGATGAATAAAGATGAGGTATGTAAATTTATAGGAGCCGATACTCTTGAGTTTTTAAACCTCAAAGATCTTGTAAGCAGTATAGGCAATGAGCGAAAATACTCGCTTGTAAGTTTTAATGGGGATTATTTTATAAAATAATTAATAGCAATCCAGCTTAGTTATAAACATAGTATTTTTAAAATATGGAGGATATGGCATAGAGACACTAAAATTTCTAGCCTCTCTTATCTTTAAATTTTTAGCAATACTTACCTTTTGCTCGATTGTGTTCGGACGAGCATCTTTATCATTCTTAAGCCATGAAAATATAGATAATCCGCTTGGTTTAAATATCGCATCGCCTTTTAAGCCTTCCTTACTTATAGGGTCATTTATCAGCTTTACTATAATATTGCAATTAGATATATCAAATGAGCCTACATTCCTTATAATACCTTTAATTACTACGGTTTCATTCATTAAAACTCTACTTTTCGTAATGCCTTCTAAAACAGCCTTTTTAGTATATTTATCTACAACAAACATTAAAAATATCCCTATCAGAAGAGTAACGCTAAAATTTATAATTATTAAAGAAGTAAATATTTTTTTGTTTTCTTCATATTTTGACAGATACGCCAAGAGTCCTGAAAGAAGCAATAATATAACAATTATCAGAATATGAAAAATATTAAAATACTCTAGCATTAAAAACACTCCGAACTAACTGTTATGTTATAATCACTCAATCTAAAATTGTTTATCACACCTTGAACGCGCCTTGTCTCGTTGATATCCACTATTTCTTTAAGAAATATCTTATCTTTCATGATCGGTCTTAGCATATTTATTTGATTTCTCAACTCATTTCCGGAAGGCTTATAAAATTTAAGATCAATCCTGCAATACTTAAATGGATTTTTTGATAAATTTGTAAGCTTTAAATCGACCAAAAGAGTATTTGAGTATGAAAGTTGTTTTTGTGATATTAGTTCTAAATTTCTAGTTCTCAAATTCTCATCCAAAAAACGATTTATATAAAAAAGTCCGAAACTAAAAGCTACTAAATTTAATAGCATAAGCAAAAAACCCAAAACGTGAAATCTTGTTATCAAATAGATACAGGCTACAAACAAGATAAAAAACATCAAGATAAGCCATATATAAGCGGCTATATCTATCCAGCTTAAATGCTCGAGATAGAAGCTTAGTCCCTCTTTTAGCTTATTTAACATCTCTTGATTTTTTCTCCTCGATTCCGCTTACTCCAAACCTTCTAGCAAGCTCATCTTTGATACGATCAGGGTGAATATTATGAGCCGCAAGTGCTACCATAGAGTGGAAGCACAAATCAGCCGCCTCATACACCAAATCGTTTTTACTTTTTTCATCTTTGGTATTGGAAGCATCTTTGCAAGCTATTACAAACTCGGTCGCTTCTTCGCCGACCTTTTTAAGTATTGCGTTTTCACCCTTTTTAAACAGGCTTGCCACATACGACTTTTGGGGGTCTGCGTTTAGTTTTCTATCTAAAATTTCGTGATATACTTTGTCAATTATCTGGTAATTTGTCTTTATATCCGGCAATTTACTATCTAAATTTAAGTTCTTGTTACTTGAATTAAGCTCAAATTTCCTAAAAAAGCAAGATTTCTTACCGGTATGACAAGCCGCGCCACCAATCTGCTCTACTTTTATTAAGATAGTGTCGTTATCACAGTCTAAAAATATCTCATCAATTTTTTGGACATTGCCACTCTCTTCGCCTTTTTTCCAAATTCTATTTTTTGTGCGTGAAAAATAGTGGACAAAGCCGGTTTGAACGCTCAAATTTAAAGCCTCTTCATTCATAAAAGCAAGCATTAAAACATCATTTGTAGTGCTTTCTTGCACTACCACAGGTATCATCCCTCCGACTTTATCCCAATCTATCTTCATCGCACTCTCTTAAAATTTATTTCTAACGCTCAATAGCCGATTGTCTTGCCTTGTCCTTAGTATCAACCCAAATATTTGGCACTGATCCTCCAGGTGTTAAGAAAATTTTAGCATCGCTATTTTCACGCAAAGCTTCGTTAAATTTACCCTGAATCTCTATTTGTTTTAACTCTAGCAAATTTTGATCCAAACTCTTGGCAACCTCTTTATTTGCATACGCTTGAGCATCGGCTTCTATCTTAACCGCATCAGCCTTACCTTTAGCCTCGATGATGGCTGCCTTTGCCGTACCTTCTGCAAGAGCGGCCTTTTTAAGCGCTTCTTGGTTTGCACGCTCTACTTCGTATTTGGTTCTCTCAGCCTCTTGTTTAGCGATTTGAACACGCTCAATTTGCTCTTTTACCTTTTCAGGTAAGATTATCTCTCTAAGTTGAACAGTGAGTAGCTCCACTGGTCTATTTGGCTGAGAGTCGATATCTTTGCGAATTCCTTCATCGATTTGAGCGGCTATCTCATTTCTCTTGGTAGGAAGTTCTTCTGCGGTATATTTACCAGTTACGCTTCTTACCACATCTCGCACTACCGGATCTACTATTTTGCTTTCCCAGCTAAGTCCCCAAGCAGCAATTGTTTGAGGTGCATTTTCCGGATTTAAGCGATATTGAACCGTAATATCTATACTTACAGGAAGGTTTCTAGCGTCTAAAACTGAAATTGAGTTTTTGCGAATAATTCCCGCTTGAGATTGGGTTGAAAATTTTTGTGTCTCACCCATATCCTCGCCTGAAGTATAGTTTATAAGGCGAACTCTAGTATCTACGATTATAACCCTTTGAATTCCTGGTATAAAGAAGTGAAAACCCGGCTGCATAGGGTTTGGATCATATTTACCTGCAGTAGCCTTGATGCCTACTTCACCCGAGTTTATAACTACGAAAGGTTGAGTAATAGCTAAAATAGCTATGATAACTATGATAGCGTAAGCAAGTCCTGACATTTTTCCAAAATTCTTTGGTAAATTTGGTGCCTTGAAATTCAGCTTTGGACCGTTATTGCTTCCGCCACTATTATTGTTCTTTTTATGAAAATAATCATTTAAATCTGCTGGCATTCATATCCTTGTTTAGAATTTTAAATATAAGTTAGCATTGAAGCATATTTTGGGTTTCGTCCGTAAACTACGTCAAAATAAGCATCTTGCAGCTTTTTAGTGATCTCTCCGCGTTTTCCGCTTCCGATAACCCTAGCATCGATGCTACTTATCGGAGTTACCTCAGCTGCCGTGCCCGTGAAGAAAGCCTCATCAGCCGTATAAGCCTGATCTCTAGTGATGCGCTCACGGCGAACTTCATAACCTAAATCTTTTGCGATCTTGATAACGGTGTCTTGAGTAATGCTTGCTAGGCTATTGTCATTTGGAGGTGTTACGATAGTACCGTTTTCAACTATGAAAAAACATTCGCCAGGGCCCTCAGCCACGAAGCCTTCACCGTCTAAAAGAAGCGCCTCATCGTATCCGGCATCTTTTGCTTCGTAATTTGCCATTTGCGAGCTTAGGTAGTTTGAGCTTGCCTTTGCTCTATTCATTTGCCCTGACGGATTTAGCTTGGCAAAGCTTGAAATTTTAACTCTAATGCCCTTTTCAAGCCCTTCATCACCAAGATAAGCACCCCACTCCCAAGCTGCGATTGCGGTTTGAACAGGGGCTTTTGTGTGAGCTAGCCCCATTATGCCGTAACCTAAAAATATAATCGGGCGAATATATACGTTGCCGTTAAATTTATTTGCTCTTAAGAGCTCTATTTGAGCATTTTCAAGCTCTTTTTGAGTATAAGGGCAATTTAAAATTGTCATTTTTGCAGACTTTAAAAGCCTGTTTGTGTGATCTTGTAAACGAAAAATCGCTAAACCTTTATCGGTTTTATAAGCCCTTGTGCCTTCAAATACGGCATTTGCATAGTGAAGCGAGTGGGTTAAAACATGAACTTTAGCCTCATCCCATTTTATTAATTTTCCATCCATCCAGATAAATTCCGAAGCATTCATCTTACGCCTTTCATCTTGTAAAATTTACGGAGTTTAGCAAAATAATCTTTAAAATTTAATTGTTTTGTAAATAAACACGAAAAAGCTCCATTAAAACCTTGTAAATACAAAAGTAAATCATATAGCGACACCTACAAATAAAATTTACAAATTTAAGAATATAAAAAAGAAAAATTCCAAAGATAAAAATCTAAATAAGGACATTAAATTCAAGATAAATTTAAAAGAAAATTAAAGAGCTAAGCAGTATCGCTTAGCTCAAGTCGGGAGTATTATTTAGAAAATGCCTTTTCTATACTAAACGGAAACGCTTGATAACCCATAGCGTTTGTCATTTTAATCTCGATTGAAGGCTCTTTTGCGCCACATTCAAATTCATTAATATGCGGGCTTGGTACGCCTACAGGTTTGCCTGCTGCGATGTCAAACTGCATTCCGGCAACTGCCGAATAAGCAAATACGCTATCAAGGTCGTCTTGGTACTCAGCAAGGCTAGTTACCGAGCTATACCAATCAGCTCCTCTTTGTTTGCCGTATTCCCAAACTTGCTCTACGGTTTTAGCCTTCTCGTCTACCTTATAAACTACCGCGCGAGAGTATTTCATGCCCGCTATTGCAGGCTGCTCAAATCCTCTACTGTCGCCGTTATCAAATACGGTTAGATACACTAAGCCTTTTTTGGATTTGCTATCGATTCTAAATGCAGTGTGCTGAGTGTATTGCCAGTCAAACCCGCCTGTGTCGCTTTCATATCCCGGGCATTTTGTGTAGTCATCTTCACAAACGATCTTTTTGCCGTTTTTATCTACAGGCTGAAGAAGAGCGCCTTTAAATTTCTCGCTCCAGCCTTTATGCCCGCCGATTATCCACTTAACTTTCTTGTCACGTCCGATTTTAATAACCGCATTTTGATGGCGTGAGCTTATGATGATACTATCGTCGCTTGGGTCGTGATCCACACTATTTACGTGAGCCCAGTTACGTCCCGGCCCACTTCCTACGATATCGCCCCATTTCAGGAAGTTCACGGTTAAAAATTTCGCGTCCTAAGATATCGTATTTAACGTATCTTTGTCCATATCCCCAAGTGATAGCTCCGTCTTTGTTTTGTTTAAAGCCCATCATAACGCCTGCGTTAAAAGGCTTTTTAAGGTCGTAAATTTTGCTAGGCTCAAGATACCATCTAACTTCGCCTTTGGTATCAAGGATAAAGTTGCTAGGCGTATAGTTCCACTCAAGAGCTCCGCCTGCAGGATTGTTCCAAACTACCTTAGTGCCTTTGCCCGTTTTATTATAGAAGTTATTTACATAGTAAAGTCTATTTTCAAATTTCTTGCTTGGAGCTTTTATAACTTCGATCTTATCAAATAAAGCTCCCTTTTGGCTTGGATGTCCCGTAGCCTCAAGATAGATAGCCGGAGCGTAAATTTTATACGTCTCTTTTATTATCTCTTCTTTGCCTTTATAAGTTTTTGTATATTCTACTTCAACCGTATTTTGATAGTCGGCATACATACCAAATACGGGAATTCCACCGTGAGTGCGAAGGTGCTTGTTGGCTACGCATAGCTTATTAATTGTCCACCAGGCTTTGGGACGATAGTTACTTTGGCGTCTTTTATGTTGTATCCGCCGTTTTTAATAACAGCAGTTAAAAGTGCGCTATCATAAGGATTTACTACAACTTCTCCCAGTTTTTCCGTAACAGCGTAATCTATGCTATGTTTTAAATTATAAATTTTAGTATATCCCCCAAGAAGATCTTGGGGGAGGGAATTTTAGTAGTTATTATTTTTTGCTTTTAACTTTGCGGTCAAATGCTTTATCAAGATGTATAGGTATGGCTTGATATCCTATTCCGGTTCCTTCAAATTTCATTTGAAGACCAGGCTCGGTAGATCCCCACTTAAACTCAAGCAACTCAGGAGCAGGCTCTCCTACAGGAACGCCTTTTGACAAGTCAAACTGCATGCCCGCCGTTGCAGAATAAACTAGCAATGAGTCTTTATCGTCATGGTATTCAGTAAGGCTCGTAACCGCACTAAACCAATCTCCGCCTCTTTGTTTGCCGTATTCCCAAACTTGCTCTATAGTCATTTTGTTTTGATCTATCTTATAAACAACACCGCGTGAGTATTTCATACTAGAAAGCGCAGGCTGCTCCATACCGCGGCTATCTCCGTTATCAAAAGCGGCTAGATAAAGGATATCTTTATTTGTTTTTGAATCTATAATAAACGCCGTATGTTGTGTCCAAGTCCAGTCAAATCCGCCTTTTTCGTTTGTGTATCCAGGGCATTTGCTATACTCGTCCTCGCAAACGATTTTGTTTCCTTTGCTATCGACAGGCTGCAATAGGTATTTTTTAAATTTCTCACCCCAACCTTTGTGAGGACCGACTATCCATTTGATTTTCTTATCGCGTCCGATTTTTACCATCGCATTTTGGTGGCGGCTGGAAACTACTATAGAATCATCATTTGGATCATAATCAACGCTGTTTACGTGAGCCCAGTTTCTGCCTATTCCGGTTCCCGCTATATCGCCAAATTGATTATTTTCATCAAGCTTAGCTAGCTCGTCAGCCCCTATAGTATGTCCGGCTTGAGAAGCATCGACGTTTAAGCAAACGGCTCCTTGGTCAAGAACCATGATAGCATCGGCTCTATAAGGATCCATGATCTCATAAAGTCTCCAATCGTCTACGACATATCCGTCTTTATCAACCTCTACTATCGTATCTCTAACGGTTCTAACGTTTTTGCCGTCAGGGCGTTTTGTGTTAGATGAGCCGACTCTTAGTAGATAGTTGCCGTTTTGTGCGTTATTTAAAGAGTGAGAGAAGTCGTTATAAGCAAGCGGAAGCTGGCGATCAAAAATTTGTCTTCCCATCAAATCGTATTTAACATATCTTTGTCCAAAGCCCCAAGCAAGAGCTCCGTCATTATCTTGCCTAAACCCCATTTGAATACCGGTTTTATAGATATTGCCAAAATCCAAAAGCTTGTCTGAGTCAAAATACCATCTAACCTCGCCTTTTGTATCTACTATAAATGAATTTGAAGCGTCATTCCACTCCAAAGCGCCGCCCGAAGGGTTATTCCAAACGGCTTGAGAGCTTCTGCCCGGAGCTTTTCCTGGAACGTTGTTTATAAGATATAGCCTATCTGCAAATTCCTTGTCTGCTTTTACAACGGTTACTTTTTCAAAAGGAACTCCCGTTTGCATAGTAAGTCCTGACGGAGTAAGTCCTATACCGCCTGTCGTTACTTGATACTTTTCGGTAATAGTTTCATCCTTAAAGCCCATGGCTGATTTAGTATAAGTAACTTCAACCGTATTCTTATAAGACGGATATAGCCCAAAAACCGGGATACCGCCGTAAGTTTTTACCGTTTGGTTATCTACCTTATAGCTGATAGTTTGACCCCCTGGTTTTGGAACGATAGTTACTTTAACGCCTGATAAAACATAGCCGCCGTTAGTGATGATAGCTGTCAAAGGTGCGTATCCGTAAGGATTCATCTTAACAACTCCAAGCTTGCCTTGTTGTTGATAATCATTCTTTGGACCGCTTGGACCGCCTATAGCAAGAGAAGAAGTAGTTAAGCCTCCGACTAGTAGCCCTGCCACAACAATTGATGAAAGTAAATTTCTAGCCTTCATACGGACTCCTTTAATTATAGATTTTGTAAATTTTACTTTAAAAGTAAAATTTATCAAACCTACTTATTAGGATAGAATACAAGATAGCTTTTTTACTTTTTTAATACTATTTCTTATAAAATTTTATTAGTGTAATTTTAAAAAAATTTACTAACATAAAAATCACACAAATATTAAAATATCTTTAAATAATTTTACATAATATAAACTTCTTATAAAAATTTAAATTTGCGAATAGTTATTAAAATTTGAACTGAATTTTATCATTAAAATATCACTAAAATACCTAATTATAAATTAATACAACAAAATATATAAAAACAATCAGACCAATAAATTTATATAAATTTAAATGCTATTAAATAATGGTTGTGGCTTTATCAGCAGATACGGATCTTAAATTTGAGAACAAATTTATATTATTTTTTCCTTAAAAAACTTTTGTTTATATAATTATAACTACCGATAGATTATATAAATTTTAGATATATAGGCATAAAATTAAATTAAAAAATAAATTTTATATATATTAAAGATTATAAAATTTCAGTTATGAGAAAAAGTGTTGATTAAAAATTTTACACATTCCATAAAAACTTTTTTTAATATTAATAAAAAGCAACCTCTAGTCTATGGAATTCATTAAAAAAACCGATAAAAATTTAAATAGATTTTAAGTGTATAATCTAATTTTATATATTAATATTAACTACTAAATTTATCTTAAATTTATTTTCGTGTTATTTTTGTGGAAGTTCGGTTGTATAAAATTACAATATCAAATTTATTCCAAAGGAGTTTAGATGAAATCTCTACTTACAAAAACAACTAAAATTTTAGCTGCAGTTGCGCTTTTGGGCGCCGTAAGTGCTAACGCTTTTACAGAAGGTAAGGATTATATGGTTCTTGAAAAACCTCTAAGCGTAGAGAAAGGAACTCTAACTAAAGTTTTTAGCTACGCTTGCCCGTTTTGCTACAAATACGATAAAAGCGTAACTCCAAAAGTGGTTGAAAAAGTATCCGGCCTAAAATACGTGCCGTATCACTTAAAAACCAAGGCCGAATACGGAGAGGCCGCGAGCAAAGTTCTTGCTGTTTTAGTGGTTAAAGACCAAGAAAAAGGGGTAAATTTACTTGATGATAACTCAATGTTCAAAAAAGCGAAATTTGCCTACTACAAAGCATACCACGATAAAAAAGAGAGATGGAACGACGGCAAAAATCCCGAAGCCTTCATAAAAACAGGGCTTGATGCTGCCGGAATGAGCATGGATGAATACAACAAAGAGCTTGAAAATCCAAAAGTAATCGAACTTCTTAAAAAATGGGACGAGTCTTACGAAGTGGCTAAAATTCAAGGCGTTCCAGCGTTTGTAGTAGACGGCAAATACCTTATCTACACAAGCACTATCACTTCGGTAGACGGCTTTGCCAAGCTTATAGAAGAGTTGCTTAAAAAATAGGCTTTCAAGATGAATATAGTAAATAAAATTTCAGCTTGGCAGGATACTAGATTTCCTTGGCTACTGATGGCTTTTGCGAGCATTGCGCTGGTTTTACTGGCGCACTCGCTCTTTCAAAAGTACGTCTATATGCCGCCTTGCGAACAGTGCGTATATATAAGATTTGCTTTTTTATGTATGGCATTTGGCGGTTTGATAGCGGCTATCAATCCTAAAAATTTAGTTCTTGCGTTTATAGGATATGTGTTTGCGTTTTGGGGAGCGATCCAAGGGATAATGTATAGCGTTAAGCTAGCCAAAATTCACACTGCGGTTCATAGCGACGATCCTTTTGGAGTTCAAGGATGTTCAACGGATCCAGTATATCCGTTTAACCTACCGCTTCACAAATGGGCGCCTGACTGGTTTTTGCCTACGGGAGATTGCGGATATGATAACCCTATAGTTCCCGACGGAGTGGCTTTAAGCGGATTACAAAAATACCTTGTAGACTTATATCAAGACGGCTGGTATCTAATCCCTTCAAAACACTTCATGTCAATGGCGGACTGCACGCTTCTTGGCTTTGGTCTATGCTTTATAATCCTGCTTGCAATGGCGGTATCTAAAGTCATAACCTTAGTTAAAAACCCTAAATAATCTAATAAAAGGTCTGAATTTTCAGACCTTTTTAGATATACTGCTTGCCTAAACAAGGAGTAGTCCGGTGGGTATTGATATATTCAACAAATACAACTTCAAAATTTATATCATCATAATCCTGTCCAGCCTGTTTGTGATACTTCTTGGCGCAAACGTATATAAAAACGCCAAACACCACATCGCGACCCTTTCAAATACAAACAAAATAGCCACCAGCGAAAACATCGTGCAGATATTTCAAATTTGGCTTGACGAGAGGATAAATTCTCTTGTTAAAGCCTCTAAGCTTATACAAAATGCCGATATATTAGACGATGAAGAGCGTATTAAGAAATTTACGCAAGCCTTTTTGGGCGATTTGGGTGAATTTGATCTGGTTCAGCTTTTAAAAGAAGACGGAGAGATCTACATAAACGGCGAGAAATTTCCAAAAAGCCCCAAAGAGATAAATTCCAGACTTAGTCTGATCTGGTATCTGGAGACAAAAAATAGCAACAAACCTACGGTAAATTTCATGCCCGAGCATACGATTTTAGAGCAAGAGACTTTAAATTTATGCGTACCAAACTACAAAAACGGTAAATTTGCAGCGGTTTTATGCGGAGTAGTCAAAGTAAAAAGCATATTTGACAACATAAGCAACTTCAAGCTTCCTCCCAACTCATATTCCTTTATCGTAACGCACAGCGGCGAAATTTTAACTAAGATGAAAGATGAAAAGTTCAAAACGCAAATTGAGGATAAATTTCAAGAGCTGTTTTTAAAAGACGAGGACATAAGCAGCATAGTTGTGGATTCAAATTTCATATCCATAGCGGAAATTCCCTCGCTTAATTGGTTCATAGGCGCAGGCACGGACAACGCAAAAGAGACAAAAGAGCTGCTTGGAGCAACGACCAAAAACGCACTTACGTTACTTTTTGCGTTTATCGCTCTTGCCTTTATTGCAAACTCGCTTCATAACTTTATGTATGCCAAAATCAAAAAGCGTCAGGATGAATACGAAGCCATTCTTGCGCACAAAGCCAAGATGAGCGAAGCGGGCGAGCTCATAAGCGGGATAAATCATCAGTTCATCCAGCCGGTAAATTCGCTAAATTTAGCCATATCAACGCTACTTATGCTAAAGCGAGAAGGCAATCTTGACGAGCAGATGCTGCAAAACATACTTGAAAAAGGGCAAAAGTCCATATTGCTACTAAGCAATACCATAGATATCTTTAGAAATTTTTACAAAACAAGCGAAAACATAAGAGAATTTAGCGTCAAGCAGAGCATTAAAAATCTCTTAACTCTTATGCACACCGAGCTTACAAGAGCCAATGTGCATGTGGTTTTAAGCGAATTTGAAGATAAAAAAGTAAATCAGATAGAAAATATAATCCAGCAAATTTTACTTATCTTAATCCACAATGCAAAAGACGCTTTGGTGGATAAATTTAAAGACGATATCAAGTCAAGAAGAGTGCAAATAGATGTAAAATTCGATGAAAACAGGTGCTATATAGAGGTCATCGAATTTGGAAGCGGGGTGAGCGAAGCGATGAGCCACAAGATATTTGACGAGCCAAAAACCACCAAAAAACAAGGCAGCGGCATAGGACTGTACTTTGCTAAAAAGCTTGCCAACAGAAAGATAAACGGAGATATTAAACTCGTAAACAGAGCGCTTCCTACGGTATTTGAGTTAAATTTCGATGTTGATTTAAAGGGCGATAAATGAATAACGAATCTTTAAAATTACTAAAAAAGCTATCGATTTTGATCGTTGAAGACGACGATATGTCAAGAGAGCTCATAGCAAGCGGGCTAAAGCCGTATTGCGCTAGCGTTAGAGTCGCCGCGGACGGATGCGAGGGGCTTGAATGCTTTAAAAAACAAAAATCAGACATCGTCATAACAGATATCCATATGCCTATAATGAACGGATTTGAGATGATGAAAGAGATTTCAAGGCTTAAACCTCATCAAAAATTCATCGTCTTTACCTCTTACGATACGGATATGAACTTGATAAAAAGCATAGAACAAGGCGCTGCTCTATTTTTAAAAAAACCTATCGACATCAAAGATCTTCGCTCAATGATAATTGCGTTAACCTACGAAAAAGACGAAAAATTAATAAAAATAAGCGACGAAATAAGCATAAATTTAAAAGAGGAGAAAATTTATAAAAACGGAGAGGAAATTTATCTGACATATTTGCAAAATAAATTTTTCTGGCTCTTTGCGTATAACTTAAACAAGCTCGTTAGCTACGAGATGATAGAAGAATTCGTCTATGAAAACGAGGTTGTGAGCAAGGGTGCTATACAAAATATCATCTTGCGTCTAAAGCGAGAGCTTGGGATAAAATTTAAAAATATCTCAGAAGCGGGTTACATCCTAGTAGCAAGCCAAAAAGAGTAAAAGGGCTTGCAAAATTTGATTGGAAATTTAAAAGAAATTTGCCCGATTCATAAACAAAACGGGCAAAAACATTGGCTAATTAAATTTAGCGGGCTATCAAATATCAAATTTTGATGCTAGATGGGATTTATCTCGCTACTTCTTGCGTTATAAACGAACCAACTTAAGATCATGACCAAAAACACCGCTCCAATAAATGCAAAACCGATAAAGCCTATTACTGACAAAGAACTACTAATCTCGGCACTTTTAGGCAAAAAAATAGCTGGCATCCACTCATTAAGAGGTAGTCCAAATGGGAATGAGAAATTTTCCAAAGAGAGTGTCTCGCTCTCATTTGTATAACTAAGTCCGAAAATAACACCTAAAAATATAAAAATATAGGCTATTAATTTTACCGCAAAAGATTTAGGCTCTATCATGGCAATAATAGCACCAAGTAAAATAATCGCCAAAATAGATCTAATAATCATACTAAGAGGATCTGAGGCGCCACAAAAAAATGATCCGACAAGCAAACCGATACATACTAAAAACAGAGCCATCCAAGGCTTCCTTGTGCGCTGAAAGTTATATATCCAGCAGACAAAACCTTTATTATCTTTATTATAATCCATAATCTACTTTCCTAAAAGTTCTTTTATAATTTCAATTAATTTATCTATCGAATAAGCCGCATCTAGATTAATTAGATATTTTCCATTTACGACAAAGGCGGGTACTCCACTTAAAACAGCAACCGAATAGCTATCGTCCCAACTAGATAAAATTTCTTGCGCTCTTGTTGTGCTTAAAGCCTTTTCATAGTCGCTTCTGTTTACTTTGGTATCTTTTAAAATTTTATTTATATACTCGTTTTTATCATTAAATTGATCATTTTTGTCGTGATATGATCTATAAATAGCAAATTTTGCTCTTTTAAATAGAGATTTATCATCAAAATAGCCTATATTTTTCTCCTCATCAAGTGAGATCATAGAGGCTAAAATTCCGCTCACAGTCTCGCCAAATTCACCTTTTGACTTTAGATGATAAGGTATAAATTTAACTCCATCAAGTTTAGACATTACTTTTTGAGTTACGCCTTTATCAAATTTATAGCAGTGCGAGCAAGCATAGCTAAATACTTTAGTAAGAGTATTATCGCCTACCGAAAGCGGTCTTTCGAGCACCTTATATTCTATCCCTTCGGTTAGAGCAAAAGCGCAGGAGCTAAAAAGCCCAAGTGTAGCCAAAGCCTTTATAAATTTAGTAAAAATTTTCATACAACTCCTTATTAGTCCTGATATTTTATGAAATACTATAAAAGAAATGATAAATTTGAGGTTAAAACATTATCTGCCAAATTCGCAAATAATCCGTATAAATCAACTATAAATTTTAGTTAATTTTAATATCCTAATAATGTCAAACATGCCATCTAAATCGGCTTTTATCTTTTTGTCTAATTTTTTACTTACAATGTTCTTATGAATATCAGGCTCAAAGCTATCAATGCCTCTATCAATCCTTATATAAATTCGCCCGTCAACAAAGCTTAATCCAATAGGAACTCTCATATACTTAGCAAGCTTTACAATAGCCTCCATTAAAGCCGGACTTAGTATATACATTGCATTTTGGATATCGGTTGTATAAACTCTAAAAAGTTCGTTAAATTCAGCATTATCAACGATAAATCGTTTAGCTAGAGGATCATGCGGCTTGCCTTTTGCTAGCACAAAGATTTTTGATTCTATCTTTTTATTAAAATCAGCCATAAAAAATATCCCTTTAAAAAAACTTACTTCAACACTCTCTTGTTCCATAGTTACTGGATTAAAGAAACTATCTTTACCGATTAATTTTAAGTCGCTAAAGCTAAATTTGACTCCATCTATCTCTCCGCTTACCAGATCATTTCCAAACTGTTCGGTTATACTAAAGAACAATCTGCTTTGCATTATATAAAATAAATTTATATGATTATTCATCTCATATTTAAACCCAAGCGAGTTAAAGTAGCTCTCAAGGTAAAATTTTTTATATTTTTTCGCAAATTCACTTTTTTCCTTTTTTGCAAAATAAAAGAAAAGATTATTATAAAAGATATAAGTAATAACCAAAGAGAGTATCAAGGCTAAAATTTGACCTAAATTTTTGCCTTTTATGAAACCAAATTGCGTATTTAATGGAGCCTCGGTAAAGATTTGATACAAAAAGTAAAAAATAAATACAAATATTATGAAAGTAACAAATATGCGATATGAGAAAAATTTAGAAAGTATTAGTTTTCGCTCTTTTTCAAGCTCAAGTAGTGTCTTCAAACGCAACCTTTAAATTTGAGTAATTATATCAAATTTAAGCTCTCAAAGAGGATTAACGCGGCCAAATTTAGCCGCGTTAAAAAAGTTAGTATTCAAATATATTTGGATTTATAACAAGCGAGCGATAAGCCACGTCATCTCTTGAGGCAGACTCTACATCCATTTCAAATTTGATCTCATTTGTCTTTGGATCGATCTCGATTAGAACCATTTTGATAGTCTTATCAGGGCGAAGTAAATTTACGTTTGAGCTTGAGATATAGTAAGTCTTTTTATCTTTTTGCCACTCGGTGTTGCTAGTAACCGCGCTATAAAACTCAAATCCGCGCTCTTTGCCAAATTCCCAAGTTTGCTCAACGGTCAAATTTTTCTCATCTATTTTGTATTCAACTGCGCGGGAGTATTTATCCTCTTTGAATGCAGGCTGCTGCATACCTCGCCCGTCGCCGTTATCAAACACGCTTAAATGCTTGATATTGCCTTTGTTTTCGTATCTGTCCGTTAGCCAAGCGGTGTGCTGTGTCCAAGACCAGTCAAAATCACCTTCACATTTAGAATTTTCGCATTTTATCTTTTTGCCGTTTTTATCAACAGGAACCAAAACTTTAGCCTTAAAGTCATCACTCCAGCCTTCAGGGCTTGCCAGTATCCATTTAACTTTTTTATCTTTGCCGATTTTTACGATACCTTGATGGCGAAGCGAAAGGATGATACCTTCATCGGTTGGATCATAAGAGATAGAATTTACGTGAGCCCAGTTGTGCCCTGTGCCGGTGCCGATCTTATCGCCAAACGGAGCGTCCGAGCTAGCGTCGATCTCCTTTGCGTTCATGTCGATGTTTAGGCAAACAGCGCGCGGATCAAGCGCTTTGATAAGATTGCTTCTATAGATGTTGTTGCCAAAAATTTCGTTTAGATCCCACTCGTTTACTACCTTGCCTGTGCCGTCAAGCTCGATGATATGATCGCGAACTGTGTGTGAAATTTGTCCACCTTTGTGGTAATAGTTGTATTTGCCTACACGAAGTAATAAATGATCACCCTTAATCGGCAAAACTTCATGGCTTAAATCAATATATCCGCGCGGTAAAATTCTCTCATAGACTTGCTTGCCCATGAGGTCATATCGCATATATTTTTGCGACATTCCAAAGCTTAAGTCGCCGTTTGGCAGCTGATGAAAGCCCATCATCATACCTGTATTTTCGACATTTCTCTCGCGGCGATCGTAAAATTTAGCATAGTCAAGATACCATCTAACCTCGCCTGTGGTATCGACGATATAGTTTTCTGTGTAGTCATTCCAGCTAGCCGCACCGCCGTATCCGCTTCGCCAGTCAAACGGCTTATAAATTCCCGTAATTGTATTATTGATAAGATATAGTCTATCTTTAAATTCAGGATCTACTTTCTTTGGAACTCTCTTTTGCATATGCTCAAATCTAAAATCTCGGCTTAAGGTTACGATCGGTTGAGCGTAAATTTTATACACTTCTTTTTTCTTTTCACTCTTAAATACATAGCTTACTTCAACTTGGTTCAGATAGTCGGGATATAGCCCCCATATAGGTACGCCGTCGTGGTTTAAAAGAGCGTTTTGCGAAACGTTGTAGTTAATATCAACTCCTCCGTTTGGCTTGCCAAGTACGCGCACGTGGATATCGGTTATATCTTTGCCGGCACGATCTACTATAGCAGTAAGCGGCGCTATGTCATAAGGGTTTATGAAAACTTGTCCCAGCTCGCCTTGCTTTTTGATCTGATGAGCAAGAACTCCTGAGTTTGCAGGCGTAGCAACAATAAACAACATGGCTGAAGACAAGCCTACCGCAAGAGCTGCGGAAACTAATGAAATTATTTTCATATTCATCCTTTCTGCAATAAATTCAAAGCAAAATATAGTTTAATTTATAGATAAATTTAAATTTTATATATTTTACTATCTAATAGCATATTTTAAGTATTTTACACTGAATTTAATATTATTTGCAAAAACAAAGAGTTGGTAAGTATTTTATGTTTACAAGATTAAATTTACTTATATTATATGCAAAATTATTTAAGCTAAATTTATTATTAATTTTAGCTATAATCACTGAAATTTTAAAGGAGAAAAAATGCCATTTGTAAATATCAAAGTTTCAGCCCCCGAACCCTCAAAAGAGCAAAAAAAGCAGATCATCGCCGAAGTTACCGATACTCTAGTAAGAGTACTTGGCAAAGATCCCGCCGCGGTTCTTGTGATGATAGAAACACTTGAGGCTGAAAGTATCGGCAAAAACGGACTTAGTTTAGAAGATTTAAGGAGTAAAAAATGAGTTGCAAGAAAAAAGAAGCTTGTGAAGTAAAAAGCGAATTTAGCAAAGAGGATATCGAGCGCAAGGTAACTCTCGCGGCCGGCGATAAGGCGCCTGAATTTAGCCTTGAAAATCAAGACGGTGTGAGTGTAAATTTAAAAGATTTCATCGGTAAAAATGTCGTGCTTTATTTTTACCCTAAAGACAACACTCCAGGATGCACTACCGAGGCTTGCGAATTTAGCGCGATCTATGATGATTTTATCGCAAGCGATACAGTTATAATCGGCATAAGTCCAGATAGTGTAAAAAGTCATGCGGGCTTTATAGAAAAGCAAAATTTAAGGCACATTTTACTAAGTGACGCAAATAAAGAGGTAGCGAAAATTTATGGAGTTTGGCAGGTGCGTAAAAACTACGGCAAAGAGTATCTTGGTATAGTTCGCACAACTTTTGTGATAGATAAAAAAGGTAAAATTTCTAAAGTTTATAAAAGCGTAAAGGCTAAAGATCACGCTGCAAAAGTGCTTGCCGACCTAACCAAATAAGATAAATTTATAAGGAGTCAAATTTATTGACTCCTTTTTAAAAAATATTTTATAGTATCTTAAAATTAAATTAATATATAAAATATAATTTATTGTAAAAATTTAAAATATTTTATTTAAGTATAAAAAATTTTACGATAAATTTAAATTTCATAAAAGTATTTTTATAGTAAAATACATTTTATATATTAATCCTTATATTTTATCTATTTTTAATGAAACTACCTATACAATATCACGAAAGTTAAATTAATATTATTATAGTAATACTAATTTAATAATAGTACTAATAAATATCAGGAGGTTTTATGCTGAGTGTTTATAAGATAAATACCTTCCCGCCGTCTGCAAATTCAAGAGGCGGTGAGGCTGAATTTGAAGGCACTTATCGCAAAGGCGAACTTAGGGGTATCATAACGATAAATCAAGATAATTGCGTCGGATGCGACACCTGTCGCTCTTTCTGTCCGACGGATGCAATAGAAGGCTCGTTAGGCATCGCACACAGGATAGATCAAAATTTATGCGTAGCCTGTGGGCAGTGCCTTATCAACTGTCCGTTTGCCGTTATCGAGCAGATGAGCTTTGTCGATGAGGTTATGGCTAAACTTGAGGACAAAAAGACCTTTGTCGTAGCGCACCCTTCTCCTGCCGTTCGTGTCTCTTTGGCTGAAGAATTTGGCGGAAAACCGGGCGAACTAACGATAAATAAGATGTATAACGCTCTTGAGATGGCGGGCTTTAATATGTACGACGTAAATTTCGCCGCCGATCACACTATCCTTGAAGAAGGAACCGAGCTAATCAAAAAGATCAAATACTGGCTACTTGGCGAGCGAAGCGCTGATTTAGAGCACGTTTCGCACCATCCATTCCCGCACTTTACGAGCTGTTGTCCAGCTTGGGTTAGAAATGCTGAAATTTTCCATCCCGAGCTCATACCTCACATCTCAGGTGCAAAATCGCCTATCCAAATGGGAGGGCCGCTTGCTAAGACCTGGGCGGCTAAATTTGTCTGGAACAAAGATCCGCGCGATATCTATGTAGCGACCGTTACGCCATGTACTGCTAAAATTTATGAAGCAAGCAGACCTGAGTTTAACTCGGCTTACGAGTACTTAAAAGAAACAGGCGAAATTCCTGCGGACACAAAGAGCTTCCCTGATATAGACGCAACTCTTACGGCTCGCGATATAGCTGAAATTTTCCGTAAAAAGGGCATAAATCCGCTTGAAATGAGCGATGAGTATCCTGAAAAAACAATGAACGTATATACAGGCGCAGGAACGATATTCGGCAATAGCGGAGGTGTTATGGAGGCTGCACTTAGAACGGCTTATTTCTTACTATCGGGACAAGAGTTAAGAGATCCTGAGCTAACCCCTGTAAGAGGATATGATAAAGACTTAACCGAAGCCGTTATACCTATCCCTTTAAAAGACTACGGCGGCAAGACGCTCGAGCTTAAAGTAGCGGTAGTAAACGGCGCTTCAAGAAACCTCGGCACGATACTAAAACATATCACGAAAGATTCTAACAGATATCACTTTATCGAGGTTATGAACTGCCCTGGAGGCTGCGTAAACGGCGGCGGTCAGCCGGTTCACGCTATGGGAACGTCGTGGCTTCATCCATTGCTTCCTCTACCTCTAAAAGCATAAATTTAAAGGACAAAAGATGAAATTTCAATACATAGAAAAACCGGTAGGCAAAATCTTCTCAAGAAGAGATTTCTTAAAAGTTGGCGGAGTGATGACGGCGGTCGTTGCAATGACAGGATATGCCATCACAGATATCATCAAAAGACGCAAATCCTATATCGCAATGCGCCAAGAAGGCTTATATAAAGATGACAAGCGCTGTCAAAATTTAAAGCTTACAAGCTCTCATCAAAACCCAAGCTGTGCGAAATCCTACGAGGATCTAAAGACCGAACCGATGGGCGAGATAGCAGAAAAACTTCTGCATACCAATGCTTATTTCGATCGCAAAAATTTGATCCTACAAGGAGCTAATCATGCATGAAAAAAGAGTTTTAAAATTTCCTCTATCAGAAAAGGTCTTTCATAACGTAAACTTAATCACCTGGATAGCTCTTATCGTAACGGGTGTTTTGATCTACTTTCAGCTTGTAGATGAGCCTACTTCAGAGCTTATGATGGATTGGCATATCGGTATCGGCATAGTATTTACGATAAATTTCTTCGGATTTGTATTCTTAAATTTTGATCGTTTTGCTTTGATGATGAGAAATTTACTCATCTGGGATCGCGATACTTTCGCTTGGTTTAAGAATTTCGGCGGATATCCAAGAAGACTGTTTGGCATCAAATTCGGTCCTGAAGAGGTAGCTCCTCAAGGCAGATTTAACGCCGGTCAAAAAGCCGCTTATCTTATATTTATGTTTATGATATTTGGACTTATAGTTTCAGGCTGGTTGCTTTATGCATATCCTGCCGCAATGGGCAAAATTTTCGTTAAATGGATGTTTTACTTCCACGTTTGGGGCTCGATACTAACAAGCTTACTTGCATTTTGCGTGCATATGCCGCTAGCGATTATAAACGTAGAGGATCTAAAGGCTATGTTTAGAATAGGCGCGGGCGACGTGCCGCTTGATGACGCTCATCATCACGCCCCAAAATGGGTAGAAAACGATCTTATGGCGGTTGATGCTGCAAAACCCGCTCATTAAAGGCGATTTATGTCGTGGACAGATGAACGATACGAACAAATTCTAAAATGGGTTAGCAAACACGAATACGAAGATTTCATCAATGAAAACGAGATAGAAGAAATTCTATCTCAAACCAAAAATGCAAGCAAAGATGAAGTTAGAGCCGTTATCAAAAAGGCTAAAGAAAACGCCATAAAAGGCACCATGCTAACTCCTTACGAAACGGCGGTGCTTTTAAATAACTCTCACGATGAAATTTGGGATGAAATTTTTGAAGCCGCAACGGAGGTCAAAGAGGAAGTTTACGGCAACAGAATGGTGCTTTTCTCGCCTCTTTATATCTCAAGTCCGTGCGTGAATAACTGCAAATACTGCGGATTTGCCGCTTCAAACACCGCTACGAAAAAGAAAATTTTAAAAGACGACGAACTAAAAGGCGAGATAGAAAGCCTACTTGATATGGGACAAAAGCGTCTTATAGCGGTTTACGGCGAGCATCCAAAGAGTGATTATAACTATATCGCAAAGACGGTAAGAGAAATTTACGGTGTTAGAAAAAACAACCTCAGCATTCGCAGGGTAAACATAAACGCCGCTCCTCTTTTTGAAGACGAGTATAAGGTGGTTAAGGCTGAAGGCATAGGCACATTTCAGGTATTTCAAGAGACTTATCACAGAAAAACTTACGCCAAATACCACCCGCAAAATACGTTAAAAGGCATTTACGACTGGCGCGTTTTTGCGCTTCATAGAGCTCTTAAAGCAGGGCTTGATGATGTGGCTATAGGCGCACTTTTGGGACTTTATGACTATAAATTTGAGATTTTGGGGCTGCTTTATCATGCTATGAGTCTAGAAAAATACTTCGGCATAGGTCCGCATACTATATCTTTCCCTCGTATCAAAAAGACCTCAGCCGGCGCAAACGACATGCCTTATGCGCTAAGTGATGATGAGTTTTTAAGAGCTATTGCGATCATTCGCCTGATGTGTCCGTTTACAGGCACTATCCTAACGGCTAGAGAAGAGCCGTCCGTAAGAGATGAGGCGATAAGAAAATGCGGGATTTCTCAAATGGACGCAGGCACAAACATAGGCATAGGCGGGTATTCTAAGAAAAATATCAAAGACGAGCTTGACAATCAGCAATTTAAAATCGGAGATCACCGCTGTATCGATGAATTCGTGCTAAACGTGATGAAAAAAGATAAAATTCCAAGCTTTTGCACATCCTGCTACCGCGAGGGTCGCACGGGTGATCACTTCATGCCTTATGCCAAAAACGCCAAGATCAAGTATCTTTGCTTGCCAAATGCAATCTTGACGCTTAAGGAGTATTTGCTAGACTACGGTTCAACCGAAGCAAGAGAGCTTGGCGAGAACGTGATCATTCCAAAGTATCTTAGCGAGCTTGAGGAAAATTTGCCTAGCGTTGCGCAAAAAGTTAGAAATTTGATAAGCGATATGGAAAAAGGCGCAAGAGATTGTCATCTATAAAATTTATAAACGAGCTTGAAGCAACCCATACCACTTCGCTTTACGGGCTTGAAAAGATCATTGCTGACAATGACAACTGCGAGTATCTCTTTGAAGCGGCAAATAGAGTTAGACAAAAATTTGTAAAACAAGAGGTACATCTAAAAGCTCTTATAGAGATCTCAAATATCTGCGCCAAAGAGTGCTTTTACTGCGGTCTTAGAAGCAAAAACAAAAGTCTAAAACGCTACAAGATGAGCGCAGATGAGGTAGTATCCTGTGCTAAAGAAGCCGCCATAAGCGGATATAAAACTATCGTCATGCAATCAGGCGAAAGCAGCGCCTTTAAAGATGATGAAATTTGCGAGATCATACGCGAGATAAAGAAATTTGGCGTTCAGATCACGCTTAGCTTTGGTGAAAAGAGCTTTGAGCAATATAAAGCCTACAAAGAAGCGGGCGCTGATAGATACCTGCTTCGCATAGAGACTACCAATCAAGCTCTTTATAAAGCCCTTCATCCCAACATGAGCCTAAAAAACCGCATTAAGTGTTTAGAAAATTTGCGAATTTTAGGCTACGAGACAGGAAGCGGCTTGCTTGTGGGCTTGCCGGGAAGTAGTGCTAAAATCCTGGCAAAAGACCTGATGTTTTTAAAGAAACACGACTTTGATATGATAGGCATAGGTCCTTTTATACCCGCTACAAACACGCCGCTTGAGTACTCAAAAGCAGGCGAGATAAAGCTAGCCCTAAAAGCAAACGCTCTAACAAGACTGCTCTTACCTAAGATAAATATCCCTGTAACAACTGCTATCGAGACGCTTGATCCAAACGAAGGGCGCAAAATGGCTTTAAGAAGCGGTGCAAACGTCATCATGCCATCAATCACACAAGGCAGATATCACGATCTATACAGGCTCTATCCGAATAAATTTTGTCTAAAAGAAAGCGTGGCGGAAATTTATAGTAGATTTGATGAAATGCTTACTTTAATAGGAGATAAAATTTCGCTTACAAACGGCAACAGCGTGCATTTTAACCAAAGGCAAGGGCTGTGAACACTCCAAAATCGATGCGCACGGCCATAGGGATTTTCGGCAGGCGAAACGTCGGCAAATCAAGCATCATGAACATGCTAAGCAATCAAAGCGCCTCTATAGTATCCGATGTGGCAGGAACTACGACCGACACGGTGCAAAAAAGTATCGAGATACACGGACTTGGCGCCGCTACGCTATTTGATACGGCGGGCGTTGATGATGTGGGTGAGCTTGGCAAGCAAAGAGTTTTAAAGACAAACGAGACGATAGAAAATATCGATATAGCCGTTTTGGTCGTGGAAAATAACGAATTTGGCAAATTTGAAAGTGAGCTTATTGCTAAATTTAAAAGCCTAAGCAAGCCTTTTTTAGTGCTTGTAAATAAGTGCGATCTCAAAGAGTCAAAGGACGAGTTTTTAAATTTGATAAAGCCATTTAAATTTGTCAAAACTTCTGCCAAAACGAGTCTGAATTTAGAGCTAATTTATGAAAATTTAGCCGAAATTTCAAAGCAAATTTCAAAAGATACTGACGATCTTTTTAGCGGAATTTTAAATCCTGACGACATAGTCTTACTTATAACGCCGATTGACGATGAAGCTCCTAAAGGCAGGCTCATACTGCCTCAAGTGCAAGCCATAAGGCAAATTTTAGACGGCAAGGCTTACGTTTGCGTCTCAAGCAGTCCGGACGTATCAAAAACCGCGCAGATGTTTAAGCCAAATTTGATAGTGTGCGACTCACAATGCGTCTTAGAAGTCGTAAAAACGGCTCCAAAAGAGGCAAAAATCACTACTTTTTCTATCTTGATGTCAAGACTAAAGGGTGATTTGAGCGAATTCATAAAAGGCTCTGAGAGAGCCAAAAGCCTAAAGGATAACGATAAAATTTTAATAGCCGAAGCCTGCACTCACAACGCAAAAGACGGTGACATAGCAAGGGTTAAGATCCCAAAAATGCTTAGCAAATTTAGCGGTAAAAAGCTTGAGTTTAGCTACACAAACGGCAAGGACTGTCCTGCGAATTTAGACGAATTTGCACTCATTATCCACTGCGGAGGCTGCATGATAAACAAAACCATGATGAAAAACCGCATGCAAAAAGCTTCACACGCCATAGTGCCTATAACAAACTACGGCATTATCATCTCGCTTTGCCAGGGTGTGCTTGATAGAGTGACTAAAATATTTCAGAACAATCTACAGCAAACCCGTTTATAAGCGTAGAGCATAAAAAGTACCAAATGCCCGTATAAGATATTTAAGCCTTGATGAGGTGCAAAAGCTCAAAGACAGCGTTAAAAATGATGAAATTTTATATCTTTTTGTATTGATTTCAATCACGACAGGCGCAAGGCTAGAGGGAGTATTAAATATCAGGTTAAAAGACATTGATTTTAATGCAGGAATTATCAACAATAAGTTACTATAATTAGTTTTAGAAGTAATTTTATGAGTAGTTTTTTGATATGGCTTTTAGTAGTGCTTTGATATATGAAAACGAAGTATCTTGAGGCAATGTTATATGATTGTTATCATTCATAAAAACTTTTAAAAAGCTACTTTTTTTATAAATTTAACTTCGTATTTATCGATACTCTTAAGTTCTAAGCTGTCTTTACCACTACTGATCAATGAGAACCATAAGCGATGCCGCAAAAGCCTAACCAGTAATTATTTGATTTACTTTATTTGCAATACTCAAAAACATATCCAACAACCCCAAAGCTCCCGCTGCTGCTGTAGCATAATCACCTTCTATCATAGATTTACCAACTCCAAATACTTTTTCTGGATGTGTGGCAAGGGACAAGTTTGTACAAAAATTAGAATCGACTTTAATACCCATATTCAATCCTTTTACACAATGTTATTTGGTTTTTCATTATTTCTTAAATTTATTAAAACTATTAATATAAAAAATATAAAAGATAATTTGCAGGATAGTTTAGACCACATATAAGCTATATTATTGGCTTTTTTTGAATTATTCATATTATATTTTGTGCTTAACAATGTTCCGTTTAAATCTCTTATCTCTTCAATATAATTCTCTTTGATGCCAAAAATAGTACTATTTTTATTAACGCTATAAATTTTAACCGTATTTCCTAGTTTTATATTTTTAAGGTCTATAGAATGAACTACATATCGAAAATATTCATTATTTGATTTGAGAGTAAGCATAGTAGAGCTATTAAATAGACGCTTATTAATACCACTAATTTCTCCGCTTCTAACCGTCATGTCTTGAATTTCCAAAACAGAATTTAACGACGAAAGATAAAGGTTAAATGAAACAATAAGAGCTATGATCATATATATATATAAAATGCTTTACTCCATTGGCTTCTCTTCGTCTTTCCGAAAATAGGTTGCCAAATCAGCATGAGATAAAGTTTTTGCATTTAACTTACTTTGCAATAAAAATTAATATTAGAGTTTATACCCTGTTTATTGTTAATAATAGCACTACTTATAACATAATACCCAAAATCATTTGGGTCGGTTATGTTTATACTTTGGGCCGTAAGAGTAAAATACTCGCTACCTTCTTTTTGCATATCGTCCGTTATAGCTACAGTATGTTTATAAGATGTCTCTCCTGCTTTTATAGTTATAGTAGTATTGTTTGGGGTATAGTCTTCGCTTGCTACGGCAGTACCGTTTGATGTATGCAAACTTAGCTCAAGATCCTCTTTAAGAGGTTTAGACAGAGTTATATCAAATACTACTTCTTGATCAGACTCGTTTACAGTAGGATTTGAGATGGATATAAGAGGAAAATTTGAATTATTAAAAAAGTTAGATATTTTAGGGATTGATTCCAAAGCTTTATCCAAATCCCAATCATTTCTATCTAGAAAGTTTATGAGCCCTATGATGCCACCAGCAGCAAGGTTAATAGGATGTGCCAAGCCAAGACCAACAGCTATACCTGTGGCTATACTCATAAAATCAGCTAAAACATCAATATAGTCATTTTTTGTAGCTTTTTTATTTTTTACTTTCTCAACTAAATCAGCCAAGCTTCCGACCGCACCGGCTTGCCCTAGTAGAATTTGCATATACGGTTTTTGTGGACCTGGAGCAATTGCACCAAGCTGAATAAGATTTGTTATAAATTCAACATTTTCTGCTTTACTCATTTTGTACCTTTCATTAATTATATGAATAAATTTAATATAAAACCGATTATTCCAAGACAAACACAAATGCGCATAAATAAAGAAGCAAAACAAAGAGAATATCCAACAAATTTATGAACAAAACCTGAGCCAGATCTTGTCTCTTTTAGTAAGCTAAAAAATTCATCAAAACTAAAATAGTGCCTAATAAAATTTTGTCTATAATGCGACATAATAAGAAGAGTGGCACCAAAAAACAAAAACCAAAACCAATGTTTAGCTAAAAATTCAAGCATTTTGAACCTCTTTCAAAAATTTATTTACCATAAGTATTTCTTATCGAATAATCTTTGATATAAAAGCTGAAATCTTATTAATATTGTTATCATCTTTATCTACACTACTCATTGCCACTCCTTAATTTTGCTGTATATTTTTAAAAAACTGTTAATATAAAATGCAATATCATAGCCAAAAGTGAGCATTGATAACTTTACTAAGATCGTCTCTTGTCATTTTACTCTCTTTCTTTATTATGTAACATTTTCTACATTATGGATTTAATAGTTGCATTAACATCATATTTATCAATATTTTGAAGAATTTGACAGCTTAATAATTCATTTTTACTACAACTATCTTTTAGTATCTCTAATCCCAAAATTTCATTCTTATCCACTCCATATCCATAAAAAAGCATAACTCCAACAAAGCTACAGCTTTGATTATCACCCATATCGCAAGATTTTTTATATAGCTCATAAGCTTTAGTATAATCCTCTTCAAAATAAATACCACCGTAGTAAAAATTCGCTAACTTCCTACAAGCGTCCGGATAGTTCCTGTCGCATGCATATAAAAAAGCTTTGACAGCCTCATCGAGATTTGGCTTTGTGCCAACACCATTTGTATAAAAAATTCCAGCATTATAACAAGACATTACATTACCATTATTGCAAACATCACGTAGAAGATTAAATGCTGTTTTATTGTTTTCAAATGTAGGAAAGTGTGTAGTATAGATAGAACTTAAATTTATACAAGCCTCATCGTGTTTTTTCTCACAAGCAAGTTTATAAAAATTAGATGCCTGTTCGAAATTCGCTTGCACTCCAATACCATGCTCATAAAAAATACCAGCGTTAAAACAAGCAACCTCACTACCATTATTGCAAGATATGTTGGTTATTTCAAATGCTGTTTTATTGTTTTCTAATGTAGGAAAGTGTGTAGTATAGATAGAACTTAAATTTATGCAAGCGTTACTGTAGTTTTGTTTACAAGCTATATCGTAAAATTTAATTGCCGTCAAATAGTTTGCATTTAGTCCCATATCATCTCTGGAATGCATAAGTCCGAGATTATAACATCCTTGCATATTGCCTAGTTTGCAAGCTTTATCAAACGATCTGTATGCTCTTTTAAATTTTGCTTTTTCTAAGTAAAAAATACCTAATTTTAGGCAATCGTCACTATAATTCAATAGGCATCTGGCAAAATATCTAGGGCTTGAGTCAATAATATTTTTTGTATTAATAAAAACCACTGTGCTAGCAAACACTATAAGCAACACAATAAACAATATTCTTTTCAATATCCAATCCTTGCAAAAAATATTATATTTTTTATTTTATATACTCTAACCTTAAACATCTATCATAAAATTTGCGATATATTATCATATTACTCTTTATGACATTTTACATACCATCCCGCCTTACCTTACTTTCACTCCTTCATCTAGGTATTTGATGATAAGAACGACACATTCACCATTCTTTCTACATCACATGTCACGTTTGGCTCCTTATTTTTTTACATCTTCACTGGTATTAAATTTATAAAATAAAATCAAAAACATAATTGATACTATCAAAGAGTATAATATCAATTTTTTATATCGTAAGATATTCTCATCGTCAAACTTATATATTTCAAAACCATCATCTCTTATCATTTTATATATTGCAACTTTGCCGATCCGCATTAAATCAGGCTTACTCCATATAGTTACATCGGCTGATTTATTCTCATACATCGACCATGTACATACGCTAGATTCAATTTGCTTAAAAGAATTATCTCTCATTTTTAATTTTAATTTGCAATAAGAATACCTATAGCCTCTATATTCCTCATAATCAAATAATTGACCTTTTATTATATCTGTTCTGCTTGTTGCTTCAACATATTGAATTAAAAAAGTAGCAAAAAAAGCAAATGAAAACCAAAACAAAGACTGCAGTAAAATCATACCTAAAGTCGGCACTTTCTGTCTTTTAAAAAACATTCTATTAAGCACATAAGAAATTTTATCTTTGAAATTTTCCATTTATGTCGCTTGTTGATAAATTTATTTTGTAAATTATACTACATATTAAAATTTTTAGAATTATTAATTTTACCTACTCTAACTTTAAGCATCTATATAAAATTTGGAAACTATTATCATATTATTTTATAATATTTTATACACTCTCTCACCTTAGGCTAAGCCCTTCATCTAGGTATTTGATGATAGGGTAGATGAATAGTTCTATCACTCTTCTTTTGCCTACTTTTACCTCTGTTATTACACTCATTCCAATGTCTAGTTTTTTCATCTCTCCGTCTACTTTTATCTCTAAGCTTTTTGGCTTTACTTGTATCTCGTATATAAGCCCTAGCTTTTCATCTTCTATGGCGTCATTGCTTACATGGGTTATCACTCCTTGAAGTAGACCATACTTTTGAAAGCTAAAGGTATCTATCTTGATAGCCACTTCTTGACCTACTTTTAAAAAGCCTATGTCTTTATTTAAGACGCTTGATTTGATAACTAATGGGACATCGGAAGGTATTATAGATATAAGATTATCGTTTGGATTTACTACTCCTCCTTCGGTATGGATAAGCAGCTTTCCTACGTAGCCGTCGGTTGGAGATTTGATCTGTTGAGTTTTGTTTGAAAATAGTATTGCATCTATTTGAGCGCTTAGCTCTCTTCTTTCTCTCTCTTTTAATAATGATGTTTCTATCCATTTGGACTTTAGCTCTTTTATAAGGGTTTTACTCTGCTCTTTTATCTCTTTTAGCTTTTTATCCGCTTCATCTAGTTTAAATTTAGCCATGCTGTTTTGTTCGGTTAAATTTATGATATTTTTATTTACTTCGTCATACTCTTTTTTAGCTATTATGTCTAAAACGCTTTGAAGTCTTTTCTTTGTAGCCTCTTCTTTGCTAAGTAGAAGTTTTACTCTGCTTAGTTCTGCTTTTTGAGTTTTTATATCCAAATTTGCAGCTTCAATCTTGGCTTCATTACTCTCATAAGTATTTTTAAGTATCTCTTTTTGACTGGTGTATAATTTCAGTTGAGATATGTTTAAGTTGGCAAGCTCTTCTTTGCTTAACTCTTGTTCGTTTATTAAGGCGTTAAATAGCAAGATGTCCGAATTAATTACTTTTAGATCATCTTGTTTATTGCTTAGTGAGGCATCCGTTACGGTTGGGTCTATCTGTATAAGGATATCGCCTTTTTTAACTTTGTTTCCGTCTTTAACGAATATCTTTGAGACCACTCCGCTTTCAAGAGGCTTTAGTATCTTTATCTCTCCGCTTGGTATGACTTTACCTTGCGCGCTTACTACTACATCTACCTTAGCAAGTGTTAAAATATTAAAACTTTACTTTAACAGAGTATTTAAATTTATTTTAGACATACTACAAACAAAAACTTAAATAATGTCAAGTTGATATTTTTAATCGCTAATAAAATAATAAGTAGTTTGAGGTTACCTAAAAGGTTACCTTTTAAAATCTTAAGTCTTAAAACATCGTATTTTAGGGTATTTTAGATGGTGCGGATGAAAGGACTTGAAAAAGCCATTTAATGCCATTTTCTTAAATTAAAAATAATTAATTACAAATAGCTTTATAATAGCGTTAAATACGAGCTTATCTTATAGCGAGATTTTTTAGCCCTAATAACAAATAATAGTTTTTTAAAACAAATAATAGTAAATTTGATTTACACTTTTGTTACACTTTTGAAAATCGCAAGCTTAAGAGGGTTAAAAATGGCAGATGTTAAATCGAAACGTTACACGGGAGTTTATTACCGCATTTTAGATAATGGAAGCAAAACATACTACATCATTTATCGACATCCAACAGAAAATAAAAATATACGGCTTAAAATAGGAAGCGACAAGGACGGATTTAACGAAGTATATTGCTACAACAAGCGAGCCGAAATACTAGCCAAACTTAGGCTAGGCGATGATTTAAAAATACCTATTGTCGCTAAAAAACAGCACAAGACAACGCTAAACGATATTGCCGATAAGTATTTTGATAGTAGAGCAATAGCAGGCGAAACAATAAGCCTAAAAGAGCGCAGGAGTAAATTTAACAGACATCTAAGGGACACAATAGGCTATAAGCCTTTAGTATCGATTAAAAAAGATGATGTTATAGGGCTACAAAAGGAGCTTATAAGCGCAGGATATGCAAACGCAACTATCGGCAATATATTACAGCTTGGCGCAACGATATTTTATTACGCTATCAAGCAGGGGCTATATAATTTCGCAAACCCGTTTATAAGCGTAGAGCATAAAAAAACGCCAAATGCCCGTATAAGATATTTAAGTCTTGATGAGGTGCAAAAGCTCAAAGACAGCGTTAAAAATGATGAAATTTTATATCTTTTTGTATTGATTTCAATCACGACAGGCGCAAGGCTAGAGGGAGTATTAAATATCAGGTTAAAAGATATTGATTTTAATGCAGGAATTATCAACATTTACGACTTTAAGAGTGGGGATAGATACGCGGGCTTTTTGACGGATGAGGTTAGAAGCATTTTAGAGAGCAAAGACAAGCTAAAAGAAAATGATTATATCATCAGTTACGAAAACGGCGAAAAAACCGAAAAAAAGCGAATACAACGCAGATTAAAGCCTATATTAGACAAGCTTTTTAATAGCGGATTAGTGCGAAGTGATAGGGGTAATCGGGTAGTAATTCATACTTTACGCCATACATTCGCAAGCCTTTTAGCCATACAAGGCACGCCGATTTATACCATACAAAGACTACTAAACCATAAGGACATTAAGCAAACTACACGCTACGCTAAGCTATCGCCAAAGAGTGGAGCAGATGAGGTTAAAAGGCTATTTGATAAGCAAATTTTAAAAGGGTAAAAATGGAGCAGGAAAGACTAATAGAGCTATTTTCAGCCAAAAGATTAAGCAGTTACAAGAGCGAGGGAGAGCATAGGGATAATTTTATACTTATGCAGATATTATCGCCAAAGCTTGGCATTTTAGAGATTATCACACGCAACAAAATAGCAAAAATTTTAAATATTAAAGATGATGATTTTATCTCAAAACAAAGCTTAGGATATTGGGTTAAGACAATGGACGAGGCGAGAATACATAATCAAATTATGGACTTAAATGATATTGATTTTAGGCGGTATTCAGAGTTTAATATCAATACAAAGCTAAGAAACTATCAAAAGGTATCAGTTGCTTATATACTGCTAAGGCTTATCAGAAATCGGGCGTTTCACTTTGAAAATTTATATAAGCTAAATGATAGTGGAACGCCTAGAGTATCAGCGTGTAAAGAATTTGGAAAAACTAGAGTTATTATAGGCATAAATCCAAATATGATAGAAACTTTTATTAATGATTTGTTAGCTTGTTTTGGCGATGATGTGAGAGGATATTTATAAGAGTGGTGGCGGTAAAGCACCGCCGTGAAAACAAGCTCATTATATCAAATAATTTAATAAGTGTCAATTAGTGAATAATGGTGATTATTAGAGATATATAAACAGCTCACAAGCTTTAAAAAAGTGCAAATCTAAGAGCCAAAAAAGGGGAGCTAAAGAGGCGGTAAAGCACCGCCGTGAAATGAGGCACTAGGAGCCTCTCGAATGTAAGCGAATTATAGCAAAACGGGCTTTTAGATGTCAATTCATAAGCTTTAATCCAGCTCGAGAAATAGCAAGAGATAAGCTCAACAGCAAGAAATCAAGCCGGGATAACATAGCTCAAGCTCGAGTAAGAAATCAAGCAAATTTAACCTACTCAAGAAGCTTTAAACCAGCCCGGACAAGCACAACACAATCAAGCAGATAACAAGAAATAAGCTCAACAGAAGCAAATCAGGACATCAGCAGGAAAAGCAAGCAGATAGCAGGAAATCAAAGAAATTTAACTCAATCCAGCTTATACGTTAAAAATACGGCAAAACTTTAACACATCAGGCAAAAAGAGAGTTAAAGACAGCACAAAAACACAACTAAGCTTTAAAGAGCTTAGATATAATCCAAAACAAAAAAAGGCTTAAAATGATATGCCCTAAATGTGGGAGCGAGCAGATAGCAACAGTCGCAAGCATTAATGGCTTATGGGTAGAGCGTTACAAAAAGTGTAAAGCCTGTAAACATAATTTTCAAACGTGCGAAATTATAAAAGTAGATAGGGAGCTTATCGAATATCAAAAAGTAGTGCTAAAGCAAATTTTAAAAGACAGCAAAAACCAAAAAGAAGCTTAATTTTGGCTCAAAGGCTCAAAAGGATATAGACACATCAGGCGAGAAGCTAAACGGCTCACAGCGAGCAAGGAAACGAGCCAAAAGGGCATAAGATTTACAAAAAGCTAAAAAGTGTAAAGCAATCTGTAAAATTTTGTAAAAAAAATGTAAACAAGTGTAAAAGAAATTTTGACAGTTCAAAAGCTTTTAAATTTTAACTCAAATAGCCTTTTAAACAATATTTGCTTTTAAGTTTAGTTTCAAAAAAGACTTTACAAAACTTTACACTTTTATATATTTTTTAACTTATCTTTTTTTATTCATCAAAATATAAATTTTTACTTCATCTCATATAAATTTTAAAAACTCATCTTGTATAAATTTTCACAGAATAAAGATATAAAAATAGTTACTATTAGGGCGATGAGGTTTAAAGCTTGGAATAAAACGAGTAAATCGAGGGCTAAATTTTAAGCTGGTGCAAGGGCAAAAATAAGCGTTAAAAATGTCGGAATTGATATGAGCGATAATTCGTAATCGTAACAAGTAGCCTATTTTAGGGCTTTTAGAATAAACGAGATAAAAGACGGGCTAAAAACAGATGATAAAAAGTTAGAAAATAAAATGTTAAAAATGTCGGAATTGAGATTTTTAAGAGGGTTAAAAAATGTCGGAATTGGTAAGTTTTAAAAATGTCGGAATTGAAAAAACCAAAGGAGCAAGAGGGCTAAAAATGGCAATTTTGCCAAAATGGAAAAAGTGCAAAAACTTTAAAATTCTTGCAATTTTTTTATCTCTTTTAGCTTTTTGATGATTTCATCCGTAAAGCTATCAGGGGCAAATTTTAAAAGCTCTAATAATTCCTGATGTTTTGGCGGTATATCGCTAAGGGTATTTAACGGCGTGATTTTTTCGGGCGTATTGCGCTTTTTAATAATGCTTGCGTAGTATTCAGGGGTTAAATTTAAACCGTTTTTTTCAAGGTCAGATAATATCTTTTTTTCTTTTTCAGCCTCTTTTATTCTGTTTTCCTCTTTTTTAATCAACTCTGCCTTTCTCACTTCATCTATACTGTGCGAAGTAGAATAATAATACAGCATTAGCCTATCAATAGAAATACCCTCAACATCCAAGCCGACACAAGACGGCTTTATACCTAATAAAGATAAATCATTATATTTATAAATTAGCCCTTTAGAGTAGTTATTAAAATTATAAATTTTTTTATATTCATTAGGTGCAATTTTTAAAATTTCTGCCATTTTTTCATCTGTATAATTAAAAATGCTTTGATACATAAGCACAACACGCACAAATTTATTTAATTCATATTCGTAAGTGTCCTTTATAATATAATCTTTTGTATAGCCAAAATATAGGCTAATAAAATCCAAATACTCATCAGACGGAAAATTTTCAGCACGTTCATAACTTCCTATTGTCCGCTCTTTAAAACCGCTTATATTCTCTAAACCTTTGCGAGTTATCTTATTTTTTCGCCTTATCTGTTCTAACTTTGCATTTGGTAATACTTTCATAACAGTCCTTTTTAATATACGCTACGTAAGCAAAAATTTATTTTTAATTTTTTATAATTCTACTTACGTTACGTAAGTCTTTAGATACATTGCTTACAAATAAATACAAAATGTATTTAGATACTTACATTATAGCTAAATTACAACTAAATACGACTAAATCACATTAAAGGAGCTAATATGCTACAAAATGACACCTACAACGAGATTGTAAAAAATCTTAGAGCCAAATACAAAAAACAGGCTTTAAATATGTGCGAACTTGCGGACGAGCTGGGCGTAAGTGTTCATACGTTGCGCTTAAGTTTAAAAATGGGTAAAAATATGCCGAATTATAAGATTTTAGGCAGTGGCGAGAAGCGAAAAAAGGTTATTTTCGCACTTCACGATGTAGCGAAATTTCTAGCTAACACAGAGCAAGTCTTATAAGGGCTTGATATGTCAAAAGGTATAAATTTAATCGCCGTTTTTAAAGAGGACGGGCTTATTTATGATGTGCTTTGTCTTGATATAGCAAACGGGGAAGCAAGACTATACGACAGCTTAGGCGATAGAGATTTTTACGTAGGTTTAGAAGCTATCGAGCTTGTATCGGATATTGACATTGTAGGGCGTATTTACTCTTGGAATAAAGAGCGAGGATTAATCAATAAGGGCTACAACAAGAGCCGTGAAGCCTCATTTATATCAGAGGAATTAAACAAGCTTTTAGAGAGCGAGAAATTAAGCGAGGATATAGACGCTTATATCGATAGTATCGTGTTTCAAATAGGTGCATTAAGCAAGATTTTAAAAGACCCCGACAAGGTTAAGCGATGTTTTGAAGCGGTGCTAGACGCAAACGACCAAAAAGGCAAAGCGACCGACAAAGAGGGCAAAATTATCAAAGATAGGACAAATTTTAAAGAGCCTAACGAAAAAATAGAGGCGATTTTAAATGAGTTTTAGGGATGAAAAAATAATGAGGGGCAAAACGCTTAACAAAGCGAATTGCGACCAAATTATAACACATTTCTACGATAAGTCAAGCCATATTTTTATCTTTATAGGTTTTGAGTGTGTGGGCTTTATTCACACACTCAGGCTTAATTACATAGTTTTAAAAGGCATTGAAACGCTTAAAAGCCAGCAAATGGCAAAGCAGATTAGCAGGCTACAGAATAAATTTGTCTTTTTGATTTGTCCTAAAGTGCAAGGCGAGGATGAATTAACGACTGATTTCAAATCGGCTCTATCAAGGGTTAAAAGCGTTTTATTTTGCGTAGATTTTGAAGTATTGAAAATGTTTTACCTCATACAAAAATCAGAACGCAAAAAGAACAGATATTTAATAGGCATAGAGTGCAAAAGCAAGGATTTAGAAAGCTTTGTAGATGACGAGATAAAGGACTTTAGCGGATGTGATGATAAATCACAACTTAGCAGAATAACGGCAAGTTTATTAAGAGAAATGGCAAGGGATTTAATATCGTGGCACGGGTAAAAAGAGCGGATAAAACACCGCTTAGCTTAGTGATTTTTTATTTATATAAGGCTCAAAAATTGCGACTGCGCTATCTAAATCACGGGCTTTTGAATAATTTTCAAGCCACGAGCCAACCCAAGACGGAACGGGCTTTTTTTCATCGTGCCAATTTGAAACAGAGCTATAAGCAAGACCCGTTAAATCGGCAAAATCTTTACGGCTTAAGCCTAAATCGTCAAGCTTTTTATCAAAATCTTTTTTTAACATTTTATACCTTTTTTTATTCTTTTGATATAAATATTATACTATTTTTCATCAAAGAAGTAAATAAACTATTGACAAGATTATCAAAAGGGTATATAATTCTGCTTAATTTTCATCAAAAAAGTAAATAATAAGGAGTAAAATATGCAAGTAATTAGCAAGGCGCAGGCAATAGAATTAAGCCATACAAGCCTACAGCAAAACAGAGAATACAGAGGCAATCCAGAGCCAAAAGAGAAAGCCAAAAGGCTAAATAATGAGCCTTACGACCGCTTTAAAAACATAGATTTACAGCCCTTTAAGCAATCAATCAAAGAGGGCTTATTATATGCGGTTTATAGCGATGAAAGTAAGGTAAAGTATTTACAAAAAGGCGATGTATTAGTCATCAATCCAAACCAAAACAGAGTATTAGAGGGATGTATATTTGCATTTGTTTATAAGGGCAATATCTTAGTAAGAGAGTTACAAATTTTGCCAAAAATAGGCAGAGATTATAAAGCCTATAGAGCCGTAGGGCTACCGCACGAGGAAATTTATAACGCCGATGAAGTGGAAGTGATAGGCATAGTAGCAGGCAAAATCAAAGAATTACATCACGGATTTATGCTTGAAGCAAATCAGCAAAGGGGCTAAAAATGGCAAATTTTAACAAAAGCTTTTTTTATTATAGGCTTGACAAAGACGAGCAAGAATATCAAAAAGAGCTACACGACAGCAGGCAGGAAATGAAGCGAGAGAGGCAGGAGCAGGAGCGAATAGGAGCTTTAAACCACATAGCAAATATAAGAGCTAGGATAACCGCAAAAACATCATACAAGGGGCTAAATAATGAGCGATAGTAGACAAAACAAAGCTTTACAGATAGAAACGCTTAATCAGTCTTTGGAAGTCTTAGACGGAGCGCAAAAGTTATTAATGGCACTCGGCAAATTTTCACGTGAGCTTGATAGCGAGATTTCAAATAGCATATTTTTACTTGATAACGCAGTTTTTACAAGCATACATAAGCTAAGGGAAGCCTTTAAAACAGAGCTTAAAGAATACGAGGCGAGTAGCTTATAAGCGCAGATATTAGGGATAAAATGCAAGTTTTTAACGATAAAAATATTATTTTTGGCGAGCGTGGTATCGATACGATAAGACAAATCGCACACTATAATACTTTTAAAAACATTATCGTTAAAAACGGCTTTGAAGTGCAAACAGATATTAAAAATTTACCCATTAACCCATACATAGCGCAAATATATCAAAGCCTTAAAAACGACCCTAAAAACAGATACAAGAAAGAAGCTTTTAAGCCCGTTATCGAATACGCCAAAATCTCACAAGGTAACGGGCTAAGCAATTATATAATCATAGTTAAAAACATACCTTTACTATTCGAACACGCATTAGCCCACAAGAAAGCGAAAGATACATTTTGCTTACTCATATACACGGGACTACATCAGCCAACAAAGCAGATAAACAACGAGGCTATAAAATTTATTTCAAAGCTTTTAAGGCGCAAAACTTTTATACTTTTAAATTGTGATGTAGCAAGTGATTTTAAAGACAATCGGGATATTGATTATAGGCGTAAAGACGAGTTTAAAAGCTCATTAGAGGGCGTAAATAACGATAGCTACATAGTAAAGCATAATAGCTTATATTGCAACAAAACAACGCTTAACAATATCGATAAAATACTACTATACGACAAATACAAAAAGCAGACCATACACCAAAAACAAAGCTTAAATCACAGCCTTACGGCTTGGAAGCGATTAGAAATCACAATAAAGCCAAAAGGCAGAACGGACTTTATAAGCTTTATCAAAAATGAGCTACCGCAGAGCATAGAAACAGCCGACAAAATAGCGCACAGATTACACGCTAGAGGGCTTACCAATGATAACTACCTGATATATCAAATCAAAGCCTTTACAGACGGCAGGACACTAAATCGCAAGGGGCTACAAGACCGCTTTAACTCAAAACAAGCATTAGACAATTTTATCAACACAAGCCGAAAGAAACGAACCCAAAAAACGGATAAATTTTAACTGCAACCCTATTTAAAAATGTCGGAATTGAGATTTAAAAGAGGGTTTAAAAAATGTCGGAATTGAAAAAAATCATTTCAAAATATATCTTTTAAACACGCTTTAAACGGGCTTTAAACTATTTTTAAAAACCTCAACGAGATATAAATATATAAAATTTTATTCAGTGCAGGGGTGAATAAAATTAAGCAAATTTAACACAATCCGGCAGATAGCAGGAAAGTAAAGAAATTTAACTCAATTCATAGTATATAAATTTTAATATTCAAAATATTTGTGTATCAAAAAAGAGCAAATTTTATACACAAAACAGAAAAGCAATCAAAAAGTAAAATATATTTTCAGCTCAAAAGCATTTTAAACCTTAAATTAAGAAAACTAAAAAATTAATCATTTTTTGATTGAAACCTTAAGAAAAATTATAAAAATTTGGCATTTTTTGAAGTTGTGAAACGTGCTTTAAGTTTCACAAACCTTAAACAGCTTAAAAAGCTTGAAAAGTGAAAAGCACAAAGAGCGAAAACCACGCAAAAACCCGCAAAAACGATATTTTGTAAAAAAGTTGTATTGAAAACTGCAATTTTCATAACTATTTTTGTTTTTTGGTGTATTCTTAAACTTTTTAATTAATATTTTGTAGGACTAAATATCAACGATTTATTATATCAATTTCTAAGCTTAAAAAATGTTTAATTATTATTTTTTATACCAAATAGCTATAAGTAAGCTTTAAAAATATAGGGCTTTTTTTGTTACACTTACTTTTTACACTTTTAGCTTATTAAATGCCGTATTCTAGGGATTTTTTATAAAATGGGTTAGATGAATTAGTCCGTATAGTATCTCATAAATGCCCTAAAATAGGCACTTTTAAGCACTTTGTTACACATAGCTTACACTTTTGATATTTTTCTAACCTTAATTGGTTGTCGAAAGCTCGTATTTTAGGGGATTTTAAAGGGGAAAAAAGTTAAAAATGGTGCGGATGAAAGGACTTGAACCTTCACGCCGTGAGGCACCAGATCCTAAGTCTGGCGTGTCTGCCAATTTCACCACATCCGCACGTGTATAAAGAATGGAAGTTTATCTAAAAAATATTAAATAAACCAAATGGTACGCCCAAGAGGATTCGAACCTCTGACCTACGGCTTAGAAGGCCGTTGCTCTATCCAGCTGAGCTATGAGCGCATAACAACAAAGTGGCGCGCCCGATAGGAGTCGAACCCATAACCTACAGATCCGAAGTCTGTCGCTCTATCCAATTGAGCTACGAGCGCCAAAGTGGGGTGAGTGATGGGAATTGAACCCACGACCCTCAGGACCACAATCTGATGCTCTAACCGACTGAGCTACACTCACCACATAGATGGTCGGGGTGAAAGGATTCGAACCTTCGGCCCCTTGGTCCCAAACCAAGTGCGCTAACCAGCCTGCGCTACACCCCGAAGTATGTGTGCCCTACTTCATTGAAAAAGCGCATTTTAACCAAAATTCGGCTCAATGTCAATAAATTTTAGATTAAAATTTATTTTTTAGCTAGATATCTTCATTTAAAACTTAAAAACAACCAAATTTAACTAAATTAGCAAAATTTATCTAAAAATTTACATATCAAATTCTAAGTTTTACGAGCTCATCTTTGACGCTCTTTTGCACCCGAAAACTATCTCTTATCTTTGAAATAGTTTTGTTTTGCACAAATTTATTAAGCCTTTTACTCTCAAGCAAATTTAAAACAGGCTCTTTAAATTTGATAAAAATTTCAGCCATAGCCCATGCCATAGCCATTTTGACATAGTATCTCTCGTCTTTTTCGTTTATGCAAATTTCAAAAAATTTATTAAGCTCAAATGCCGCCAAATTTCTCATATAATAAACATAGAAAAAGCGCTTTTCATACTCCAAATTTGAGCTAAGACACTGCGAAAGAAGCAAATTTACAAATCTACTATCCTTAAATTTTATCGCGTCAAACTGATCGCAGATCGCCCAATTTGGCATAGTTTTTACAAATTCGCTTGCAAGAGCAAATTTACTCTCGTCATCTTTTAGATTGATGATTAAAAACGCTTTTATCGCAAATTCCTCATGAAAAGCAGGCTTAAAAAGACGAATTTCTTTTACATCTAACTTGAGCGAAAAATCTTTGGCTATCTTTTTAAGCATAGGCGTTCTCACACCCAAAATTTCAGGCTGAGATATTAATTTTTGTGAAAAAATCCTAAATTTTTCTTCCTTATGAGTTTGTAAAATTTCAAACAAGCTATCTTTAAACTCCACTACTATCCTTTTTGAGTAATTTTTTAAGCTTAAAATACATATAAATCAAAAAACATCCCGCCGTAAAATAGACGTTGAAAAACATGCCGACCCAAATATCTATAAGCACCCCTTGTAGCACGTAAACCACAAATGAAAATATACAAATTTGAAGCACGATCAGTCGCATAGCGTTTAGCACAAACGCCATTGTAGGTTTTTTTATCGCTTGCAGGGCGCTGCCTGAGATATTTATGACTCCGTATCCGAAAAATGCGAAAGAATTTATAAGAAGGTAGCTTTGTCCCGCACTTAAAACCTCGGCATTTGTATCAAAAAGCGAGATGATATAAGTGCCGCAAAACACACAAAAAGCACAGGCGAACAAACAAAAATAAAGTAAAATTTTAAGCGCGCATTTATAGCACTCTATCACACGCTCATACTCTTTAGCGCCGAAATTTCGAGATATGATGCTAAGAACGGCGGCGGCTATGCCGATAGTAGGCAAGGCGACGATCTGCTCGATCCTAAGTGCGATACCGTATCCTGCAACCGCGTTTGTGCCGTAATGGCTTATAAATTTTAGCAGTATCAGTCCGCCAAGCGACATAGAAAGATAGTTTAAGCATGCGGGCACGGCTTGCCTTAAAATCTTAGAGTAAATTCGCCAGTCGGGCAAAAACATAGCCGGATTTTGAAAATCAATCATACCCGTTTCGCGAACTTTTTTAGACAGATAAAGAGTGCCTAAAAACTGTACGCTTGCCGTCGCAAAGGCTATCCCGCCTACCCCAAAATCAAAAATATATACATAGACATAGCAAAAAAGAGCGTTGATAAAAAGCCCCATAAACAGCCAATTTCTAAGCGTTTTTGTATCCCCAAGCGCGACTAAAACGCCGTTTAATCCCTTAATAGCTAAGAAAAACGGCGAAGCTAGAAAAATCACTCTTATATACTCAAGCGCTTCGCTTAAAAACTCATCGTTTGCACCCAACAAAACAAGCAATCTAGGCGTGATAAGATAGCCTAAAATTCCCATTGAAATAGCAAAAAGAAGCACGAAAACAACGCCCTTTTGAGCGTAAATTTTAGCTAAAAATTCCCTTCTTTGCCCAAGCGAATTCCCAATCAGCGCAGTAAGAGCCGAGCCAAATCCAAGCCCGATACCGACGACGCTAAGATAAAGCAAAAAGCTCATCGACATGCCCGCAACCGCAGTCGTTGAGATCGTAGAAGCAAAGTAAGTTCCCGTAACGTTATAAAGAGTGTTAAACATCATGGCAAGCCCGGCAGGCGTAGCTATGGTGATGATAAGCGGTCTAATGGGGTCTTTGGTTAAATTCATGGCTGAATTCTATCACAAATTTGGCTTTAAATTTGAGCGAGCGATAAATTTGGCGCTTCCGTAAAAAGAAAGTAAAATTTGTGCTAAACTAGCTTAAATTTAAGAAACTCTTTTGACCGCAAAGCAGCCAAAAGAGTAAGATTATCAGTGATTTTCTATCTGGCGAGCTTTCTTTCTTGCGTAGATATTAAGAAGCTCGACAGAGAGAGAAAAGCCCATCGCAAAGTAGATGTAAGCCTTAGGCACGTGCAAGCCAAGACCTTCGCCAACAAGCGCAAATCCGATAAGGATAAGGAAGGCAAGGGCGAGAATTTTGATCGTAGGGTTGTTGTCCACGAAATTTGATATCGCCTTGGAAGCAAACATCATCACGCCAACTGCGATCATAACCGCAAGTATCATGATCTCGATGTGATCGGCCATGCCAACCGCTGTGATAACGCTATCAAGCGAAAATACGATGTCAAGGATGGCGATTTCGGTGATGATGATCCAAAATCCCGCCGCTTTAGGCGTCTTTTGCTCGTGATGCTCGCCGGTTACGTTTGAGTGGATCTCAAGAGTGGATTTTGCAATGAGGAAAAGTCCTCCTAAAATTAGCACCAAATCCCGCCCCGTAATCGTAAAATCAAACACGGTAAATAGCGGCTTTGTAAGCTTCATAATCCAAAATAGCGAAAGCAGCAGCAATATACGTGTGATCATCGCAAACGCAAGTCCCATTATACGGGCTTTGTCTCGCTGATGAGGTGGAAGCTTGCCGACCAAAATCGCTATAAAAATGATGTTGTCAATTCCCAAGACTATCTCAAGTGACGTAAGGGTAATAAGCGATAGCCACGCCTCAGGAGAGCTCATCCATTCAAACATATTTTTAAGTCCTTTGTATAAAATTTTAAAAACAAGATTATATAAAAATTTATAAAATTTCTAGCTTCATAAAGCAGAAATATCTTCTATCAAGCTATTAATATCACTCTCTTGGCTAGACCAGCTAGTACAAACCCTGATAAAATTTCGCCCGTCAGTCATTTTATAAATAAACTGAAATACATACTTTTGGCTTAGTTTTTCAAGCCATTCATCACTAAGCGCGAAAAACTGCTGATTAGTTTGAGAATTTGACATAACCTCTACGCCCTTATCCTCAAAGGCTTTTCTAATTTTAAGCGCGTAAGAAACGGCATTTTTACAAATTTCAAAGTAAAGATTATCCGTAAATAGCGTATCAAACTGGATTCCAAGCATCCTACCTTTGGCCAAAAGCGCACCACGCTGCTTCATTATATACCTAAAATCTTTTTTAAGAGTGTTGTTTGTAATTACCACAGCTTCTCCAAAAAGAGTTCCGCACTTGGTGCCTCCGATATAAAAAATGTCGCAAAACTCAGCAATATCCGCTAAATTTAGATCACAAAATTCGCTCATTATCCCATATCCAAGCCTGGCGCCATCTATAAAAAGTGGTAAGTTTAAGCTTTTGCAAACGCTACTAAGATCTTTAAGCTCTTGCTTTGAATAAAGCGTGCCAATCTCGGTAGGAAATGAGATATATACCATTCCAGGCTGAACCGTATGATGTCTTACAGGATCTTTTTGATGTAGTTCACAGCACTCTTTAACCTGCTCGGCCGTTATTTTTCCATCAATTGAAGGTAAAATCAAGACCTTATGTCCGCCAGCTTCTATGGCTCCAGCTTCATGGACGGCTATATGACCACTATCTGCAGAAATTACGCCCTGATGAGGACGTAAAATAGAGGCTATAACTATAGAGTTTGTCTGAGTACCTCCAACCAAAAAATGTACATCTGCATCAGGTTTTTTACAAGCGTCTTTGATCTTTTTTATTGCACTTTCGCAATACTTATCACTACCGTATCCAAGGCATTGATCATCATTTGTATCAACTAAATTTTGGATGATTTTAGGATGAGCCCCGCTTGCATAATCGCATTGAAAATATGTCATTTACTCTCTTTGATAATTTTTTAAAAACAAGATTATACAATAAAATTAAATTAAAATTTGTATAATAAATATTACTATCAATCCAGCTTATAGAAATAATTATCTATTAAGCAGTTTAAAGATACAATTTTGTTTTTCTAAAGATAGAGATTAGAAGTGGTGACCCATACGAGACTCGAACTCGTGTTACCGCCGTGAAAGGGCGATGTCCTAACCGCTAGACGAATGGGCCACTAAATTAAGCGGAAGTGCAATTTTATCTAAGAAATATTTAAAATTAGCTTAATAGAAAGTACTTGATGAACAAATTTTTAAAAATCACATATATATTTTTAATATTATTTATATTTTCAGGCTGCGCTAACCTTCAAATCAGCAAGGTTTCAAACACGTTTGCTATTACAATTCTATCTCCGATTATAAAAATCAACGACGTAGGCTTTCTTCATAAAAGCTCAAATTCTCTAAATTTACAAATTTACAGCTCTGCAGTAAATTTAGCAAATATAAAAATTTCCGAGCAAATTTGCATAAGCGCCGTCTGCTATGAAAAAAAAGATTTTAATAAAATATTTTTCCTAAATGAGCATTACGATGAGTTTTTTAGAGAGATTTTAGAGAGACAACCTATATATAATGGGCAAAATTTAGTAACAAATGAGTGCGGATTTAGCCAAAATCTAAGTAAATATTCAATACAATATGAAGTTTGCAATAATAATATTAGTTTTAACGATGCAAAAAATAGAATAAAAATAATAATAAAAGAGCTTGAATGAAATATATCGGTGCACATGTAAGTGCGAGTGGTGGAGTAGAGAATGCTCCGTTAAATGCGATGCAAATAGGTGCAAACGCCTTTGCATTATTTGTCAAAAATCAACGTCAATGGAGTGCGAAGCCTTTGACGGATGAAAATATCTCAAAATTTAAAGAAAATCTCAAATCAGCTCAAATCTCGCCAGATCATGTCTTACCTCACAATAGTTATTTGATAAATTTAGGTCATTTTGATAATGAAAAACGTCAAATTTCAATAGATGCGTTTTTAGACGAAATTTCAAGAGTAGAAGAACTTGGTCTAAAAATGATAAATTTTCACCCTGGCTCACATCTAAAAGAGATTTCAACCGAACAGTGTCTAGACAACATAGCCGAATCTATAAATTTTTTGCTTGAAAATAGCCAAAATGTAAAGCTTGTGATAGAAAATACTGCAGGACAAGGAAGTAATCTGGGCTTTAAATTTGAACACATCGCATATCTAATTAAAAAATGCTTCGATAAGAATAGGATCGGGGTCTGCCTTGATACCTGCCATACCTTTTCTGCTGGTTATGATATAAAAGATAGCTACGAAAAGGTTATGAATGAATTTGACCAAATAATAGGCGTAAAATATCTAAGCGCTATGCATTTAAATGACACAAAATTTGGGCTAGCATCCAAAAAAGATAGGCACGAGAGTCTTGGAAAAGGTTTTTTGGAGCTAAAAACATTTGAAAACATTATAAAAGACAAACGTACAGACAATATCCCGCTCATACTTGAGACGATTGACGAGAGTATCTGGGCGGATGAGATAAAAATTTTAAGAAATTTTATAGAATAGGAGAGCTATATGAAAAAATATTTATTGTTTTCTTTGGCGGCTTGTAGCCTTTTAAACGGTGCCGGGTTTAAACTACCTGAGCAAAGTAGCGATAGTGTAGCACTTTTAAACTCGAACATTGCGACGAGCTTTGGTCCTGATGCGGCCTATTTTAACCCTGCGAACATGTTGTTTTTAGATGATCCTAGACATCAATTTGAAAGCTCGTTTTCATATTTGCAGCTAGATAACGTCAAATACACTCACTACGACGGCAAAAAATACAAATCAAGAAAATCAAAAGCCCTTCTTCCGACATTTCATTTCGTATCGCCTGAATATATTGCGAACTGGAAATTTGGTATATCTTTAGTTGTACCTGCAGGAATGTCGATGAGATGGGACGAGGATCTACCTAAGGCAACTTCAAAGAAATTTGATCTAAAGGTAATGGAGCTAAATCCTAGCGCCGCTTATAGAATTACAGATAATCTGGCTATAGGTTTTGGATTAAGAGCGGTATATACAAAAGGAGAGGCCATTCAAGATATAAACTCTCCTCTTAAAGCAGACCAAGATATCAAAGGTGATGGCGTAAATTTCGGATACAACATAGCTTTGACATATAAACCTATCGAAAATTTAAGCCTAGCAGCCACATATCGCTCAAAGGTTGATATGAAACTAAAGGGAGATACCGATATCAAAGCGCCTGCTCATCCTCTAGGAGCATTTCCTAACGGCTCTTATAGCGGCAAGGCTAAACTAAACGTTCCTCTTCCGGCATCTTTAAATTTGGCAATCTCATATGAGATAAAAGATACAACACTTATGTTTGCTTATGAGAAAACTTATTGGTCAGCTTGGAAAGAGCTAAATTTCGACTATCCTGATGCTGGTGCATCAAATTACTCAAATCCATTTTTTAAAGCCTTTGATGAGCCAAAAGCTAGAAATTGGAAAGATACAAATACATATCGCTTTGGTATAGCTCATAATGCAACCCAAAAACTAAGAATCATGGGCTCTATCATCTTTGATGAGGCGGCCTCTTTAAGTAGCACAACCAGCTTTGATTTACCTGATACAAAGGCCGTTGCATATGGAACAGGCTTTAACTACAAATTTAGCGAGGATTTAGAGCTTGGCATGAGCTACTTCTATCAAGATAGAAAAAAACGAGATGTGAAATACTATAGCGGCAATCCTAACTATCCAAACGGAACCTTTGAAAGAGGAAATGCTCAAGCTATAAATTTAGGTATAAAATATAAATTTTAAGGTATAAAATGAGTTATGTTTATCAAAATTTTTACGAGATGCTTAATGAATCTTGCAAGAAAAATCCAAAAGGTGTAATAATTTATGGCGAGGGGTATAAAACTACCTATAGCCAGCTTAAATTTAGCATCGACAGAGTCGCAGCATATCTACAAAGTATCGGAGTAAAATTTGGCGATAAGGTAGCGATGATAGTCTCAAATTCGGAAGAATTTCTAATAAGCTACTTTGCAATATCTGCCATAGGTGCTGTCGCAGTACCAATAAATACATTCTTAAAACATGAGGAATTTGAGTATATCTTAAACGATTGCGGGGCGAAAATTTTATTCGCCTCCTCAAATTTATCAAAAGAGATTAAGGGGCTTGAAAGCAGGACAAATTTAGAAAAAATCATATGGATAGGTGAATTTGGTAAATACAACGAATCAAACATAAGCTTTATAGCAGCCCTTAGCTGCAAAATAGAGCTAGATCTGATAAAACAACCGGTATTAACCGATCTAGCGCATATCATCTACACTTCAGGCACAACGGGCAAGCCAAAAGGTGCGATGCTAAGCTATAAAAACGTATTTTCAAATATAATCGGCGCTACAAAGTGCTTTGATATCAACAAAAAAGATAGATTTATAGTCTTTTTACCTATGTTTCATAGTTTTACTCTCACCGTTATGGTTCTTTTACCTGTATTTACGGCAAGTTCGCTTGTACTCATAAAGTCTGTTTTTCCATTCTCGAATGTTTTAAAACAAGCTCTTTTAAAAAGAGTTACAGTATTTTTAGGGGTTCCTGCGATATATACAGCTATAGGTAAGGCAAAAATTCCATGGTATTTCAAGTGGTTTAACTGCGTAAGGCTCTTTATCAGCGGTGCAGCTCCACTTGCAGAGCAAACCATAATCGACTTTAAAAAGAAATTTCCGCGCGCTAAGCTGCTTGAAGGATATGGTCTTAGCGAGTGTTCGCCAGCAGTCGCGATAAATCCAAGCAACAAGCAAAAGATAGCAAGCGTGGGGCTTCCTCTACCGGGATATGAGATAAAGATCGTAAATGACGAGATGATGGAAGTTGCTACCGGTGAAGTTGGCGAGATCATCGTAAAGGGCGATTGTGTCATGCAAGGATACTTAAATATGCCTGACGCAACGGACGAAACGATAATGAACGGCTGGCTAAGGACGGGCGATCTTGGCAAGGTTGATGAGGAAGGATATCTATTTATCGTTGATCGCAAAAAAGATCTAATCATCTCAAAAGGCATAAACATCTATCCTAGAGAGATCGAAGAGGTGCTCTTTAAACTCGAAGCTATCGAAGCTGCGGCAGTTGTGGGCATACGCGACGCACACGCTGATGAAGAGGTTATCGCGTTTATTCAGTTTAAAGATGAAATGAGTATAGACGAAAAGAGTATCAGAGCTCATCTTAAAAAGCATCTAGCGAATTTTAAAATTCCAAAACATATCCATGTGGTTAAAGAGCTGCCTAAAAACGCGACAGGCAAGGTGCTAAAACGCGTGCTAAAAGATCAGATCGCAAAGGGCGAATTAAGTGCAATATCTTCTTGAATTTATAGGCTCAAGCGCTAAAGACTCAAATTTAAGCGTGCTCATAAACTGCAACGAAAATGAAGCTAAAATTCTTCAATTTCTAAGCAGAGCCTACATAGACGGCAATGCTCAAAGTAGCGTTTATGACGTGCTTAAAGCGATATTTGGCGATGAAGAGTATAAATTTTTAGATCACTTAAGCGACATTAGATCTTTGATCGATAACGGTTGGATAAATCAAAGTTTTAGCATATTTAAAACTACCGAAACCAAGCCAAATCAATCAAATTTGCTTACTTTACTTCACACGGAAATTTCACTCTCTGCGGCGTTTTTAAAAATTTTAGAAAACGGCGATGTTAGTATCAAAATGCCTGAGATTACGGCGTATGAGGATCATTTGGAGTATCTTAAAGATCAGTTTTTGCGTATTGAACTTTATGCTAGATTTGCTCTTTTTGATCCAAACAGCTCAAATGAGGCTAAAAATAGACTTGAAAAAGAGATACAAACTCTTAACGAAACTATAAAAAAACGCCTGAATTTAACTAAAATCATCCTTGTGGTTGAGCAAATTTTTAAAGAAAATTCGCTTGATGAAAAGGAGCAAATTATATTTTTAGCGCTTTTAAAAGAGGAGTACGCTGGCGAATTTGATAGCTCCCGCGATCTAAATGCGCTTACTAGCATTTTGGGCGGCGATGAGTTTCAAAGAGCCAAAAACCGCTCGCTTTTAGATGACGGCTCAAGGCTTATTGAAAGCGGACTGATTGATTACGATGAAGTGCTAAGCACGCTAGGCAACATAACACGAAGCTTTTTTATAAACGATGACATTTTGCAGCGCATAATGCATCCAAAAAACGAGAAAAAGAGCAAGAAGCTTGAGCTCGCAAGCATAGTTAAAGAGCAAGAAATTTTCGAGCTGATCGAGCCTGCGACAAGTATCGATGATGTGGTGCTAAACGATAAGACAAAAGAGCTTTTAGACGCCATCTTAAAGCAAGTTGATAAAAAGGTCTTAGCTCGCCTTTCAAGCTGGGGTATCAAGTCGCGCCGAGCTATAGACGTTAAGATCATCTTTTACGGAGCTGCTGGAACGGGCAAAACAATGAGCGCCATAGGGCTTGCAAAGAGCCTTAAAAAGATGGTTTTGAGCTTTGACTGCTCTAAAATTTTAAGCAAATATGTTGGTGAAAGCGAACAAAACGTGCGCAAAATTTTTGATACGTATAAAGAAATTTGCGCTAAAAGCAAAAGTGAACCCGTGCTGCTGCTAAATGAGGCCGATCAGTTCCTAAGCACAAGGACAGAGAGCTCAAGCGGGGCTGATAAGATGCACAATCAAATGCAAAATATCTTCTTAGAGCAGATTGAGAAATTTGAAGGCGTTTTGATAGCCACGACAAATTTCTTGCAAAGCCTTGATAGTGCGTTTTCAAGAAGATTTGATTATAAAATCGAATTTAAAAAGCCAGATTTTGCAGCACGCCTTGCGATTTGGCGTAAAGTTATGCCTGAAAATGCGAGTTTTGAAGATGGATTTGACATCAAAGAGCTTGCGAAATTTGATCTAAGCGGTGCGCAAATCATGCTCGTGCTTAAAAACACAGCCCTTAAAGTCGCCATTAGAGACGATGGAATTTTTACTCTCAAGGACTTTGAAAATGAGATCAAACGCGAAATTTCAAGCGCCTTTGACGAAGAGAAAAAAGTAGGCTTTTAATCGCAATGTAAGCAAGAAGATAAATTCAAGCAAGCTCGCTTGAATTTATGTAGTTTTATCAAACCGCAGCTTTTGGCGAGATGACTGAATTATCGAAATTTGGCTCGGTGTTTTCTTCCATTATGCGTAGTTTTTTGCTTCGTTTTATCTTTGCATCATCTTTAAAAATCGCCCTTACCTTATCCATGCCTGCATAAAAATCACGCATCAAAACAAGGCAGATATATTTACCAAAAAATGTCGGCTTTATCATGCCGTTTTCTTCGTAGATCGCATTTACAAGCTTAAGCAAATTTAGCTCGACAAATAGCTCTTTGTGGATGTTTGCACGGTTAAATTCGTTGTATTTGGCTATATCAACTCCGCCGTCAAAAAGCTCGGTTAAGAAGATGTATTTCAGGCGATCTTTTTTAGTAAAGCTGCATTTTGCGATGACCGGGCTCTCGTGACTTTTCACCATTCTTCCGTAATCAAGCAAATTAAATGCGTTTATGAGAAGCTCTCCGTTTAAGAAGCTAAATGCACCGCTTCCGATTCCAAGATACTCGTGGTGGCTTCCTACGTATTCATCACGCAAATTTGCGTTATCGCGACCAAACGCCCAGGCATTACTTTGGTGATAGTCGCTGAAATTTTCGCAAATGAGCTCATAAAACTCGCGCTCGTTATCACTATCATCCACCCCAAGTGAGCGAGCTATCGCGTCACGCGTAAGCGGAGACTTCATAAGCGGATAGAAAGTTATCTGCTCAGGAGCGATTGATTTTGCGATTTTTACATCATGCAAAAGCTGCTCTCTAGTCTGATTTGGCAGGTTAAAAATAAGATCAAGACTTATCGTAGGCAGCACGCCCATAGCTTTTCTTAGCTTTTCTTGAAGCTGCTGGCTTGAACCGAAGCGATCATATCTGGCAACTTTTTTTAAGATGTCATCGCTAAAGCTTTGCACACCGACGCTTAAGCGGTCGATGAGCCCTTGAAATCTCTTTAAATTTTCAGGTTCAATATGATTTGGATCGCTCTCACACGATATATCTTTGATATCAAAAAGCTCTTTTGCAAGCACAAGCGTCTTTTCAAGCTCAGGCTCGTTTATAAGCGTGGTTCCGCCACCGACATACATCGACGTGAAGTTAAATCCGGCCTCCTTAACCTGCCTCATCTCTTCGCGCAAATTCGCAAAATAATGCACCGCAAGCTCTTGTTCGTAATGATACTTGTGAAATGAGCAATAAGGACAAAACGTGTGACAAAACGGCACGTGCGCATACAGCATATACTCGGTGTCAGGCTTTGGAATTTTGTTAAATTTATTATCTAAAATATTTATATTTAGCCCATCATAAAGGGACTTTTGCATAGAATTATGAGCGTAATTAACTGCAAATTTTTCTATAATATTCTTAAAACCCATAATTAATTCCTTTTTATAAAACAATCTTTATATATAATAGTCGTAAATTTACCAAAAAAAGTATTATAATTATTTTAAATTTCTAAAACTAAGCGGTAATTCAAGATTTAAAGCTTTAACGATCCTTATGCACTCTTGCAGATCATCGATCGATTTGCCTGCGACCCTCACCTCTTCGCCTCTAATTGTTGCATTTACCTTTAGTTTTGCGTCTTTTATAGCTTTTGTGATCTTTTTTGAATTTTCACTATCAAGCGTATCGTTTAGCTTAAGAGTGGCTTTTATATTGCCTCCGCTTGCGCTTTCTCGCTTGCTTTCACTAACCGCTACAGGCGGGATATTTCGCTTGATAAGCTTTGAGATAACGATATCTTTTAAAGCGTCGATTTTATTATCGCTTGTGCTAAGAAGAGTGATAAATTTATCCTTTTCGTTTAGCTCTATTTCAGCAGCGATACCCTTGAAGTCATACCTCGCGGCAACCTCTTTTTTCGCTGTTTCAAGAGCGTTTTTAACCTCCATCAGATCAACTTGCGCACTTATATCAAAGCTATGTTCGCTAGCCATTTAACTCTCCTTTATAAAATTTTCTATATTTTTTACTATCAAATTTATGAGTTTCTGGCGAGCCTCTTTGCTCGCCCAGGCGACATGTGGTGTGATTATTAAGTTTTCTTTGTTTTTGATACTTAAAAGCGGATGATTTTTTCTCATCGGCTCGCTTTCAAGAACATCTATGCAGGCTTTTAAATTTCGCTCGTCTATCGCCTTAGCAAGTGCGCTTTCATCGACTATCCCGCCACGTCCGAAATTCATAAGCACTGCGCCCTCTTTCATCAAATTTAGCTCTTTAGAAGAGATTAAATTTCGTGTTTTTTCATTAAGAGGAGCGTGTATGCTTACGATATCGCAGCTCTTTAAAAGCTCATCTAAATTTTGCCTTTTAAACTCGCCATTATCATTTGCTCCACTTGTTGAGTAGTAGCTCACGTTTGCGCCAAAAGCCATAGCTATCCTAGCCACACTTCTTCCTATCTCGCCAAGTCCGATGATGCCGAAATTCTTACCGCTTATCTCGCCAATAGATCTATCTAAATTCGTAAAAATTTCGCTCTTGACCCACTCGCCGCTTTGCACATAATCATCATAAAATTTAATGCGATTTACTAACGCTAACAAACATGCAAAAGTATGCTGTGCAACGCTGTTAGTCGAGTAGCCTGCGACATTTTTAACGGCTATATTTTTAGCTTTTGCATAGTCTAGATCGACATTGTTCATACCTGTTGCGCTTATGCAAATCAGCTTTAAATTTGTCGCGTCCATAACATCACGGTCAATAATAACCTTGTTAGTTATCACGACATCAGCGCCCTTTAAACGCTCTATAGTCTCGCTTTTATCAGTCTTATCATAGCTTACAAACTCGCCAAATTTAGCAAAAACATCAAGGCTAACATCACTTCCTAAAGTCGAAGCATCAAGGCAGACTATTTTCATGCTTACCCCTTTATGTAGTGTCCTACGAATTTAGAAGCGTTGTTTAAAATTTCTCCGCCTTTTCTGTATCCAAGCGCGCAAGCCTCATAAGCAAAAAAGACTCCAGCCTGATAGCTATCGCCTCTTTCGTCTTTGTTAAATTCATAAAATTCTTGATATATGGCTCTGTTTGCGCCGTATTCGCCATCACTGCTAACACTAACGCTTCCGTCAGCTTCTATAATGCTAACGTTTGCTCCTTCACGGCCAAATATCGGCTTTTTAACGCATTTTTTGTTAGCTAACGGCTTGTCTGAAGCCTCGAGCAAAAGCGGATGATTTGGATAAATATCCCAAAGAATTTTTAAAATTCCCTTGCTTTGAAACATCAGTGTATAGGCAGGATTTAAGATGATGGCTCTTTGATTTGCCATTATATTTTTAAGAATAAGCGCAAGTTCGCCCTCCTGCACGGCAATATCCTCCCAAGGAACAAGTTTAAACCAGTACTCGTAGTTTTCACCGCCTTTGAAGATGCCCTCTTCGTCGTTAAACTCAACCTCATCAACATAAGCAAAATCAGTATGAAACCCGGCTTCTTTAGCGATATACTCAAGCAGTTTTACACTCTGTTCATCCTCGATGCTGCCGGCAATAGAGCTAAACAGAATTTTCCACCCCTCATAAAGCTTGTTAAACTCGCTTGTATCCTCGCTAAGCGTTACAAGACGCTTGAAATTTTCTTTCAAAGCTTCGTAAAGATCGTTAAACTGAGAACTCTCATCCATGCCGTTAAATTTCAAAATCGCCCATTGGATAATCGCCGTTTCAAATATCGCAGTCGGCGTATCGGCGTTAAATTCAATGAGCTTTATAGGCTTTCCGTTAAGTCCGCCAGCTAAATCAAAACGCCCGTAAAGATGCCAGTGAACTTCGTTTTCCCAGCTTTCTTTTACCATATCAACAAGATTAAAAGGTATGCCAACCTCGTGATAGAGGTTATTATCTATTATGTGCTGTCCGGCGGTTACAAACATATCATATAGCTCATTTGCCGCCTCGTAGTAGGCTTCCGCCTCTTGCTCGCTAACTTCTACAAGCTCATCTGCGATATATGAGCTATCGTCGCTATCGGTATGCCAAGCAAAGCCGATATTTTCCAAAAACGCCTTATCTAAAGGCTTGACTTTTTTTAAATTTAACATCATCCACCTACCGATTGATTAGTCTTGCTTCCGCTACCAAAAAATCCGCTCTTGCCGCCCGCAGGCTTGCCTGCAGAGCTTGTAGCCTTAGCTTTATTAAAGCTATCAACGCTTCTTGAGTAAGTCGAAGGGTTTTTATATGCTGTTTGACGATGGCTTTGGAAACCTTGATTATTAAACAGCTTGCTACCTATCCAGCTTCCTAAAATACCTCCTGCAATCGAAGATAATAAAACTTCACCAAGCCCAAGCCCGCCACTACTAAGCTGCGCATCAGGCTTTGTCAAATTTGAAGTGCCGTTATCGATCTTAGCGTTTTCTTCGGCGATTAGCTTATCCATCTCCTCTTTTGTTAGCACGCGCTCCTTGCCGTCAAGCTGCTTTAGCACGACTCTGGTTTCGCTGCTTGGATACTCTTCAAGCACCTTATATGAGCCTGGCGCAGTCTCTTCTATGATAACGAAAGCTCCTTGAGCTTGCGCCGCTTCTTGCACTACGCTTTTATCCTCTCCGCCTCCGCTACATCCAGCAAGACCTGCCATAACTACCGCGCCAAATCCGCCTACAGCGGCATAAGTTGCAATTTTTTTGATTCTTTTCATAATTCACCTACTATCTGTTTTATTGATTTTTCGTTTCTTACCCATATTACGCCGTCTTTAAATTTGATAAATTTCGACTTTCCGATATTTTTAATGATCAATTTTTGTATCTTTTTTTTCTTTTTGTTTTTTGAATTTAATCCATTTAAAAACTCGCTCAAGCTAATCCACTTTTTGATTTTTACCTCGTCTTTTACTTCGCTATCAAATTTAGCTTTTTCTTCGCTCTGAGCTGTCTCATGACCTTCGTCAAATTCGACATCAATCGGACGGATATATTCGCCGTTTTGTCTTGCTAAAAGCGGACGCTCAAGCATCTGCAAAAAATATCTAAATTTTTCGTCACGCTCTTTGTAAATTTCAGCTATTTCATCTTTATTAGCGATTAAAATTTGCTCTTTTTGCGCGTGCAAACGCTCCTTATCGTCTTGCAAATTTCTATTTTGCTCTTTTAGCTCTTCAAGCTGTGTTAGTAAAAATTTGATAAATTCACTTCGCTCTTCGCTGGTTTCGCTTGAATTTTCACTAACAATTTTTTTAGCGTTTGTTTTGGTTGTTTTAGCTTTTGTTTGTGGCTCGTTAGTCGCTGCATCGTCTTCTATTAAGACGTATTTAACGCCTTTTTCGTCAATTGATTTTAAGCTTTTTCGTCTTATCCTGTTATAGATCGCCTCTTTTGTTATGCCTAGAACTTCGGAGGCTTGACTAACGGATAACTTACGCATAAATTTCCTTTTCTTAAAAAATACAGATATTATGGCAAATTTAGGCTAATAAAGAAGTTAAACTAACTAACACGAAGTTAGTTAGTTTAATTTGGTTAGAGTTTTGACTCGTAGCGTCTAAGCATATAAAGACGTTTAAGCATTTTTTTACGAGCTGAAATTTTTTGCTTTTTGCGAATTTCAGTCATAGGCTCGAAAAATCTTCTTGCTCTAACTTCAGTTACAACAAGGTTTCTATCGACTTGCTTTTTAAATTTCCTATACGCTTCGTCAAAAGACTCATTAGGATGCACCTTGATTCCTGGCACGACCCTCACCACCTTTCGATTAAAATAGAGTGCGATTATACTTAAATTTTCTTAAATTTCAAAATTTATTTAGTTTTCTGCTTATTATAAGATTGCTTTAACTACAAAAGTTCTATAATTTAAATTTAAAATATTACATTTTTAAAACAGGAATTTTGATGTCAAATTTAATAGATAATCCACAGTCTAACTACGCCAAAAAGCGCTATATTTTTTATTCGATTTTGACCTGTATCGCGCTGATACTGCCGTTTATCCGAATCGGTGGTAACTACTTTTTCCTACTTAGTTTTGACAAAAAGCAGCTTCACCTGCTCTTTAACAGCTTTGATACGCAAGAACTTTATCTGATGCCGTTTGTGCTTATCATATTTTTTCTTACTATATTTTTTCTTACGACGCTTGGAGGAAGGGTTTGGTGCGGTTGGAGCTGTCCGCAGACGATATTTCGCGTGATTTATCGCGATCTTATCCAGACTAAAATTTTAAAGCTTCACAAAAACATAAGCAACAAACAAAAGCCTATAGATGGGCGAAATTTCAAAAAATTTGCAGGCGTAGTTATATGGTCGGTCTTAGCCTGTTTGGCTGCGGCAAATTTCTTGTGGTTTTTTGTGCCGCCCGAGGATTTTATAAGCTACGTTAAAAATGCCGGAGAGCATAAATTTTTAATGGGAATTTGGTTTTTTATAACGGCGTTTATAGTATTTGACGTGGTTTGGCTGGCGGAGAAATTTTGCGTATATATCTGTCCATACGCGAGAATTCAATCTGTTATGTTTGATGATGATACGATTCAAGTAATTTATGACGAGAGGCGTGGTGGTAAAATTTACGATAAAAACATCAAGCTTTGGAAAAAGCCGCTAGAGCCTGTAAATGAGTGCACCGGATGTGAGGCCTGTGTGAAAATTTGCCCAACTCACATAGACATAAGAAAAGGCATGCAGCTTGACTGTATAAACTGCCTTGAGTGCGTGGATGCGTGCAGTAAAGTAATGGGCAAGCTTGGCAAAAAGACACTCATAGACTGGACGAGTGACAACTCGCTAAAATCGGGCAAGAAGGTTAACTATCTTAGATTTAGAACTATCGCTTATATAGTGGTTATCGGCATTGCTACGGTGATTTTAGCGTTTATGAGTACAAAAAAAGAGTACATGCTGCTAAACATAAATCGCACGAGCGAGCTATATAAGATTACAAAAAGTAACAAAGTTGAAAATGCATATACATTTTTATTTCAAAACACTGACAACAAAGAACATGCTTACTATTTTGACATCAATGATACAAATATTAAAATAGAACGCCCAAAAGATGAAATAGTATTAAAAGCAGGAGCTAAAAAGAAAGTTGTAGTAGTATTATCATCTGAGTCGATAAGTATCGATAAAAACGGTAATAAACCCGTGTCTATAAACATAACTGCTTACGCAAAAGACGATAAAGAGAGGATTAATATAAAAAGAGAGACTATATTTGTATATCCTGAGAAATAAAATATAAAAATTTAAAATTAAATTTTATATTTTATATATTTATAAAGAAAGTTTAATGTTATTAGAGCTACAATAACATCTGATTCACTTTTTTGAATAAATTTAACGAAGGATTTAGTATGTCAATCAAAATGTCTAAACGCGGCCAAGAGCGGTACGAAAAGATTATGGAAGTAGCTCTCGAGTCTTTTTTAAACAACGGATATGAGAATACTAGCTTAAGTGATATTATAGAAAAAAGCGGCGGGTCATTAGCAAGCGTATATAAATTTTTTAACAACAAAGAGGGCTTATTCACTGCTATTGTTGAGCGTAGCTTAGACAATTTCTGTGCCGAAATAGAAGAAAAGATAAATTTAAAAATTTCTCACAAGATAGAGGACTTCTTAACTAAATTTGCAAATATATTTTTTGATATTATATGTGATAGAAAAACTACCTTAATAACAAGAATTATGCTTATTGAAGGTTACAAAAATAACGCCTCTTTAGGAAATATGTTCTTAGAGCAAGTTATAAATAGAGTAAATCAAATTTTAGTAGATTTTATGGAGAGAGAAGAGATAAAATCTCAGCTTGATGAGTCTATAGACCCTAAAACAGCAGCATCTTTATTTTGCGGACTAGTAAGGAACCCTTATCATTATCATGCTATCTTATTGAATAGTGATATAGTATTAAGTGAGCAAGAGCGAGAAGATCATATTAAAACATGTGTTAAAATTTTTCTAAAAGGTATTACAAAATAATTTTTTAACATAAAGATTGACAAAAATTTTAAATAAGAGTAAAATATCGTTTTTATTGTAACATATATTACAATATCAAAACTACAACAATAAGGTTATTTTGATGAATAGTTTTAAGAATATTTTCACTCTAATAATGATTTCTCTTCTTTTTACGGGATGCTTTAAAGAAGAGAATTCAAAGTCAAAAGCTCAAGCTGTAAGGCAGATGCCGCCTGCAAAAGTTGACATCATAAAAGCCAAAAAAGAAGATATCCCGATCACCTTTGAATACCCCGGCAAAATCGCAAGCAACCAAGATGTAACGCTTAGACCGAAGGTTTCAGGCACTCTTATAAAACAGTATTTTAAAGCCGGAGATAAGGTAAAAGCAGGGGATAAGCTGTTTTTAATTGATCCTGAAAAATATCAAGCAAGCTATGACGCTCTTGAAGCAAGCGTGGGTGTCGCAAGCGCAACACTTAAAAACGCTCAAACCGAATTTAACAGAGTAAAAAAACTATACGAGAAAAAAGCCGTAAGCCAAAAGGAATTTGACTCGGCAAAAAGCGCTCTTGACATAGCAAACGCAACCTTGCTAAGCGTAAAAGCAAATTCCAAAAACGCAAAGATAGATCTTGGCTATACGACTGTAGTTGCGCCATTCGACGGAATCTTAGGCGAAAATTTGGTTGATGTGGGCTCATTCGTATCAGCTAGCGCAACCGAGCTTGTAAGGCTTACTCAGATAGACCCGATAAGCGTTAAATTTTATATCGCAGACGTTGATAATCTAAATAGAGTTAAAAATGTAGAGGCAGGCTCTTGGGCGCAAAACGGCGCGCAGGCAACTCTAAAAGTGGGGAATCAAATTTTTAAAGGCAAAGTAACTTTTATAGATAGCGTTGTGGATGTAAATGTAGGCAGCGTTTTAGCTAAGGCTGAATTTGCAAATAGCGAGCTAAAGCTGCTTCCAGGAGCATTTGCAAGTGTGGTTATGGACGGATTTTATCAAAAAGACGGCTTTAAAATTCCTCAAGTTGCCATCCAGCAAGACGCTATGAATACCTTTGTGCTTGTGCTAAAAGATCAAAAAGTCACGCAAAAAAATGTAGAAATTTCATATCAGAAAGAGGACTACGCCGTAGTTAGCAGCGGACTTGAAGAAGGCGATCTCATAATCATAAATAACTTTAAAAAGATTAGAGTCGGAGCCGGCGCGCAAGCTGATAAGGAGATAAACTAGATGTTTTCTAAATTTTTTATAGATAGACCTATCTTCGCGACGGTAGTATCTATAATCATCGTAATAGCAGGCTCAATGGCGATTAAAGGACTTCCTGTCGAAGAGTATCCGCAGCTTACTCCGCCTCAAATTTCAGTAAGTGCGTCATATACGGGAGCCGATGCGCAGACTATCGCCGACTCGGTTGCGACGGTGATTGAACATCAGATAAACGGTGTTGAAAATATGCTTTATATGCAAAGCACCTCAAGCTCAAGCGGTACTATGGGTATAAATGTATATTTTAAGATAGGTGCAGACTCAAAGCAAGCGGCTATCGATGTAAACAACCGCGTTCAAGCAGCTCTTGCAAAACTTCCTAGCGAGGTTCAGCAAAGAGGTGTAACGGTAAGAGAAAGAAGCTCAAGTATACTTGAGGTTATCTCATTTACATCTGAAGATATGGATATCATCAAGATGCACAACTACGTGCTGGCAAATATCGAAGATGAGATAAAAAGAGTCGATGGAGTCGGAGATACCGCGGTTATCGGTACTAAAGACTACGCTATGAGAATTTGGCTTAAGCCCGATATGCTTGCTAAATTTAACATCTCAACAAGCGAAGTCATAGCTCAAATCAATCAGCAAAACAAACAATACGCCACAGGTAAGATAGGAGAGCAGCCAAACACTACGGACAATCCTTACGTCTTTTCTATTAGACCCGAAGGGCGTCTAAAAAGCGTGCAAGAATTTGAAAATATCGTCTTAAGAACTTCAAAAGAAGGCACTATGCTAAAGCTAAAAGACGTAGCAAACGTCGAGCTTGGAGCAAGAAGTTATGTGTTTGAAGGTATGCTAAACGGACAAAAGATGGTGCCTATGCTCATTTTCTTGCAAAACGGCGCAAACGCTCTTGCAACCGTAAATGCCGTAAATAAAAAGCTTGACGAGCTATCAAGAAATTTCCCGACCGGATTTAAGCACACGGTCGCTTATAACCCGACCGAATTTATACAAGTATCTATAAATGAGGTTATGAAGACCTTTTTAGAGGCGATGGTGCTTGTAATGGTCGTTATGTATATGTTTTTAAAGAGTTTTCGCGCGACCATCATACCTATGCTTGCGGTGCCTGTGTCTATCATAGGCACTTTTGCAGGGCTTTATGCGATGGGCTTTACGATAAATTTGATAACGCTGTTTGCTCTCGTGCTTGCTATCGGCATAGTCGTTGATGATGCGATCATCGTTATAGAAAATATAGAGAGAATTTTACATGAAGAAGATATCAGCGTAAGAGACGCTGCTATAAAAGCGATGCAAGAGGTTGCCGCGCCGGTAGTTTCTATCGTGCTTGTGCTTTCTGCGGTATTTATCCCGGTTGCATTTATGGAAGGGTTTGTTGGCGTCATACAGCGTCAATTTGCGCTTACTTTAGTTGTTTCGGTTTGTATCTCGGGATTTGTCGCACTTACCTTGACGCCCGCACTTTGCGTGGTTATGCTTAAAAAGCAAGAATCACAACCATTTTGGTTCGTGCGTAAATTTAACGAATTTTTTGACTGGAGCACGAGCATATTTACAGCAGGTGTCGCAAAAGTACTAAGACATATCATTCCAAGCTTCATCGCCATAGGCATTATGGGCTATGCTATATTTGTGCTGTTTAATTCAATCCCTGGCAGCTTGGTGCCGCCTGAAGATAAAGGCTCGATAATAGCCATTACCTCGCTTCCACCCGCTTCTGTCATGGATAGAACCAAAAAAGAGATGAAGGATATAAGCGACGCATTTACCAAAAACCCAAACATAGAATTTGTAACAGGTCTTGTTGGATATGATATGTTTGCGGGCGCACTTAAGGAAAACTCGGCAGTTGCTTTCATAAGACTTAAAGACTGGAGCGAAAGAAAGAGCGCAGATAGTTCGGCTAGCGCTTTAGTAGGTCATTTTAATAAGATATTTTGGGGCTCAAAAGAATCAATGACTTTCGTCGTAAACGTCCCGCCGATAACAGGACTTAGTATAACTGGTGGCTTTGATATGTACCTGCTTAACAAAACCGGCAAAACATATAACGAGATCGAAAAAGACGCTTTAAAAGTAGTCGCCGCAGCAAATGCTCGCCCGGAGCTTACAAGCGTAAGAACCACGCTTGAGACAACCTATCCGCAGTATAATCTAACCGTAGATAAGCAAAAGGCTAAACTCTTAGGAGTAAGCGAGCCTGATATCTTTAGCACCATAGCGGCAACCATCGGCTCATACTATGTAAATGACTTCAACATGCTTGGAAAGTCCTATAACGTCTATGTAAGAGCTGTTGATACATATAGAAATTCGCCGGAGGACTTTAGAAATATCTTTGTTAAGTCAAACAGCGGCGAGATGATACCGCTAAATTCGCTTGTTACGTTAAAGCGAGGAGTGGGACCTGATATCGTGGATAGATTTAACCTCTTTCCGGCCGCTAAAATCATGGGCGATCCAAAGCCTGGCTACACTTCAGGAGACGCGATTAAAGCGATAAGCGAAGTGGTCGTAGAGCAGCTATCAAACGACGAATACTCCATAAGCTGGTCAGGAAGCGCTTATCAAGAGGTTAGCTCGCAGGGAACGGGCACTACGGCGTTTATATTTGGTATGGTGTTTGTGTTTTTGATCCTTGCCGCGCAATACGAAAGATGGCTCATCCCGCTTGCGGTTATCACGGCGGTACCGTTTGCGGTGTTTGGCTCACTTGTGGCGGTTTGGGCTAGAGGGCTAACTAACGATATATATTTTCAGATAGGGCTTTTGCTTCTTATCGGGTTATCTGCTAAAAATGCGATCTTGATCGTGGAATTTGCGATGCAAGAGCGCGAAAGCGGAAAGAGCGCCTTTGAAGCGGCTGTTAATGCTGCAAAGCTAAGGTTTCGCCCGATAGTAATGACCTCTATCGCATTTACGCTAGGAGTTTTCCCGATGGTTATAAGCACAGGCGCAGGAGCCGCGTCTCGTCATGCACTTGGCACGGGAGTGATCGGCGGCATGATAGCTGCAACCACGATAGCAATATTTTTCGTGCCGATGTTTTACTATCTGCTTGAAAATTTAAACAACAAATTTTGGGATAAAAAGCCAAAAGTAAAGGAGAGCGCCCATGCGTAATCTACTCATAATCGCTGTTGCGATATTTTTTGCAGGCTGCTCGTTTAGACCTGAGCTGCCAAATGTCGATACAAATTTTGAGGCGACTTATCAGCTCACAACCGATATCAAAGATAGATGGTGGGAAGAATTTGGCGATGAAAATTTAAATGCCATCGTTGAAGAAGCGCTTAACAACAACATAGATCTTAAGATCGCCTTTTTAAATTTGCAAAAAGCCGAAGCAAGCCTTGGCATAGCAAGTGCGGATCTGTTTCCTAGCGTAAATTTAAACGCAGGCGCTACAAGAGCCAGAACAAGCGGTGAAACCTACACAAAACAAGACAATGTAAAATACACAAACCACTCATTAAATTTCGGGTTAAACTACGAGATCGATCTTTGGGGAAGAGTTAAAAACAGTATAGAAGCTTCCAAATCAAGCTTAAAAGCGAGCAAATTTGACTACGACAGCGCAAGACTTACCATAGCATCAAATATCGCCAAAAGCTACTTCACTTTGGTTGCTTTAAACATGCGAGAAAAGGTGCTAAGCGATACTCTCAAAAACTATGAAGAGATAATGAATTTCAGAAAAACTCAGCTTGAGTTTGGAAGTGTCGATAACATCACCTTTTTGCAAAGCAAAGCTCAAGTAGATAGCGCCAAAGCAAGCCTTGTAGACATCAAAAACTCAATCAGCCTAGCACTAAATTCACTTAGCATAATGAGCGGCAAAAGCAACGATGAAATTTTAAAAGGTGTCATGAAAAGCTCCAAAAAACTGCCAAAAGAACCGGAAGTAAAAGCCGGCATAAGCGCAGACATACTGCTTAGAAGAAGCGATGTAGCTAGCGCTTATGAAACTTTAAAAGGCACAAACGCTCTAGTAGGCGTATCTAGGGCGGCTTACTATCCGTCGATATCCCTTACCGGACTTTTTGGATTTGTTAGCGAGGATCTTGCTAGGCTGTTCGTATCAAACGCGACTAACTGGAGTTTGGGAGGTTCTTTAACTCAAAAGATATTTGACCACGGACGCATCAAAAACAATGTAAAAATCGCTGAAACTAACGAGCAAATAGCGGCTCTAAACTACGAAAAAACTATAAAAACAGCTCTTGGCGAAGTTAAAAACGCACTTATCTCAAGACAAAACGCAAAGCTTTCAGAGCAAAGCATAAAAGAGCTTTTAAATTCGCAACAAAAAATTTATAAGATAGCTAAAAGCAAATTTGACGAGGGCTACAGCAGTCACCTTGAGCTACTTGACGCACAAAGAAATTTGCTTGCCACAGAGCTTCAAAATATAAGCGCGAATTTAAACGTTATAAACTCGGTCGTGGAAATTTATAAGGCGTTTGGCGGCGGGTTTAAACTTGAGAGCGAATTCAAATAACACTAAAGCGGAAGCTAGAAAATTCTAGCTTCTATAAACTTTCTTATTTGCAAAGAATTTTTACGATACTTTCAGGCAAAATTTCATGCTCTATGGCGTGAATTTTCTCTTCAAACTCTTCTAGGCTCATATCATCACTTTTTTCAAAGGCTCGCTGCATGATAAGCTTACCGCCGTCAAGTTCTTCGCTAACATAGTGCACACTAACGCCGCCTACTAACATCTCACTTTCAAAACTCTCTTTTATGGCGTGAGCACCCTTAAAAAGTGGCAGAAGTGACGGATGAAGGTTGATAGCTTTTATCTGATTTGTAAAAACGGGAGTTAGAATTCTCATAAAGCCAGCAAACACGGTTAGATCGACATTATGTTTTTTTATCTCATCAACCAACGCTTGATCAAACTCTTCTCTTGAAGCAAATTTCGTATGCTCTATAACTACGCTTTCAAGCCCGTATCTGCGCGCTCGCTCTATGCCGTAAGCGTTAGCTTTGTTTGTTAGTGTTAGCACTACTTCGATTTTAACGTTATTAAAAATTTTATTATGAACTTTTTGAAGGATTGCCTCTAAATTTGAGCCGCTTCCGCTAAATAAAACCGCTATTTTTTTCGTAACCATTTAAGCCCTTTTATGATATCTTTTGGAGTGATTGAGTAGTTATTTTGCTTTGTTTTTCGCACGCTTAACGCGTGAGCCAAAGTGCCGCTTATCGCCGCATCAAGCGCAGTGTAGCCTTGAGCGAGCAAAGAAATGATTATACCGCTAAGAGCGTCGCCGCTTCCTGCTTTTGAAAGTGCGGCGCTTCCATAAGGCATAACGTAAACGTTTCCGCTGTAAGCTATGATCGTGTTGGCTCCTTTTAGGACTAACACATTTGAAAATTTTTTGCTCCACGCTCTAGCAAGCTCGAAGCGATTTTCTTGCACTTCTTGCACGCTAAATTTTCCAAATCCGCCAAGCTCCAAAAGCGAACAAAATTCCTTCGGATGAGGAGTTATAACTATCTCTTTTTTTGATTTTAAAAGCTCTATCGTAAGCTCTTCGTAGCACATATCAGCATCAAGCACCAACGCTTTTTTGTTTTTAAGTGTGTTTAAAAGCTCTATTTTTTTAGCGTTATCAAGCTTTCCAAGCCCCATTCCAAGAGCTCCGTAAGCCATTTTTTCAGTTATTGAGCTTACATTCATTAAAAGCGGATCGGTTATCAAATTCTTAGATTCACTAACGATACTAACAAGCCCTGCTCCCATAGCTAAAGCCGATTTACCGGCTATTTGAGCAGCTCCGCTAAGCTCACCGCTAACTATAAAAACATGCCCGAATTCACTCTTGTTAGTGTTAGCTTTAGTTCTAAAAGGCAAATTCATATCGCTTTTTAAAAGCCTGAAAGTATCGGTTGCTCCTTCAAATTTACTAGCCACAAGCCCCAAATCAGCCACTTTTATCTTGCCTGTAAAATCCTTGGCAAAATCAGAATAAAGTCCGATTTTCGCAGCTCCCATCGTTATGGTTATGTTGGATTTAAAAACAGCGCCGCAACTATTTCCAAGCTCATTAAGCCCGCTTGGGATATCGCATGCTATCTTGTAAGCTTTTATTTCGTTTAAAAAATTTATAAGATTTATCGTCTTTTTATCCAAATTTCGATTAAGTCCGGAGCCAAAAATCCCATCTATAATGCACTTATGTTTGCCTATTTTTTTAACTTGCTTAACTCCAAGTTTAAAGGCTCTATCAAGCTGAATTTTTAGCATCTCGTTTTGTTTTTCAAACACCAAAAATAGCTCGCACTCATACTCGCCACTTAACATTCTAAGAGCAGCTACTACGTCTGCAGCGTTATTTCCGCTACCGCAGATGCCTAAAATTTTTGCTCCCTTTTTAACTTTTTTACGCACCTCTTTTGCAAGTGCATTTGCGGCATTTTCCATCAAAATTTCGTTGCTTATCCCAAATTTCGAGCAGGCAAGCTCATCAAGCTTAGAAGTGTTTAAAAAGAGTTTTTTCATGTTTCGCTCCTTATTCGAAAGCTTAAAGCCTCTAGGATATGAGGTTTTTTGATGATTTGCGAGCCGTCAAGATCGGCGATCGTGCGAGCTACTTTTAGAGTTTTATTTATGCCTCTTTGAGTAAGAGCAAATCGCCCAACAGACATATCTAGTACGCTTTTGGCTTCACTATCGCAAATGCAAAATTTAGCTATCTCTTCGTCACTTAGCTTGCCGTTTAGCTCGCTTTGTCCTCGCTTCATTTGCGCTTCAAAAACACGCAAAACTTCACGCTGCATATCGGTACTCGTTATATCGCTTTTATCGCTACTTGCAACCTCATCCATAAGCACGTGCAGGTCGATCCTATCCAAAAGAGGCTCTGAAATTTTCGCCTTGTATCGCTTGATATCGGTTTCTAAACATCTGCAATTTAGCTGCTTTGAGAGCAAATTGCCGCACGGGCAGGGATTCATCGCTCCAACAAACATAAATTTTGTCTTGTAAGTTATCTTGGAATTTACTCTTGAGATGTGGATTTGGTTATCCTCAAGCGGCTCACGCAAGCTTTCTAAAATTTGCTTGCCAAAATGCGGAAGCTCGTCAAAAAACAGTATCCCGCCGTTTGCAAGTGCGACTTCGCCTATCCTTGCGCTTGCCGTTCCACCTCCAAATATCGAGCTTTTTGTCGATGTATGATGCGGGCTTCTAAAAGCTCTAAGTGCACTAAATTCGTGATCTTGCAAATTTAGCGATGCGTATGCCGCGCTTAGTAAAATTTCATCTAAATTTTGAGGCGGAAGGATATATCTTAAGCGCTTTGCGCTCATGCTTTTACCACACCCGGGACTTCCTTCAAAGATGATGTTATGCATACCGCAAGCAGCTATGAGGCAAGCTCTTTTGGCTCTAGTCTGACCTTTGATATCCTTAAAATCAAGCTCAAATTTTGAGTTTGCGACGTAACTTTTACCACAAATTTGAGTCAAATTTGAAAATAGCGGATGAGTCTCTTTGGCTAAACACTGCTGCTTAAACTCATCATCAAGAAAAAATTTTATCGCCTCATCAAGCTTACTTACGGCATAAATTTCTAAATTCGGTATCATCGCAGCATTTTTAGCTATCTCTTTTGGCACTAAAACCTTAGCCTTTGTAACGCTTGTGCTTAAAAACAAAAGTATAGAAAACATGCTTGCCGTGCTCTTGATGCTTCCGTCAAGTCCAAGCTCGCCAAAGACGAAAAATTCACTAAAAGAGTTGCTCTTAACCTCTTTTTGTAAAGCGATCAAAAGCGCGATAGGAAGGTCAAAATGGCTGCCCGTCTTTGGCATGTCTGAAGGAGAGAGATTTATGATGATTTTTTGAGCGGGAAAGGAGAAATTTTGAGCTAAGAGAGCTGACTTTACCCTTGCTTCGCTCTCTTTGATACTTGTGCTTGCAAGCCCTACGATGCTAAGTGCTGGCAACCCTCTATTAAATGTTGCTTCTACATCAACAATCTTTAAACCATCTGTGTAAGTAGCGCATTTTAGCGATTTCATAAAGTTTTATTCTTTAACTTCCTATACTCTTTATCAAATTTTTTGCGTTTGTTGTAGCCGATTTTTTCTATAAAAAGATGTCCGTCAAGGTGATCAATCTCGTGTTGTATCGCAACGGCTAAAAGCCCGTCCGCTTCAAGCTCGCACTCTTTGCCGTGTCTATCCTGATAGTTTAAGGTTATCTTTTCGGCACGCTTAACATCCTCATAAAATCCTGGTACGCTAAGGCAGCCTTCTTGAAAAATTTGCTCGCCTTCTTTGCGAACTATTTTTGGGTTGATTATCTCGAGCAGATCGGCTCTTTCTTGGATTTCACTCTCTTCATTGACTAAATTTATAATCAATGCCCGAATCGGATTTCCAACCTGAATAGCAGCTAATCCGATGCCATTTTTTGCTATCATTGTATCATACATATTATCTAAAAAAGTATGTAAATTTTGATCAAAGGTATCTATATCTGCCGATCTTTGATACAGCCTCTTGTCAGGATATGTTAAAACTGCTAACACCATGATTAAACTACTTATCCTCTACTATCACGTATTTTGACTTATGTCGTCCGCTTTTTGCAAGCATATCCAATGTATGCGAAAGAACCTCTTCAATAGTTTTTGTGGTATTTAGATCGCAAACCGCTATCTCTATATCTATCTCTATATCGCTTTCAGCTATCAAAAATGTCGTTGTATAGAACATATCGGCAATTCTTTCGCAAGCTTTTTTTGCACCTTCTATATCGGTGTGCTTCATAAGCATAGCAAAAATTCCATCGCCATAATGTGCTAAAATATCGCTTCTTCTTGATGTCCTAAGAAGAAATCTTGAGATGTTTTTAAGTATCGCCTGCCTATCTCTAACACCTAAAAGATTCATCATTTCATCTTTTGGCCTTACAAGCATAAAAGATGATTTATATCCATATTTTTTTACATATTGAAGCTCTGATTCCAAAGTTTTTAAGAAAAACTTTTTATTATAGAGATCAAATTTAGGATCGTATATGGATTGTTCCTCTACGACTTTAAAAACTCTACTGATCTCTTCATAGTTTAATTTGATAACGTCAATATGCTTATTAATTAAAGTATTAAGCTTATCCAAGTCATCATTAAATGCATTAAATACGCTTTGAACTGTAAGTAAATTCGAATTTGCTTCAAGGCTATCTGAGCGTTTTTTTATAATAGTTTTCATAATTCCAAGGTTTTTATATATAAGTGCGACCGCTTGCAACATGCTTTTTATCTGAGCAAAACTCTGCTTAATCTCTCGCTCGATGTAAATTTGCCTATAGTCTTCTATTCTACCTATCTCATCTTCAATCTCTATAATCTCGGTAATTTTTTTCTTAAAATCATCAGACTTTTTATCAAGCATCTTTTCAAAGAAAATAGAGTAATTTTTAGGAATAGATGGTATATTTTCCTCTATAAGCTCTTTTATAACATCCTCGGAAAACCCATATATATTAAACTCTGTAGGTTCCTTGTCTTTTATAGTTACGGTATTTTCGGCCTTCTTTTTATTAACTTTAATCAAATTTAACCTCGTTATTTAAAGCTTTTCTCCAAAACTTTATCGATTAGCCCATACTCTTTGGCTTCAAACGAACTCATGAAAAAGTCGCGATCGGTATCTTTGGCAATCTTGCTTAGTTTTTGACCTGTATTCTTAGCCAAAATAGAGTTTAAAATCTCTTTCATACGCAAAATTTCTTTCGCTTGTATCTCTATATCAGTCGCTTGTCCTCTAGCGCCGCCTAAGGGCTGGTGTATCATGATGCGAGAATTTGGAAGCGCATATCTTTTTCCGGGAGTTCCGCAACTTAGCAAAAAAGCCCCCATAGACGCGGCTTGACCTATGCAGATCGTGCAAACATCGGGTTTTATGTAGTTCATCGTATCATATATACTAAAACCGCTTGTGATAACTCCGCCGGGGCTATTTATGTATAAGTAGATATCTTTATCTGGATCTTCGGCCTCTAAAAACAGCATTTGAGCCACAATAGAAGAGGCTATACCGTCTTCTATCTCTCCGCTTAGCATTACGATACGATCTTTTAAGAGGCGAGAGTAGATATCATAACTTCTCTCGCCCTTGCTTGTTCGCTCGATTACGTATGGGACGTAATAGCTCATTTATCTGCCTTTTTTGTTGTCTTTTTTTCAGTCTTTGGCTCGTCTTTTTCTTTAGCTGCTTTTTTAGACTCTTTTTCAGCTTTTTCTTCTTTTTTGTCAAACATCTCGTTAAATAGCTTTTCTTCTATCATAGACATTTTTATAGCCGGTAAAACTCCTTGATTTTTGTAGTTTTCAAGGTGTTGTTTCGGATCAAGTCCCGATCTGTAAGCCTCAAAATAAACAGCCTGGATAAGCTCTTGATCGCTTACGGCCACATTTCTTCTTCTAGCAAGCTCATCTATGATAAACGTTAGTTTTACGCTCTTTTGCGCATCTTCACGGAATGTCTCGCGCTTTTTAGTTAGAGCGTCTTTATCGTCTCTAAAGCTCTTCATCTCATCTTCGCTAAAGCCGTTCCATGCACCGCGGAATTGCATATCTATCTCTTGCTCTACGATGTTTTTTGGTATATCGAATTTATACTTTTCTACTATGGCTTCTGCGAATTTCGGTTTAAGCTCTTCATTTACTAGCTTATACTGCTTATCAGCTCTTATTTGATCTTTGATTCTCTCTTCAAGAAGCTCAACACTAGCGTTTTCTTCATTTGGCATAAGTTGTTTTAACAGCTCCGCGTCTATCTCTTTTGCTACGTTTTTACCTTGAATTTCATGTAGTTTTACTTTAAACACAGCCGCTTTGCCTGCTAAATTTGGCGCACCGTACTCGGCAGGAAATGTTACTTCTACATCTTTTTCTTCACCGACTTTTAGACCGATCATTCCATCTTCAAAGCCCGGTATAAACTGACCCGAGCCTATCTCAAGCACATATCCTTCAGCCTTGCCGCCGTCAAACGCAACGCCGTCTACGAAACCTTCAAAATCAAATTTAGCAAAGTCGCCTTTTTCTAGCTTTTTCTTATCAATTTTCTCAAGCGGAGCTACCATCTTTAAAAGCTCGTCTTTTTTCTCGTCAATCTCTTTTTTCATAACGCGAGGAGTTGAAAATTCAGGTATAAGCTCTTCATATCCGTCCAAATTTACGACAGGTTTAAATGAAATTTCTATCTCGGTATCGATAGCGCCCTCTTCTCTTTCGAATTTTATAAACATCGGCTCGCCGATAACCTCATCTGTTTTTCTATTAAGCTCTTTTAAAGCGGCGTCTATAAGATCTTTTAAAGCGTCTTGTTCCGCATCGCTGGTTAGCTCTTTTTCGTATCTTTTTAAGACTAAATTTACAGGCACTTTACCAACTCTAAAGCCTTCCATTTTCATATTTTTAGCTGCTTTTTTAGCAAGATTTTCAAGCTTTGATTTTATCTCTTCGCTTGAGATTTTAGCCGTTACCGAAGCGTTGGCAGTGTCTATAACTTTGGTTTTGAGTTCCATTTATTTCCTTTTAAAAATAAAAATTTTCTAATGAATATATCAAATTTTTCCTTATTAGTTGTATAAATTTGAAATTTATCAATGCAAAAGGCGCTTTAATGTAAAATGTGGCTAAATTTTAAGGAAATCAAAAATGCAAGAAAATCAGCAAAAAATTAGCTTTGAAAATTCGGTTAAAAACATGCTTGAGATAATCGGAGAGGACGTAAATAGAGAAGGTCTTATCAAAACTCCCGAAAGAGTTTTTAAGGCGTTTAAATTTCTAACTCAAGGCTATGAACAAGATCCAAAAGAGGTGCTAAACGACGCGCTTTTTGAAAGTTCAAACAACGAAATGGTTTTGATGAGAGATATTGAATTTTATAGCCTTTGCGAGCATCATCTGCTTCCTATAATCGGGCGCGTTCATGTGGCGTATATACCAGACGGCAAAGTTGTGGGGCTTAGCAAACTTCCTCGCATGGTAAATATCTTTGCAAGAAGGCTTCAAATTCAAGAGCAGATGACCGAACAGATCGCAAGCGCGATTCAAGAAGTTATCAAACCAAAAGGCGTTGGCGTGGTGATAGAAGCAAGGCATATGTGCGTGGAGATGAGAGGAGTTGAAAAGATAAACTCAACCACCACGACTTCGGCGTTAAGAGGAATTTTTATCAAAAACGCAGATACCAGAAGAGAGTTTTTCGCTCTTATAAATTCGCCAAAAGAGGTGAGATTCTAGTGAGTTTACAGCGTCTAAAATCCAAGCTAAACTCAAATTTATCCCTTTCAAACGTCTTTGGAGTGATAAATAAAATTTCATCAACTACTATTGAAATTTCCGGGCTTCGTCCAAGTATTGGCGATATCGTCCAGATCGTAGCGCGCGACAAAAGCAAAAGAGGTCTTGGTATGGTAACTGAGATCAATCAAGATAGCGCTGTCATCTCGCCATTTGGCTTTGTCGAGGGCTACAAGATAGGCGATCTTGTCTATCTTAGCGACCAAGGCATGAAAATTCCGGTCGGTGACGCTCTACTTGGACGTGTTGTGGATCCATTTATGAGCCCAAAAGACGGCAAAGGTGCTATATACACGGATGAGTTTGTGCCCATCATGAAAGCTCCGATTGACGCGATGAAAAGAGGTCTTATAAATGAAATTTTTAGCGTCGGAGTTAAGAGTATAGACGCGCTTTTAACCTGCGGTAAAGGGCAAAAGCTTGGAATTTTTGCAGGAAGCGGAGTTGGTAAAAGCACTCTAATGGGAATGATAGTAAAAAATTCCGAAGCGCCTGTTAAAGTAGTAGCACTCATTGGCGAGAGAGGTCGTGAGGTGCCTGAATTTATCGAAAAGAACTTGCACGGCGATCTAAGTAGTACGGTTCTAATCGTAGCAACAAGCGATGATAGCCCGCTTATGCGAAAATATGGTGCGTTTTGCGCTATGAGCGTAGCGGAATACTTCAAAAACCAAGGCAAGGATGTGCTATTTATCATGGATAGCGTGACGAGATTTGCCATGGCGCAGCGCGAGATAGGGCTAGCGCTTGGCGAGCCGCCTACGTCTAAGGGGTATCCGCCTTCCGTGCTTACGCTACTTCCGCAGCTAATGGAGCGGGCGGGCAAAGAGGAAGGCAAAGGCTCTATCACGGCGTTTTTTACGGTTTTGGTTGACGGAGATGATATGAGCGATCCGATAGCCGATCAAAGCCGCTCGATACTGGACGGTCACATCGTGCTAAGCAGAGAGCTAACGGACTTTGGAATTTATCCGCCGATAAATATCCTAAACTCGGCTTCGCGTGTGATGAACGATCTAATCACGCCTGAACACAAGGCAAACGTGGCTAAATTTAAGAGGTTTTATTCGCTAATAAAAGAAAATGAAATTTTACTTCGCATCGGAGCTTATCAAAAAGGCAACGACAAGGAGCTTGATACCGCCATATCAAAACGCGAATTTATAAATGAATTTTTAAAGCAAGATGAGGATGAGGGCTTTAGCTTTGAAAGAAGCGAGGCGATGTTAAGGGAGATAAACTAAATCTAATCTTTACAAAATTTTAGAAATAAATTTATACATTAAATAGGCTGTTTCGCTAAACTTAATTTTTTACTCAAAATTTCAAGAGACGGTCGCTTCAAATACCTCGATTAAAAATATGTATTTTAACGTCTTTTCAAATAAAAAAAGTGGCGAGTTTTTATTTCAAACCAGCGAAGCGTGTGGTGATAGCGCAAGGTTTTACGATAGACTGTTTTACTAAAGATAGATTTTATAAAACCGGCAAATTTTAAGAATTTTGCTTTGCAAAACTTAAGAAAATCAATTAATTTTAAAAGCATTGCGTCTTAAAGAGAAGCCAAGACAGCTTAAACTTCGAATAAATAGTAAATTGATAAAGAATTTCAATATAAATTCAATATCAAAATCATCCCAAATTTGAAAAAATTAAGCCTAAATTTTAAACTAAATTTTATGCAATTTGTTATAATATCCTGAAAAAATAAAAAAGGATAAAATCTATCCTAATTAAAAGGCAAAAATTTGAGAGTTTATTTAGATAACAACGCAACTACGATGGTTGATCCTGAAGCTTTCGAGCTCATGAAACCGTTTTATTGCGAAAAATATGGAAACCCAAACTCGCTTCACAGATTTGGCAGCGAAACTCACCCTGCTTTGCGCCGCGCAATGGATCAGCTTTATACGGCCTTTAACGCCAGAGATAAAGACGATATCATCGTAACAAGTTGCGCGACAGAGAGTAATAACTGGGTTATAAAAGGCGTATTTTTTGATCATATGTTAAATAAAGACAAAGATCATATCATAATCAGTTCCGTAGAACACCCGGCGACTGGCGCGGCATGCGAATTTTTGAAGCAATTTGGCATAAGAGTAAGCCACATTCCAGTTGATGAAAACGGGCTTTTAGATCCAAACGATTTAAGAAATTTGATAGATGAAAAAACCGCACTTGTAAGCGTAATGTGGGCAAATAACGAAACGGGGACAATTTTTCCCGTTAAGGAGCTTGCGGCTATAGCGCACGAATACGGCGCGCTCTTTCACACCGATGCCACACAAACGGTCGGCAAGATAAAAATAGACGTGCAAGATATAAATATGGATTTTATGAGTTTTTCTGCGCACAAATTTCATGGACCTAAAGGCATCGGCGGTCTTTATATCAAAAATTCTCAGCCGCTTACCAGCTTGCTTCACGGAGGCGAGCATATGGGCGGTAGACGAAGCGGAACGCTTGACGTAGCAGGTATCGTAGGCATGGCGCAAGCGCTGGAAAATAGCAACAAACTAATGGAGTTTGAAAATTTACACGTTAGAAAATTAAGAGACAAACTTGAAGACGCTCTACTTGAAATTCCTGAAATTTCAGTTGTGGGAGATAGGGCTCATCGCTTGCCAAACACTATTTTGGCTGCAGTTAAAGGTGTTGAAGGCGAAGCTATGCTTTGGGATTTAAACCAAGCTGGTATTGCGGCTTCTACGGGTTCTGCTTGTGCGAGCGAAACGCTTGAGAGCAATCCTATAATGGAAGCGATCGGCGCTGATAAGGAGCTTGCGCACACGGCTTTAAGGCTATCTCTTTCAAGATTTAACACCGAAGAAGAGATTGATTACGCGATAGTGCATATCAAAAAAGCGGTTGAAAGATTAAGAGCGATTTCAAGTACGTTTGCTTATACGCCGGATTGGCACGTAAGCGGGCTTTAATAAATTTATAAATTTAAAAAGAAGGAGCTGATTTAGCCAAGTTGCTAAACAAGCCTCAAAAGGAATAAAATGGCAAAACACGATTTAATCGGCGGCTCGATTTGGGATGAATACTCACAAAAAGTTCAAGACCTAATGAACAGCCCTCGCAATATGGGACAAATAACTGAAGAAGAAGCAAAAGAGCGTGGCGGTAAACTTATAATCGCCGATTTTGGCGCAGAAAGTTGCGGCGATGCAGTGAGGCTTTATTGGTTGGTTGATGAAAAAACAGATATCATCATGGACGCGAAATTTAAAAGCTTCGGCTGTGGAACGGCTATAGCAAGCTCTGATACTATGGCTGAGCTTTGTATCGGAAAGACGGTCGATGAGGCGGTAAAGATCACAAATATAGACGTGGAAAAGGCGATGAGAGACGATCCTGAAACTCCTGCCGTCCCACCTCAAAAAATGCACTGCTCGGTAATGGCTTATGATGTCATCAAGGCGGCTGCGGCAAGCTATAAGGGAGTAAATCCCGAGGATTTTGAAGATGAGATCATAGTGTGCGAATGCGCCAGAATAAGTCTTGGCACGATTCGCGATGTAATCAGAATGAATGACTTAAAAACGGTCGAAGAGATAACTCAATACACCAAAGCAGGTGCATTTTGTAAATCCTGCATTAAGCCGGGCGGACACGAAAAAAGAGAGTATTATCTGATTGATATCCTAGCAGAAACTAGGGCTCAAATGGAAGCTGAGAAGCTAAAAGCCATCGCGGATGCTAAAATTTCAGGAAACGATAGCGATTTGGCATTTGAAGAACTTACGGTAGTAGGTCAGCTTAAAGCGGTTGAAGCGGTTATAGATGCCGAAATTCGCCCTATGCTTATGATGGACGGCGGAAATATGGAAATTCTTGATATCAAGAAAAACGACAAAGGAATTATCGATATCTACATCCGATATCTTGGGGCTTGCTCGGGATGCGCAAGCGGTTCGGGTGGAACGCTATATGCGATCGAAAACGTGCTACAAGAAAATTTAAGCCAAAATATCAGGGTTTTACCTATTTAATTAATATACACTGACGGCTTTGGAGTTAAATTTGACTTCTAAAAGCCGTCGATCTATCTTTCAATGAGCCAAATTTCTTATTAAATAACTCGAATTTAAAATAATGGCTCTGTTAAAATATAGTGTTGATTATGATATTTTAGATTCCAAAAAATGTAACTAAATATTGTATAAAGTCCGAAATTAGCAATCGATGTAAATGACTTTTTAAATTCATAGTATATCTTTAGTGTTTTTTACAGTTATAACGATTAAGCTTAGTATTTTTTGCCAAGAAATATCAATGAAGTATTTTAATAGAGCCAAAATAATTTATATAATTAAACCGATTTTAGCTGTCTGAATTTATATTTAAATTTTAAATTTGAAATATTTATTTTAAACATTTTAGTGATAAGATCGCGAATTTACGAAGCTTTTAAAGTATTATCAAAAATCAAATTAAATTATTTTTCTATATAATTTTATTTTAAGTTTTGCCAAAGTTTAGGCTGTTAAGATTTCACCAAGATTTAAAAATCAAACTAAAAACAAAGGATTTAACATGTCATTTAGCGCAAGAAATCAACTTCAAGCAGAGATCGTTGAAGTAAAAACAGGTGTGGTTAACTCACTAATCGTAGGTAAGCTAAAAGGTGGCGAGACAGTAAAAGCTACAGTAACTGTTGATTCAGAGAAAGCTCTTGATCTTAAAGTAGGCAAAAAGGTAGTTTATCTTTTCAAAGCTTCAAGCATCATCGTTGCAAAAGGCAACAACGAGCTTAAACTAAGCGCAACAAACCAAATCAAAGGTAAAGTCGTTAGCGTTAAAGAGGGTGCGGTAAATTCAGAGATAGACATCAAGATAGCAGGCGAAGATAAGCTAAGCGCTATCATCACAAACGAATCCACAAAAAGCTTGGCTCTTAAAGCCGGCGATGATGTAGTTGCGGTTATCAAAGCAAGCCAGATTATTATCGGTGCTTAATAATTTATATGATTTTATATTAGTGTCTGTTGTAAAGACAGACACTAAGTGTTATACGTCAACTCTGATAAAAGCCCAATCCATGGATTGTTGGGAACGGCATGAGTTATTACTATTAAAATAATCTTTAAGCTTTAAAATTTCATCTTGGTTTAGATCGTTACCAAGACTCCACTCGGTCTTTCGAATCAACTCCTCTGCGCTTTGAGGAGCACCGGAACTACAAATACTTTTTATATAATCAATCGTCGGCAAATAACCCATTTGAAAGAGTATATTAACTAGATATACAAAATCAGGTTTTTGCTCTACATCACGCTCAATAACCTCTAAAATGTCCTCATCCACAAAACTTCCGCCTACTTTAAAAGTGATATAAAGAGTACGCTTAGTCTTTGAAAGAAGTTTTGTTAAAATCGGTTTTATATCATCAACTTCAAGGCAACGCGATGCAAAAACTATATCGCATTCTGGCACATCGCTCCAATCATCTTCGAATGCCTTTTGAGCAAATTTAACATTGGTAAGACCAAAATCTTTGGCATTCCGAATTGCAAACTCAAGCATTTTAGGTGAAAAATCATATCCGTAAATTTGCTTGATTTTACCGGCTGCAGCAACACTTAAAGCTCCCGCACCGCAAGCAAAGTCAAGCAAAGAGTCAGCCTCGTTAAAATCTATTTTTGAAATGAAATCCTTGACATACTGGCTCTTTAATACCGCTTCATTAAAGCTTGGAGCCTTTTTATCCCAATCTTTGACTAGTTTTTTACCGAAAGAACTTTTAGATTTTTGCTCTTTATATAGTTCGTTAAAATCGATTTTGTCGTAGTTTGATTTTAAAATCATAATTTATCCTTGTATTGTTCGTAATCAATTCCGTAAATTTTATCAATATTTTTAGAATTTATTAGGCTATCGCTATCGCCAAATTCTAAAATTTTACCATCCTTTAAAAATAGCACTAAATTTGAAACAAATTTAGCATGTTTGGGATAGTGTGTAGTTTGAACAAAGGTATATCCCTCATCTCTTAGCAACCTGATCATCTCTAAAAGTTTAATCTGATTTCCAAAGTCAAGTCCGTTAGTAGGTTCATCCATAAATATCACTTTTGCACCCTGAACTAATGTGCGAGCGATATAAGTTAGCTGCCTTTCACCACCGCTTACTCTTGTGTAAGGTTCATCTTTAAGATGCAAAACACCCATCTTTTCAAGAGCGTTTTCGGCTAAAATTTTATCATTTTTACTAAAATTTGAAAATAACGGAGTCCTGCAAAGAGCACCCATAAGCGCTATGTCAAATACCGTATAATCATAGCTTAGCGCATGAGTTTGAGGTATATAAGCAATTATCTTGGCCAAACTATTCTTTGAATATTCGCTTACATTTTTTCCCGCTATTTTTACTTCGCCTTCAAATTTTAAAAAGCCTAACATAATACGTAAAAGAGTGCTTTTACCGCTTCCATTTGCACCTAAAATGCTTAAAGTATCGCCTTCGTTGATAATAAAATTTAATCCATCTAAAATAGTGCGTTTTTTATACGCAAATTTTAAATTTTTAACCTCTACCAACATCAAAAGCTCTTTTTAGCGCGTCTAAGCACTAAGATAAACATAGGAATTCCAAAGAGAGATGTTACTATACCGATTGGAATTTCAAAGGTAAAAATAAGCCTTGAAAAGCTATCGCAAAATAGTAAAAATATAGCCCCTATCAGAGCTGAAGCCGTAAGTACGGAGCGGTTATCGGCTCCGTAAACGAATCTTGCTATATGAGGAGTGATAAGTCCTATCCAGCCAATAATTCCAGCGATAGTTACACTTAAAGCACTTACAAAAGTAGCGACTAAAATAACAAAAATTTTTACCTTAAATACATTTATGCCAAGGCTCTTCGCCTCCTCTTCTCCAAGGCTTAAAGCATTTAGATATTTACCGGAAAATGCAAGCAATAAAACACCGATAAACATGGGCAATATAGATAGCTCCATAAAGCTTTTAGAAGCAAAGCTCAAGCTTCCCATCAAAAAATATGTGATATTTGGCAAGGTATCGTTAGGATCTGCGGCATACTTTAAAACAGAAAGCAAGGATGTAAAAAGCGAACCGCTAATAACGCCTCCGAGAACCAAGACTATCACGCTTCCGGAGCGTGAGTAAAGAGCTGAAATAAGAAGTGCGAAAATAACTGCAAGAAACCCAAATACAAAAGTGCTAAGCTGAATCAAGACTTCGTTTAGTCTAAAAAACATACCAAGAGCCGCACCAAATCCGGCTCCACTTAAAACTCCTAAAATAGATGGGGAAACCAAAGGATTTACAAACATCGCCTGATATGCGGCACCTGAGATTGCAAGGCTTGCCCCTATGAGCAAGCATGCTATAATACGAGGCAAACGAATTTCAGTTACTAAAGTATGAATGATCTTATAATCCTCTAAATTTTCGCCCTTTAAAACTGCTACAAAATATCTTATATATTCGCTTGCGCTAAAGCCGTATTTGCCAAGCAACAACGAACCAAAAATAAATAATATCAGCAAAGAGAGCAACAATAAAAAGGATTTTTTACTCATCTATCTGCTCTTGCCTAGAATTTTTCCTATCTGCTCATCATTTAGCTCAAGCCCTAAAAATAGCTTATAAAATTCACGAGCTTCACTTACTATATCAAATTTAAACGCTTCGGGATAGGCTAAATTAATAAGCCATTTGATGCCCAAAAATCTCATAAATGAAGGCGGACGATCAAACCAGCTAAATGGCTCTCTAGGGATATAATATACTTTTTTATTTTTTACCGCGTCAAGCAAGGCCCATTTAGGATCGCTGTAAATTTTGTCGTAAAAATCTCTTTCATAGACTAAAATCATATCCGGCTGATACTTTAAAACCTGCTCAAAGCTCACTTTAACGCGCCCATAAGCACTGCTTTCTTTTTCGCACTTATGCACGACCTCTGTGCCGCTTAACGGTATTAAGATCGCGTGCTGCGAACCCTCACACTCCGTAGATAATCCATCTGAGCCCTGAGCGTAGTATATTCTAAGCTTTTTAATATTGTTTGTTTTTAGATATTCATTGATCTTGCCACTTAAATTTATAGAATTTTGCGCGTAATCAATCAACTCTTTGGCTCTTTGCTCTCTATTTAAAACCTTGCCTAAAATTTGCCAGCTTTTTAGATAGTCCTCTAAACTAGTTCCACTCAAATATAGCATTGGTTTTTTGATAGAGCCAAAAATTTCTGTCATCTTTTTGACATTTTTTGAGCTTGCATTTACTAATATCAACTCAGGATCAAGACGCAAAAGCATCTCTACGTTTGGAATTTTACCCTGTCCGAAAAATCCACCGACTACAGGCTGGGTTAAGACGTAATCTTTTAAATAAGGTCTTTCGTAATTATTCCACTCGAAATTTACACCGCTAATTTTTTCAGGAGTAAGGGCATACAGCAGATATAAAAGCGTAGGATTGCTTGCATATACACGAGTCGGTTCCTTAGTTAAAATTTCAAAATCTCTGCTATTTTGAGAGATAAACTGATCTATCTCCGAACTACTCATAGCAAAGGCGAAATTTAGACATACCAATAGTGAAATCAGAATCTTTTTTAGCATGATAAAGCCTTTATTTAATTTTAAAAATCGTAGTTAATTTACCCTTTTATATTACTAAAATATAAAACTAAATAACTATAAAAAGGGCTTAAAATACTATCTTTAAGCCCTTAAAATATTAAAATTTATATTTAATATTAGAGAAAAATACCCTACCTTCTTCAGGAAATCCCTCTCTATACTCGTAGTTTTTATCAAATAAATTTGATACACCCGCATCTATACTTAAATTTTCTGTCGGCTTATAAATAAATTTAACATGAGTCAAACCAAACCCATTTAGCTTAGTATCCTCATAAGATCCTGAATATCTGCTAGATACAATCTCTTCAGATGCATAAACGCTAAATTTAGGCAAAATTTTAAAATCTACATAAGCAAACGCTTTGTGTTTTGGAAGATCGTAAATTTTCTCATTTTTGTTTTTATATTTTGCACTAATATATGAGTAGTTTCCTCCAATCTCCAAGCTATCTGTAGCAAAATAAGTGGCTCCTAGCTCAAAGCCTTTATACTCTGCTTTATCCACGTTTTGAGCTTGTCTTGTCTTATTTTTTAACATAACATTGCCTATGGCATCTTTAACTTTTGAGTAAAAGACCGAACCTTCAAGTCTTAGAGTATCGCCAAAGCTTCTTGCATAACCTAATTCATAGTGATTTGCTATTTCAGGTTTTAAGAATGGGTTTGGGGTATTTCTTCCAAATCTTTCGCTATATCTCTCTTTCATACTAGGAAAATATGTCTTTTTTGCATAGCTTAAACTTAACTCATCCATTCCATCAAAGCTATGTTTAATGGCGGCTTGATAGTTAAAAGAGTGTCTCTTGCCGACTTCAAAGTCAAATAATCTATTCTTGCCTCCAGATAGCGGTTTGCCGTACTCTTGCGCCTTTATAGCATCTCTAGTATCATAGCTAACACCCAAAACCAATCTTGTCATATCGCTAAATCTATAAGTATTTTCAAGGCCAAACATATAGGTCTTGTCTTGATATGTTTGCACCGGCTCGCCATCATCATGCTCTTTATGCTCATCAAATTTATAACTTGTAGCAAATTTAAGAGTATTATTATCTGCTATATCGCCGCCTAATTCAAGGCCAAATCCGTATGAGTAGTCTTTATAATGGCTACCAAAAGTTTTTTTAGTATAGGTCTTATCCTTATATGAATTCAAATCGTTTTTATATGTGTCATAAAAAGCCTTTGTATTCAAATAAAGCTTGCCAAATTCTGTATGAGAAAGCCAGTAAACGCTCTCTTTATCCCACATAGGCCAGTCCCAAAATCTATTGGCTACCTTATCCTTAGGATATCTTCCTGCATAAGGAGGCTGCTCTTTTTCGCCCTTTTGATTGATATATGTTATAGCATATTCATCAGTTTGATTTGGAGTAAAGCCGGCCTTAATATGCACTTTTCTATCTCTTTGAACAGATTTTTCGCGTCTATTGCCATCTTCGTTACCTTTAGCGTCTTTTACAAAGTCACTTGAAAGCTGTTGACTATTATCTTCCATAAAGCTTAAGCCAGCTTGCACATAGAATAGTTCCTGACGAGTTCCTATACTATAATCAATGTTATTTCCTATAGTTTTGCTGCTCTTGCCAAGCTCAACGCCATATCCTATACTACTCTCAAACTCTTTGGTAGGCTTTTTGGATATAAGATTTATGGCTCCACCCATAGTATTTGGACCATAAAGAACAGAACTTGAACCCTTAGAGATATCTATACGAGATAGATCAAAAGTAGTAAACCTTCCAAAATCCGAGTTTCCATCGTATGGATTATAAACAGGTATTCCATCTATAAAAAGCGGAACTCTACGAGCGTCAAAGCCGCGAACATAAAAATTCTGCTCCGCTCTTGGGCCTTTTTTATCTACATAAACACCAGGTGTCATATAAGCTACTTCAGATAGCCTCTTAACCTGATTTTTTTGCATCTGCTCACTATCTACCACAACTACGTTGGTATCGCTTTTTTGGCTACCTCCTACAAGTTTAGATACGACTTCTACCTGACCAAGCTCAAAAACTTCGGCATGAAGCGCCAAAGCGACACTACAAGCAATCAAAGCTGTTTTTTTCATTTAAACTCCTATTATATATTTTTTATATTTTTAAAAATACGATTAATAGCACATTTAAAAATATAAAATATTAAAAAATAATTTTATTTTATAAATATTTAAAAGTAGCTAAAACAAAAAATACTGAATTAATTTATAAATATAACCTGTAGAAGATTTATGAATAAGGCTATATATTGCAGCTTTTTAAGTCCAAGCTCTTTCCGACAAATTTCCTCTCTATAATCAAAACAAGAGCATAAAAAATCTTCTCATCGTTTAGCTTGGCAATTTGTCTTAGAGTCTGCTCCTTGCTATTTAGCCTCACTTCACCCTTTCTTAGGATTTCAACCAACTCGTCAGCATCTAAATTTAAAATACTTGCGACACTACTTATAGTGTGGTCTTCAAGAGCCATAATAAGTCTATCCATATTGCAATAGGATGGATTTTTTCGTTTCAAAATCACATCTAAAAATTCATTTGCAAGCTTTACTAGCTTTCTTCTCTTTATAATTATATGCAAAACAGCGATTACAGCGATACTAAAACCACAAATTTTATGCAAACTCATAAAAAATTCCGTGTAGTCCCCATTTGCAAATTTAAATCCCGAATATGTCAAAATAGAGATTCCTAAAAACAAGAATACAATAAGTAAAAATTTATAAACTATCTTAATTTTAAACATTCAAAGCTCTCCTTGCTCCATCTTCTAAAAAGACAGTTATAGCAACTCTTTGGATCACTATCTACAAGTTCATCCTCGCCGCTATCAGTTGTAAAAAACTCACACTTTACTGCTATTTGTCTAGCATTTTCATAAGAAAATTTGCCAAATAAAAAAACTCCATCTAAGCTAAAATTTTGAAATTTATCCATTAAAATTCTCTAAGCTCTTCTATATCGTATGGAATAAATTTTCCATTTTTATCAGATTTCACAAGCAAAACCGCTTTAAAATTTTTAACTATCAACTTTAGTTTCGATTTTGTCAGTATCTTTTCGTTTTTATCAACGAGATTAAAATTTTCATCCAAAACCTCATCGCAAAAGCCTAAATCCAAAAGCTCTTTTACGCTCATCTCATCTTTTGACATCTTGGCCTGTGTTTTTAAGCTCTTTTAGATATATATTTTGTCTGGACGCCTCACTGTAAGCTTCATCTTTTGTTATATATTCGCATTTTGCTCTCTTGCCAAATTTTATAAACTCATTTATGTTTGAAATTTCATCTTCAAAAGCTATCGCGAATCCCGGCTCAGAGCTAGGAGCACTCTCGTCTATTAGTAGTTTTTCTGCAAATTTAATTACTTTAACGAACTCATTTTCATCTAAATGTGTCGTAAAGCACATGGAGCTATTGTGTGAGGTATAATTTATTCGCTCATCTATAAAGAGTTGATGACGACTCACGAAAGAGCATGGTGAAAAATTACTATCTATAAATTCAGCAATCATCTCGGCAAGTATTCCGGTAGATTTAGGATATCCTATCTCATCGGTATCATCTATACTTATATAAACGACTCTTCTCATAAAATTTAAACCTGCATAAAAATAATATTTATATTTTAAAATTTGTTTAGTAGATTTTTGCTGAATTTAATTTGAAAAAATATCAAATTCACACTTATATTGTAAAATACTAAAAAATCAAAAAAGGAAAAATATGTCTTTTCAAGAAATTTTACGCAAATCAACCAAAAAACTTCTAATAACAATTGCTTTAATAGCTCATCTAATCTTAGCCATCATAGTAAATTACTCTTTTCCGCATTACGAAACGGCTCTGATAACCGGAGGAGAGGTAAAAAGAGTGGATAAGGACGGTCTAATAAGTGGAGAAAATCCTGCGGATGGACCGACTAGAGATGTATATTTCATATACACTCAAGAGATAAATGGCACAAAAGTAATGACATACAGAAACGAGGATACCGGATTTGGTTTTCCATTTTATTTAAAATTTAATTCAGCCGATCTTCAAGCAATGGCGCAAAGTTTTGCGATAAGCCAAAAGAAAGTGCAGATAAAATACTATGGATGGAGAATAACAGTATTAGATAAATTTAGAAATGCTGTTTCAATAAAAGAGCTTAAAAACAGTGAAACCGGATCAAAACCTATTATGAGCTATATATTTTATGCTTTAATCTTCGCATCTTTTCTATTTTTCGTTTTCTTTACAAGAAAGATATTCGACAAAGGTATTAAGGCTTGATATTGTCAGGCGAAACGGGTTTACCCAGCAGATATCCCTGAGCATACTTTATGCCAAATTTTTTAACCTCAGCTAAAATTTCAGGAGAGCTTACAAACTCGGCAACCACATTATACTTTTGTCTATTGGCAAAATCTATAATAGTTTGAACTAGATATCTAGCGTTTTTATCAAATGGAAGCTTTTTGATGATAGAGCCGTCTATCTTTATAGTGTCTATATCAAGTTCTAAAATCCTATAGTAATTAGAATATCCGCTTCCAAAATCATCAATTGAAATTTTGGAGTTATAGCTATGAATTTTATTTATAAACAAATTCACCGCCTCATAGTCATCTACACCTTCTGATTCTAAAATTTCAAAATAGACGTTTTCTGGGTATGAGCAAATTTTAAGCTTTTGCTCTATCATATCTCTAATCTGAACATTTGCTATATCGCTATTTGATAGGTTCATTGAAAATCTAATTTTAGGGAATCTCTCCACAAGTCTAAATACATGACCTATAACTTTTTTAGTTATATCATTATATAAAGAAATTTTCTTAGCAATATCTAAAAATTCGCCAGGATAACGAATTTTGCCATTTTCATCCACAAGGCGAACCAAAACTTCATAATAGTTTGCCTTTGGCTCACTATCTGAGTCTGAAGATATATCATATATGCCCTGACACTCAACTATAACAGTATCGTTATATATAGCATATTCTATAATTCTTGACATTATCTGGTTTTGATAATACTGCTGCTCTACAGAGCTATTTTCATTATAATACACTACGGGTTCACCACTATTGGTAGCCTCATAGTGAGCAAGCATAGCTTGAGTAAGACGGTTAGTTTGAATAGTATCCCTATCAAGACTAACACCTATGATCATCTTGATGTTTGGTATAAATTCTTTTCTGTCATCCACGACAATAGATAGATTATTTCCTTTAAAATAATCCCGTATATTTTTTATATCTCTCTCGACAGACTCTCCGTCGTACCAAATACAAAACTCATCTAACTGAACTCTATATATAGATGCTGGTATATCATAAGTATCTATACAAAGCTTTATAGTTTTGGCAAAGGACTCTATAATAAGATCCACCGTTTGAGTCTTGTAAAAAAATCTAAAATCCACAAAGTGACTAATATTTACATATATAAGCATTCCGCTTGGATACTCGTTAAGCTTTTGAGTAAGGGCAAAATAGCTACCAAAGCCGGTTAAGTTATCAAAAAACGCCATGTCTCTTAGCTTTTCTTCTTTTTCCTTAAGCTCTTTTTCTATCATAACCTCTTTTGTCTTGTCAAGTTTTACCGACAGATATCCGTCCTTATTACCATCGGCATCAAACAACGGTAAGAACATTACTTTTTCTATCAACAAATCTTTATCTTTGGTTAAACTTATTAACTCATCACACTCCCAAACCTGATTATTTTTCAAGGAATTTGTAATGCTTTTATAAAATTCACTGCTATGTTGATGAGATTTTAAAATATTAGCATCTTTACCAACAACCTCTTCAAGATGATAGCCTGTGGTCTGTTCAAATATCTTATTTACATACTTTATCTTAGTATTTAGATCTGTAAAAACTATTGAGCTAAAGCTATTGTCGGTAGCTTGTTGCAAGTCATTTAGATATTTTAATATGCTCTTAGTTTTTGAATAAGCCAAATAGATCAAAAATATTGATATTCCTATAAGCGCAAAAAACAGCATAGTCAGATTTTTTAAATTAGTAGCAGCTATGTTCATATAGGCTCTATTTCCATTCATCAATATACTAAGCTCTTTTTCCATATAAAGTTCTTGAATACGTTTAAAAATACCTTGAGCACTCTCATAATATTCTATAAGCCTGCTGGCATTTTTTAAAAATTTAATATCATTTTGATTTAGATTGTTCTCTGATAAATTTTTGGCTACAAGTTCTTTTGTTTTACTCAAATCGGTATTGATGTCATATTTAAATAGCAATATATTTGACATTATAGTATTAAAATACTTACTATGTTTTAACTCTTCAAACGAGCTAAAAAGTATGTCATCATAGATCAAATTTGCAAATATGGCGGTTGAATTAAATTTATCTATAAGTTCGACTTTCTTTTTAAATGTTTGCTTAATGTCTTGAAAAAATTTCATACCGGAAACAATTTCTCTAAAAGCATGTAAGTTTTGCATCCTTAAAGTATCTTTTAAGCCATTATCAAAATTCGCAAGAAGTTCCATAAGTCTATCATAATCAGAGTATAGGAATGTTTTACCCAGCATAAAGTCTATATCTCTATTTATATCTATTAAATTTATTACCGATTCTTTTAGACTATAGCTAGAATTTACATTTTCGTTTGCCTTATATACTATCATTCCACCGATAAATATATTTAAAAACATAATTAAAAATAGAACTTTATATAATACAATTTTATTTCTCATTTTAAAATTTCCGGATTATCGCCATCTAGAGTTAGTAAAAATTTATATATCAACTCTATTTGTTCTTGATTTATTTTATTTTGCATTCTTAAGTTAGCAATATGCCCTATCGTCTCTCTTAAATCATAACAGGTTCCATCATAAAAATACGGAGCGGTCTTTGATATGTTTCTTAGTCCGGGTACTTTATATTTGCCAATATTAGTTACATTTTGGTCTAAATTACAATCAAGCTGCATATCATAATATACATTAGAACCCAAATTTACTCCGCTATGACAATTGATACAGCCTGCTTTTTTAAAAAGCTCAAATCCTTTTTTTTCATCTTCTGAAAAAACAGCTTTATCTCCGCTTATAAATTTATCAAATTTTGAATTTGGAGTTAATAAAGCCTTTTGAAAATTTACTATAGCATCAACTATATTATTGAAAGTAACCCCATCTTTATAAAGAGTTTTAAATTTATGTTTATAATGAGGATTTAAACTTACCTTTTCTACAACAAGCTTTTCACTGCTACCCAGCTGATTTATGTCGACTATGCTTTCAATCACTTGTTCTCTGATATCTTTAACTCTTCCGTCTTTAAAAAATAAATAATTCAAAGCAGAATTTAAAACAGTAGGAGAATTTAATGTCTGCTTAAATGATATTTTTATATTTTTTACACTAGTGCCGCTTGAGTTCCAATATAGATTATGACATTTCTCACAAGAATCAGTTCCACTTGCACTAAGCCTAGTATCTTGAAATAAACTTTTACCCAGCTCAGCCTTTTGTTTATCATAATACAAAGGTTTGATAGGTGTAAATTGTGAAGCTAGGCAAAATTCTATGAATATAAAAAATAATATAAAAAGCCTTGACATTACTTATAAGACCTTGCTTAATAAATTTCTACTAAATTATAGCCTAAAATACCAAAAGCTTCATTGAAGATGTTACTGTTTCCGTTACTTTTCCATCTTTGCAAATGCTCAAAAGCTCATCTTTTACCTTTTGTTTATTAAATTTGAGATTTCCGATCTCTAAATGCCAGATCATATCTTCATACATTTTTTCAAGACTTATATCCCTTGTTCTCACTTCATTAAAAACATGTGACTTGACAGGAATTTTTAACATATCCAAGTGGTATTCAAAGTAAGGCAATCTCTCGCTCCACTGACGTTCTCCGTAAATTTTATAAAATCTCTCAAGCACACTCGAATGTCTTTGCTTATTCCACCACATAAAAACTCGCTTTTTGCCGGTGCGAATAAATTTATCAAGCCCTTCTATGCTGTTTATCGCCGGACTCATCGTGCTAAAAGCGATATCGTAAATATTATCCTCATTAAAGTCATCCCAACTGCTCTCAACTACTCTTAAATTTGACACACCAAATTTATCAGCATCCTCTCTCATGCACTCAAGCATCTTAGTCGAGAGATCGAGTCCTGTTACGTTTCTACACAAATTTGATAGATACAGAGTATAAACACCTGTTCCGCACCCTACATCTATAAGTGTTTTATCATTAAAATCTATACCAAACTCATCAAGTTTATTAAAAAATCCTCGCTGAAATTCGCTAAGTTCGCCCTCATATCTTGAGTAATTAGCCGCTTTTTTATCCCAAGAGCTCTTCATAAAACCGCCTTTTTAAAAATTTGAGTTACAATTGTATCAAACAAAAGGACAAATATGAGAATTTTTAGCTACAAATTTAAAGTAGGCAAAGAGGCCATAGACATAAACAACCACGCAAACAACGCATACTATCTTGTTTGGATGCAAGAAGCGGCTTTTGCGCACTCAAATTTCGTAGGAGATACGTTTGAAGAGCAGCTTAAAAACAACTCGACTTGGGTTATAAAACGCAACGAAATCGACTATTTGGAGCAAATTTATTTAGGAGATGAGATCGAGATAAAAACATGGACAAAACAGGCTAGAAAAGTTAGTTCAAACAGATTTTACGAATTTATAAAAGACGGCAAGATCATAGCTAAAGCCATAACCACTTACGTATATTTTGACCTTGACAAAAAGCGTCCAAAGGCGATCCCCGATCATCTTGCCAAGCTTTACGGCGAAAATGAGGAAATTTAAAAGCAATCGTCGCAAATTCCTTTTACGACTACGCTTTTAACGTGGCTTTGGTTTAAATTCGGCATATCGATATTTGTCATCTTTCTGCAAACATCACAGACAAAATACGCCTTTGCCTCGCCTGCAAGCTCATAGAAATTTTTGTGGTTGTTTTCGCTTTTTACGATAATGCCTTTAGCTTCAAAAATCTCCATCGAGCGGTAAAATGTCGTTTTATTGGCCTTAATTTTGCTTAGAATTTCATCGTACCCAAGCGGAGTATCGGCGCGAGATAAAATTTCTAAAATTTGCAACCGAAGCGGAGTTGCCTTTATATCGTTTATCCTTAAGAGCTCTTGAGGCGACATCTCATCCTTTCGTTTAATCTCAAAAGCTATCATACTAAAATTTATATAAAAAAGCATTAATTCGCAACTAAGTTGCTTTTGCTATACTTCCCTAAAAATTTTGAAAAAAGGTTTAAAATGAAGAAAATTTTAGCTTTTTTATGTTTTGGCGCGCTTGCATGCTTTGCAAAACCCGTCGTTAGCGTAAGTATATTACCTCAGGAATTTTTCGTAAAACAGATCGCAGGCGACACGGTTGAAGTAAATACCATGGTATCTTTAGGAGCCGATCCTCACACTTACGAGCCAAAGCCAAAGCAGATGAAATCTCTTGAAAACAGCAAACTTTATTTTGCCATAGGCATTGAATTTGAAGAGGCTTGGTTGCCGAAATTTCAGCAGTCGTTTCCAAAGCTTAAATTTATCTTTACTCAAAAAGGAGTAGAGAGAGTGGCGATGCAAGAGCATGAGCATGAAGGACATGAGAAAAAAGAGCATTGCCACGAGCATAACGGCAAGGTTCACTGCCACAGCCACGACGGGCTTGATCCGCACATCTGGCTTGATCCGGTGCTTGTAAAAACTCAGGCTAAAAACATCCTAAACGGACTTGTTAGAGTTTTTCCCGAGCACAAAGAGCTTTATAACGCAAATTACGAGAAATTTCTCGTTAAGCTAGACGAGCTTGACAAATTCATCAAAGATAAGCTTGCAAATCTTAAGAACCGCGAATTTATCGTGTATCACCCATCTTGGGGATACTTTGCAAAGCGCTATGATTTAGAGCAAATTTCAATCGAAGTTGAGGGCAAAGAGCCAAAGCCTGCAGAGCTTGCAAACCTCATCAAGGAGGCAAAAGAGCACGGCGTAAAGGTCATCTTCGTAGCGCCTCAGTTTTCTAAAAAATCGGCGAATTTAATCGCAAAAGAAACGGGCGCAAAAGTAGTTGAGATAGATCAGCTCCCGCTTGATTGGGAGGCTGAGCTTAAAAAGACAGCAGAAATTTTCGCCAAGAGTCTTTAATGATGAAATTTGGGCGCATACTGGCCGCACTTACGCTTTTTGCGTCCATTGCCTACTCGTGTGCGCTTTGTGCACTTTACACACCCACAGCTCATGCGCAGATCAAATTTGACGCATGGAGCGACACGCTTAAAACAGCTACGATAACATGGACGTTTTCAGAAAATTTCACCGAGCTAACTATGCAAGGATACGACGAGGACGCCGATAAAAAGCTAAACGAAAAAGAAGCTTGGAATGTCCAAAAGTCCTTGCTTGACTACATCGTGCCGCGCGGGTATCTTACTACAGTTAGCTTTTATGACGGTGAGAGTGCGAGCGAAAATTTATTCGTCAAAACAAAGAGCCAGCGCGTTTATATCGAAGAAAACAGGCTAAATTTCGAGTATGTTTTGGAGCTAAATTTAGAAATTTTGCCTCGCCGTGTGGTTGTGTTTGAGATAATCGATCGCGAAGGATTTTTTAACTTCAAAATCGCAAATAACGAGCCTTACAGGATAACCGAATCCATTTTCATAGTGCCAAATTCAAATTTAAACACCGTGTTTTTTGAGATGAGCGAGCAAAAACCTAAAATTTCAAACAAAGACAAGCCTGAGCTTAGCTCGCTTGTAAAAAACAAAAATTTAGAAGAGATCGATGCAATAGACGAAGCGAAATTTAACTCTCTTGCTAGAACTACGATAGGATTTTTAGACAGACTAAAAGAGCTCATCAAAGAAAACTCAACCGCATTTGAAGCCTCAAAATTTGCCCTCATTATGCTTTTTAGCTTCATCTACGGCTTTTTACACGCAGCGGGTCCTGGGCATGGCAAACTGCTTACGACTTCATATTTTGCCGCAAGCGGAGGCAGCTACTTAAGAGCTTTTGCATTTTCGCTTAAGATCGGCATTTTGCATGTGCTTGGCGCGCTCATGTTGGTTTGGATTACCATGAGTTTGCTTGAAAGTTTTGCGGCAAACGTAGCAAATTCCGCTGCAAATTTGACAACTAAAATTTCAGCCCTGATCATCATGGCGATCTCTGCTTATATGATATTTACGAAGCTAAAATCGCTCAAGCCAAAAGTTCATAACTACAAATTTAGCCCTCACAAATCAGACTGCGGATGTGCGGCTTGTAAAGCAATGGAAGTTAAGCCAAAGAGTCTAAACGAGTGGTTTGTAGCGCTTGCAGCCTCGCTTGTGCCGTGTCCCGGCACCATCATAGTCTTCATACTTGCATTTAGTCTAAACAGCTGGTTTATAGGCGTGATGAGCGGCGTTTTTATGGCGCTTGGTATGAGCCTAGTTATATTTATCGCAGCGGTCTTTGGCACAAAGGTAAATGCGCTCTCAAAATATAAAAATTTAAAAATTTACTGCGAATTTCTAGCTCTTTTAGTGATGTTTGGATTGGGAGCTTTTGTGTTTTTTATCGCGGGTAGGATATCGGTTTTATGAACGGAGTTAAGATAGAGAATTTATCGTTTGGATACGATGAGAATTTGATATTTGAAAAGATAAATTTAAGCTATGATATCAAGGATTTTCTAGCTATCATAGGTCCAAACGGCGGGGGCAAATCAACCCTACTTCGCCTTATGCTAGGGCTTTTAAGACCTAAAAGCGGCGAGATAAAGATATTTGATAAAAACCCTAGCAAGGTTAGCAAAACCATAGGATACGTCCCTCAAAACATCTTCATAAACGCGAATTTTCCGATGAGGGTTTTAGAAGTGGTGCTTATGGGGCGAATCGATAGGAAAATTTTCGGCTTTTACACAAAGAACGATAAATCAGAAGCGATGAAAGCGCTTGAAAAAGTCGGCATGAGCGAGTTTGCAAACTCTCGCATAGGCGAGCTCTCAGGCGGTCAAAGACAACGAGTTTATATCGCAAGAGCGCTTTGTGCAAAGGCTAAAATTCTCATGCTTGATGAGCCGACAGCAAGCATCGACACCAAGGGGCAAGCTGCGATTTACAGCCTGCTTAGCGAGATAAACAAAGAAGGAATCGGTGTCATCTTGATAAGCCATGACGTAAATATCGCACTTAGCTTCGCTACGAAAGTTGCTTACGTAAATCACAAAATTCACATGCACGACATTGCGCCCGATCGTTCAAAGCAGGAATTTATCACTCATCTTGCAAGAGAGCATAAGCATTTTTGCGATGTCGAGATCGCGCTTAAAGAGTGCGGCTGCAAGAGCTTAGACAAAGGGCAAAAATGCTAGAAGCGCTAAATTTGGAATTCATGCAAAACGCCCTTATGGCAGGGCTTTTAGTAAGTATCGCATGCGGAGTTATCGGCTCGCTTGTAGTTATAAATCGCATGGTTTTCATCGCCGGCGGCATAGCGCACGGAGCTTACGGCGGACTTGGGCTGGCGTTTTACTTTTCGCTTGAGTCGCTTCTTGGAGCAAGCGGATTTGCGATATTTCTAGCACTCCTGATAGCTACTATCACGCTAAACGATAAGAGCAAAATGGACTCGGTCATTGGCGCACTTTGGGCGTTTGGAATGGCGTTTGGCATTATCTTAATCGATCTAACGCCCGGATACAACGTAGATCTCATGAGCTATCTTTTTGGCTCGATTTTAGCGGTGCCCGATAGCGATTTAGCCTTTATGGCGGCGGTTGATTGTGTCATCTTGCTTATAGTTACGCTGCTTTACAGGCAGTTTGAAGCCCTTAGTTTTGATGCGGAATTCGCCAAACTTCGCGGAGTAAAAACCACGCTTTTATACTATGTGCTAGTCTGCATGATGGCGCTAAGTGTCGTGATGACGATACGCGCAGTGGGGCTTATCTTAGTCATCGCGCTTCTTACCATACCGCCTTATATAGCGCAAAATTTTTCTAAACGCCTTGGCGCAATGATGCTAAACGCCACTCTCATATCGGCTGCGTTTTGCATATCGGGGCTTTGGCTTAGCTTTGAGGCGAACTTAACAAGTGGAGCGAGCATAATCCTTATAGCCTCAATCTGCTTTTTTATATTTACGGCTATAAATAGACGCTAAATTTGGTTATTTTTAAAATTTGCGCTTGTAAGATAACGAAATTTAAGCTTTTTGACTCTTGTAATAGCTTCCCACTTCACTGATTATAATTCCAAAAAGTATAAGCAAAGCTCCTAAAATCTGCCACGAGCTTAAAATTTCCCCGCCAACAAAATACCCAAAAAGCCCCGCACTAACAGGCTCAAAAGTAAAGATAAGAGCGGTTTTCATAGGAGTTGTGTAGCGCTGCATCGCCGACTGAACAAAAAATGCAAAGACAGTCGCAAACACCGAAGTTATGATAACAGCTTTAAAAAATGCATAATTAGCCACAGGCAAAACGCTATGCGTATCAAAAACAAGAGCCGCAAAAAGACATAGGGCGGTTACTACCAAAAACTGCATGCAAACCATCTGATAAAGCTCGCATTTGCGCACAAAAACGCCCGTAAATATGATATGAACAGAATAAGCAACGGCACAAAGCACGGATAGAATTTCACCTCTGCCAAACCCAAGCTCGCTATCGCTTAGCAAATACAGCCCAAAAGCCGATAAAAAGGCTCCCATAAACGAATAAACATAGACTTTTTGCCTAAAAAACAGAAATACTATAAAAGGCACAAAAACTACATTTAATCCCGTGATAAAAGCGACGGTCGAGCTAAAAGTGTATTTAAGAGCAAAGGTTTGAAGCGCAAAGCCCGCAAACAAAAACACGCCTAACAAAGAGCCGAATTTAAGAGAATTTAGATCAAATTTCTTAACAAACTTAATCGAAATCAAACCCATTAGCAGAGTTGAGATTAAAAATCTCCAAAACAAAATGACAAAAACGCCGTTGCTCTTAAGCGCTTCAGCCATCGGCAAAAACGTCACGCCCCACACGACGGCAACGACTACAAGAGCAAGATCGGCGCCAAATTCCTTTATCTTTTTCGTCATCTTATGAGCTTAAATTTGAACTAAAATTATTTAAAAATATTTTCAATAGCTTTTTTGCCGTAACCCACAGGATCGCTTCTAAGCGACTTTTCGTTTTCGCTCATCACTTTAAATAGCCCATCAAGCGTCTTTCTCGTGATGTATCCGTTTAGATCCTCGCCATCGTTTGTTACATATTCGCCCATACCAAGGCTTGAGGCAACCGATTTAACCGACTTCATGCTCTCCGAGCCGCCAAGAGAATTTTTTACAAATGAATTTAGCCCGTTATAAGCGGTTGCAAAGCTGTTTTGACTCATCATCTTTTCAATGATCGGCTTAAATATCTTTTCAAGCTCCTTGCTTGAATTTTGTTGCAAAAATTTACTAAAGCTATCATTTCCACCGTTCATGATCTTTTTGACATCGCTTTCACTCATGTTTTTTATAGTTTTTGAAAAGACATCGGCAGCTCCGGGAACTGCGCTACTTGCGGCTTTGTTTATAGAAGTAACCAGCTCGTTTGCCCACTTGTCGCCGCCAACTTTCTTTGCCAAATTTGCAGCCGTTTGCAAGCTTGGCGGAAGCGGAATTTTAGCCGTGGCGTTTTTTATAAATCCGTCATTTGAAAGCTCTTTTACGGCATACTCAAGAGCCGAGCTTACCATGCTTTTATAATCGCTCTTTGTAGAGGCTTGATTTACGGCTTTAAGCCCGTCTCCAACCATCTTACCCCAATCAGTACCAAAAGCGCTTAAAGCAAAAAATAGTGCCAAAATCACGATTTTTTTCATAATAATATCCTTTAAATTTAACCCTGCAAGCATAAATTAGGCTTGGCAAGTAGATAAAATGATATTAAATTTTGGCTTTTCATCACTTGAAATTTATCTTTATACGCTAAATTTGCGCTCATAAAATATCAAATTTTAATTCCGTCAAATAAAGCCGAATTTTAATCTTAAAAAAATTAGTTTTAATGTAAAATTAGCCTTTTTCAGGAGAATTTATGGAGCTTTTATTATTAGCTTTCGCCCTTGCCATGGATAGCGTAGCGCTCAGTATCGCAAGCGGTGCAAAATGCCGCGCATTAACCGTTTCGGGGGTCATTAAAGTCTCTTTTATATTTGGCTTTTTTCAAGCTCTTATGCCCTTTTTGGGATATTTTTTAGGGCTAACCTTCGTAAGCTTCATAGCTTCCATAGATCATTTTGTCGCATTTGGCATACTTTCATTTTTGGGTATCAAGATGATACTTGAAGCAAGAGAGCATAAAGACGAAGCCTGTTTAAATGACCTAGGACTAAAAGTCCTAACCATAGGCGCAATAGCCACGAGCATCGACGCGCTGGCTGTCGGAGTGACGTTTAGCTTTGAGAATATAGACATCATTTATACTAGTATTTTGATAGGATCTATCTGCTTTATACTATGCGTTTTGGCGTGTTATGCGGGGAAATTTTTAGGTATAGTTTTAGAAAAAAAGGCTCTTATTTTAGGCGGAGTTATACTCATAGGCATAAGCGTAAAAATTCTCATCACCCATCTTTTAGACCATGGGTTCTTGGCTCATTTAAAGCCGTTTTGATTTTACGCTTACTATTTTATAACTCCGCGCTAACAGCTCGAATTTAGCCTATGCTACCGAATTTTCCGCTGTTATAATCATCAATAGCTTGGCGAATTTCATCTTTTGTATTCATCACAAACGGTCCGTATCCGACAATAGGCTCATCTATAGGTTCTCCCGAAAGAAGCAGGATTTTTACATCTTGTCCGACTGCCTTTACTCTCACTTCACCGTCGCCTTTTTCAAAATTTACCAGCTGAGCCTCGCCCGCTCTTTCATTGCCGTTAAAAACAGCTTCTCCGCGCAAAACAACCATAGAAAGTGAGTGTGAAGCAGGTACGTTTATAACCGCTTCTTTGCCGGAATTTATAATAACGTCCCAAACATTCATCGGCGTAAATGTGCTCGCCGCTCCGCTTACTCCATCAAATTCGCCAGCTATGATCCTTGCTTGTCCCGCACCGTCTGCAAATTTGATCACAGGGATTGCTTGGCGCGATAAGTGCTGGTATTTTGCGGGAGTGTTTTTATGCTTTTTAGGTAAATTTACCCAGAGCTGAACCATCTCAAAAAGTCCGCCCGAACGGCTAAAATCCAAAGAGTGAAACTCCTCGTGCACTATACCCGCACCCGCCGTCATCCATTGCACGTCGCCCGATTTTATAACTCCGCCGCCACCACTTGAATCCTTATGTGCAACCTCGCCGCTATAAGCTATCGTTACGGTCTCAAATCCTTTATGCGGATGGTGTCCGACTCCTCTTGGAAAGTCCGTTAAATTCGGTTTAAAAACCTGAGGCGCAGCGTAATCAAGCATCAAAAACGGATCAGTGCCGCGATCTTCGCCCATGTGGCTAAAAAGCGGCTGAACCAAAAATCCGTCTCCGACCCAATGTGCACTATTTGATTTGTAAATTTTATTAACTTTTCTCATTTTTTATCCTTTATTTTATTTAAAATTGCGGTATTTTAATGCAGTCTCGTTAATATATTATTTAAAATCGGTAAATAAAAATTAAGATTATTAATCCAAACTTAAACAACTCTATTTATTAACACATATCTATAAAATTTCACCAAATTTGAATATAATTGTAAAAATTTAAGCGCAAAAAGGCTCGAAATGTTTAATTTTATATTCTCTTGGAAGTGCTATTTCTTACTTTTGATAATAGGAGTTGGCGGATATCTCGCCGTGCCATACCTTGACGCGGCAGGCGCTCACAATGAAACGATAGAAGTGTTTAAGATACTAACTATGGCTATGGTAATGGGCATTGCCATATACCTGCTACTTGCGATTTGGGTAATACTTTTTAAAACTATCAGATCCTCAAGCAACTAGTTTATATCAAAGCGTCTTTTTTAAAAGCCATATATTTGGATACGAATTTAAAATTTGATATGAATTTTCAAGCTCTTTGCGTTTAGAGCTAAATTTAACTTGCCCGATTAAATTTAGCCGACTAGTTAGCCAAACTAGGAGTTTAATCCTTACTAAATAAATAAAAGCAATGCGAATTTATAAAAACGAAAAACGATTAAATTTCTATTTCAATTCCCACGGGGCAATGATCGCTTCCCGTTATATCACTAAGTATAAATGCGTCTTTAAGGCGATCTTTAAGGCTTGCCGAAATGAAAAAATAATCAATCCTCCAGCCGACATTTTTAGAGCGAGCGTTAAATCTATAGCTCCACCACGAATAAGCACCCTCTTTATCGCCGTGAATTTGCCTAAAAGTATCTATAAATCCGTGCTTTATAACCTCATCTATCCACGCTCGCTCAATCGGCAAGAAGCCCGAGGTCTTAGAATTAGCCTTTGGATTTTTAAGATCTATCTCGCGGTGAGCGGTATTTACATCACCACAAAATATCACGTCCTTACCCTCACGCACAAGTTCGTTGCAGTAGGCTAGAAATTTCGCATAAAAATCCATCTTGTAAGCAAGTCTTTCATCATCCTTTTGCCCGTTTGGAAAGTAGATATTAAAAAGCACGATATTACCAAACCTATGCTCCAAAACTCGCCCCTCATCGTCGTTAAAAAACTGCGATTTTAGAGTAGCTACCGGAAACTTACTAAGACTCATTACACCCGAATACCCTGCTCTGACGGCCGAATTTACGCTCACATCGCTAAATCCGAGCTTATAAATCTCGCTAGGCACATCAGCTTCTTTTACTTTTATCTCTTGAAGCCCTAAGAAATCGGGCTTATACTCATCAATCCAACTAAATCCGTCTTTGCTTGCGACCGCGCGAAGTCCGTTTACGTTCCATGAAATCAGTTTCAAATTCAGTCCTTTTTAATTGCAATTATACGCACTCAACCTAAATTTAAGAGTCTATTTTGATATAATTATTCAAAAATTTAAAGTCTAAAATTGAGAAATCAACCAAAATACAAATTCTTTAAAAATTGGAGTTACGCGATCGCAGGACTAAAGGAAATTTTTAAAAACGAAAGCAGTTTTAGGCTTGAAATTTATATATTTTTGCCCGCTTTTATCTCTCTTTTGTTTTGGAATTTTGGCGCGATTTTAAATTTATTTTTGACTTTTAGTATGGTTTTGGTTTTGGTTTGCGAGTGCATAAACTCCGCTATTGAGCGTATAGTGGATCTTGCAAGCCCTGAAATTCATCCTCTAGCAGGCGCGGCAAAAGACGCGGGAAGCGCTGCGGTAATGATATGCAACACGCTTTGTGCAGGAGTGTGGATATATGCGATTTGGGATAAATTTTGAACTCGCTTGAAAGAGAAATCTTTGGCACTTTAATCGGCGAAAAGAAATTTGAGATAATTGAGTTTTTTATCCAAAATTTAGATGAAAACGGATTTATAAATTTCACAATTGCAGAAATTTGCAATGCTACAAATTCAAGCAAACCAACAGTCATAGAAACGATAAAACTACTTGAAAATAGAAAAATTTTTAAGCGAGTAAAAAACGGAGTTTATGCGTTTAAGAATTTAAAATTTAATGATTTTTGATTTTAGTTTGCCTGAGATTAAAATTTACTTATATTAACTAAATGCAACCAGTCTGAACTTAATAAGCACAAATTTATATTTACTCTTAATCTAATCAAATTTTAGCTGATTGCCTCAAAAAGGGCGCAAAACAAACTTAAATTTACATCTATCTTATATGCCTATTTATGATTTTTGTATCGTAACAATGCAAATATATATAAGCTTAAAAGGATAATAGTATAAATTTGATATTATAACCCGGCGGCAGCTATAGCTTCGGCTTGATGATGAGCGATAAGAGGCTCTATTATCTCGTCAAAAAGCCCACCCGCCATGATCGCATCTAAACGATAAAGAGTTAAGTTTATACGGTGATCGCTTATGCGATTTTGCGGGAAGTTATAGGTGCGAATTCGACCGCTTCTATCTCCTGTGCCTACTTGACTCTTGCGCTCGCTAGTCTCTTTTGCGAGGCGCTCGGCCTCTTGCATCTCATAAAGTCTAGCTTTAAGCACTTTCATCGCAGCCTCTTTGTTTTTATGCTGGCTTTTTCCGTCCTGGTTTGTTACGACAAGTCCTGTTGGGATATGTGTGATACGCACGGCACTATCGGTTGTATTTACGCTTTGTCCCCCGTGTCCCGAGCTTCGCATAACGTCGATTCTTAAGTCGTTTGGATTTATCTCTATCTCGCTATCTTCAACTTCAGGCATGATTGCGACAGTAACGGCCGAAGTATGGACTCTGCCCTGACTTTCAGTCTCCGGCACACGCTGAACCCTATGTGTTCCGCCTTCGTATTTTAGCCTTGAATATGCGCCGTTTCCTTTTACGAGCAATATTATCTCTTTAAACCCGCCTGTATTGCCCTCGCTTTGGCTTACTACTTCAAATTTGTATCCGCGAAGTTCCGTATAGCGCACATAAGCGTTAAAAAGATCGCCTACAAATAGTGCCGCCTCATCTCCACCGGTTCCTGCACGAATTTCAAGAAAGATATTTTTATCGTCGTTTGGATCTTTTGGAAGCAGAAGTATTTTTATCTCTTCTTCAAGCTCGGCTTTGCGCATTTCAAGGCTCTTTAGCTCATCTTTAGCAAGCTCGCCAAGCTCGTCGTCATCAAGTAAAAGTTTGTTTTCGTCAATGTCGGCTAAAATTTGCAAATACTCTTTAGAAGCATTTCTGATATCTTCTATACTTGATTGCTCTTTGGAGAGCTTGGTCATATTTGCGATATCTTGAGTAATTGAAGGATCGCTTAGCAGACGAGAGAGTTCGTCATAGCGATCCAAAAAAGGCTGGAGTTTGTCGGCTAACATTTAAATTTTAGTTATTAAGCAGCTGCGTTTAGAGTATTTACAAGCTTCGCCAAGCGTCCAACACGGCGTGAAGCTGTTTGTTTTTTCAAAAATCCTTTGCTTACAAAGCTGTGTAGGCTTTTATTTGCCTCTTTTAATGCATTTAGTGCAGCTTCTTTATCACCGGCTTCAACAGCTACACGCACAGCTTTTGTTATGTTTTTAAGTCTTGTGCGATAAAATCTGTTTCTCTCTGTTCTTTTTATCGTCTGTCTAGCTCTTTTTTCAGCAGATTTATGGTTTGCCATAATATACCTTTTTCATAATTTTAGTCCGTGATTATATAAAATTTAGTTTTAAATAGCGCTTAATTTAAGTGAAATTTAAAGCAGTCAAAATTCACGTATTTAAATTTGTGAAATTTTGATAGAATACAACAAATTTTATCATAGATAAGGCAAAACAGCCTTTAAATCATGAAGGATAAATATGAAACTATTCGGTACCGACGGAGTTAGAGGCAAGGCGGGAGCAAAGCTATCTGCGCAAACTTCCATGAGGCTAGCGATGGCTGCTGGAATTTATTTTCGTAAATTTGCTCAAGTTACTAATACCATCTTGCTTGGCAAAGACACTAGAAGAAGCGGATATATGATAGAAACAGCTATCGTTGCGGGGCTTACCGCGGTCGGCTATAACGTGCGCCAGATCGGCCCTATGCCCACACCTGCGATTGCGTTTTTAACCGAAGATATGCGCTGTGATGCCGGCATAATGATAAGCGCGAGCCACAATCCATACTACGATAACGGCATCAAATTTTTTGATAAACACGGCAACAAACTAACCCAAGATGCCGAAGCCGAGATAGAAAAAATTTATTTTGACGATGAGTTAATCGCTCAAAGCCAAAAACATATGCTTGAAATCGGCGCTTCAAAGAGAATTGACGACGTTATCGGTCGCTACATCGTTCATATCAAAAATTCCTTTCCGAAATCTTTGACTTTGCACGGAATAAGAGTCGTTTTAGATGTAGCAAACGGCGCTGCTTACAGAGTGGCTCCGACGATATTTAGCGAGCTTGGAGCTGAAATCATCGTGATAAACGATGAGCCAAACGGAAGCAACATAAATCTAAACTGCGGCGCGCTCTATCCGCAAAATTTAGCAAGCGAAGTCGTGAAATTAAGAGCTGATATCGGACTTGCTTTTGACGGGGACGCCGATAGGCTTGTCGTGGTTGATGAAACGGGTGAAGTGGCAAACGGAGACGCGCTTCTTGGCGTACTTGCGATGTATCTTCATAAAAACAAAGCACTAAAAGGTGGCGGAGTGGTAGCAACCGTGATGAGCAACGCCGCACTTGAAGACTACCTTACAAAGCATAAAATAAAGCTGCTTCGCGCAAACGTAGGCGATAAATACGTACTTGAGATGATGCAAGAAAACGGCATAAATTTTGGCGGCGAACAAAGCGGACATATAGTCTTTTCAGATTACGCCAAAACAGGCGATGCGCTCGTTGCTGCGATGCAGTTTATCGCTTGCATGCTAACTCAAGGCAAAAAAGCAAGCGAAATTTTAAGCGAGATCAAGCCATATCCGCAAATTTTACTAAATTTAAAAGTCGCGGACAAAAAACCTCTTGAGAGTATAGAAGGACTAAAAGCGCTCGAAGAAAATCTCAGAAAAGACGGAATCAGACCTTTATTTAGATACTCGGGAACCGAAAATTTAATCCGCCTTCTGCTTGAAGGAAAATGCCCCGACAAAGTGCAAAAACGAATGGACGAAGTGGAAAAATTCTTCACCAAAGCTCTAAATGCCTAGAGTTTTCATTAAATTTTTTATAGCTTTTTTTGTCGTTTTTGTAGCCGATCAGCTCGTTAAGCAAATTTTCTTAAACGGCTTTACCTGGCAGGGAGAATACTTCTCTTTGGTGCTTGCGTTTAACAAAGGCGTTGCCTTTTCTATGTTTGCAAGCCTTGGCGAGTGGCTTAAATTCATCCAAGTAGCTCTTATCGCAGTGGTTTTAGCATATCTTGTCTGGCAAAAAGAGATTTTAAAAGATCATACCATAGCCATTGGAATTTTGCTTGGTGCGGGTAGCTCTAACCTACTTGATCGCTTCGTGCACGGCGGAGTTGTGGACTATGTTTATTGGCATAAGTGGTTTAGTTTTGCTATTTTTAACCTTGCAGATGTTATGATTGATGTTGCGGTTTGTATTATCTTGTGGCAAAGCTTTAAAAAGCCAAAAAATAGCGGCAAATGAAAGCCGAGCGGGTACTAGCAAACCGGTAAAGTCGCATTTAAATTTTATAAATTTGATGCAAATTCGCTTAAATTTATAAAACTTAAAAAGGATGAAAAATGGGAAATAACGTATATATCGCTTATGCGCTTTGGCTGTTTTGCGGCTGGTTCGGGGCGCACCGTATATATCTTGGCAAATTTATCAGCGGATTTTTTATGATGACGCTGTTTTTTATGGGCTCGATGACATATTGGATACTGATAGGTTGGCTGTTTTGGCTGATTTGGGGTATCTGGTGGCTGTTTGATATATATCTTACGGGTGTTTATGTGGAGAAAAATTTGCAAAAAGATGAACTTAAACACGAGCTTAAAAAGCAAGATCTTGAAGCTCAGCTCAAAAGGCTTTATGAGCTTTACGAAGAAGGCAGGATAAGCAAAGCCGAATTTGAAGCTAGAAAAGAAATTTTATTTAGATAAAAGGAGAATAAATGGCGGAATACTATAATCTCATTAAGTATTTTCACTACTTGGCGTTCATATCGTGGATGGCTGTGTTGTTTTATCAACCGCGCCTATACGTATATCACGCAGAACACATGGATAAACCCGACTTCGTAAAAGTAGTTGAGGTTCAAGAGTATAAGATGTATCACTATGTGGGCTGGGTTTCTATCATCGGCACGTTTTTAACTGGAATTTTGATACTTGTGGCAATACCTGACCTGCTTAAAAGCGGATATGTGCATGTAAAGCTTACCGTAGTCGTGCTGCTGGCGATATACCATCTTGATCTTGGCAGATACATGAAACTACTTCGCGAAAAACGCTGTAACAAATCAGGCATGTTCTTTCGCGCATACAACGAGGTGCCTACTATAGCCATGGTCATCATTATCTGGATGATGGTCTATAAACCGTTTTAAATTTGACTCGATTTTCGAGTCAAATTTAAGCTATTAAGCTCTAGACTTCCTGGCTGCGGTTCTAACAGCATCAATTAGAGCAGAGCGAATTCCGTGCTCTTCAAGCACTCTTAAAGCCTCTATCGTAGTTCCTGATGGCGAACAAACCTCATCTTTTAACTGTGCAGGGTGTTTGCCTGTTTTAAGAATCATATCAGCACTTCCTGCTACGCTAGCCGCTATTATTTCATAAGCCTTAGCTCTGGGCATCCCTTCTAACACTCCTCCATCGGCAAGCGCTTCTATAAACATAAAAACATAGGCCGGTAAACTTCCTGCGATAGCGGTAAATACCGGGATTAGCTTCTCTTCTATCTCGTGAGTAGTTCCAAAACTTTGCAAAACTTTAAGCACACTCATGCGCTCATTTTCATTTAAATTTTCATTAAAACAAACCGCAGTTACACCCTTACCTATAGCCGCGGGAGTATTTGGCATAGTTCGCACTATCTTTTTATCAGACCCTAAAATCTCAGAAACCATCTCTATAGTAAAATTTGGTGCAACGGTAACGATAATTTGATTTTTGACATCTTTTTTTATTAAATTTAGCACACTTTCATAGCCGTTTGGTTTAATGGCAAGCACGATAATGTCTGAATTTTGAACTATTTTACGCTCACTATCAAGAGGAGTTATGCCAAATTTAAACTTTAAATTCTCATTTTTACTTCTATCATAAACAAAAATTTCACTTAAACTACAAATTTTAGAGTTTGTAATGGCGGCTATCATCGCTGATGCCATATTTCCTCCGCCGATAAATCCTAATTTCATATCAATCCTTTCAATTATGCTAAAAATTGCGCATACTAAACTAACGAATTTGTCCGCTTCCTCGCACAATATATTTCGTAGTTGTTAGCTCTCTAACCCCCATCGGTCCTCTTGCATGTAGCTTTTGAGTAGAGATTCCTATCTCTCCACCAAAGCCAAATTCCCCGCCGTCGCTAAATCTAGTGGATGCATTTGCATAGACGACCGCGCTATCTATCTCGTTTAAAAACTTCTCTATATTTTCGTAATTCTCGCTTAAAATACTATCTGAATGTCCGCTTGAATGAGAATTTATATACTCTATCGCCTCATCTACTCCGCTTACCATCTTTACGGTCAAGATAAGATCTAAAAACTCTGCTCCAAAATCATCATCGCTAGCAAGCTTTACATTATCAAATCCATCATAATTTTCAAAAAGCAAATCTTGCAAACGGATTTGAACATTATCAAGCTCACTAATTAAATTTGGCAAAATTTTATCCACCACACTATTATGAAGCAATACGCACTCTACGGCATTACAAACACTTGGACGCTGAGTTTTGGCATTTTTGATTATCTTTACGGCAATATCTAAATTTGCACTCTCATCCACATAGATATGACACACTCCTGCGCCGGTTTCGATGACCGGAATCGTTGCGTTTTGCACGATAAATTCTTTGAGATTTTTGCCGCCTCTTGGTATCAAAACATCTATAAATTCGTGCATCTTTATCATCTGATTTACCGCTTCGCGATCCATTGATTCAATCAGTTGAACTGCAAATTTTGGAAGATTAAATTTTGCCCCAACCTCGTTAAATAAATTGACTAGAAATTTATTTGAATTTATCGCATTTGCAGAGCCTCTTAAGATGACAGAATTTGAGCTTTTAAGAGCTAAGGCAGCTGCGTCTATGGTTACATTTGGCCTAGACTCATAAATGATACCTACGACACCCAAAGGCACGCGGATTTTAGAAATTTGCATGCCGTTTTTATGCCTCCATCCATCTAAAATCTCGCCGATAGGATCTGTAAAATTAGCCAGCTCTATCACACCTTGAGCCATAGCCTCTATCCTAGCATCACTTAATGTTAAGCGATCAAGCAAAGCAGGGGTTAAGCTGGCCTTTTTTCCGCTTTCGATATCAAGCAAATTAGCCTTTTTTATCTCATCTTTTTTCAATAAAATTTCATTTGCAACAGCTCTTAACATCCGATTTTTATCTTCGCTTTTAAGGCTCAAAAGCTCTCTGCTGGCAGCTTTTGAGTTTTTAGCAATTTTTAAAATTTCATCCATACCACCCTCCTAAACTAGCAGCAAATTATCAATATGCACGACATCATCGTCATATTTATGCCCTAAAATTTCCTCTATCTCCTCGCTCTTTCTGCCCTTTATTAACATAATTTCACTTGAAGAGTAATTGCTAATGCCCTTTGCTATAAGCTCGTCTTTACTGTTTAAAATTTCGACTATCTGACCGCGCTCAAATTCTCCGCTAATTCCTTTTATGCCTACACTTAATAGACTCTTACCGTTTTTTAGCGCTTTAGCTGCACCCTCATCGATAATTATTGTGCCTTTTTTGCTTGTGCCATATCCCAGCCAATACTTACGCGAACTAATCTTCTTGTCCTGCCTTAAAAACAGAGTTCCTATCTCCTCGCCTTTAACGGCTCTTATTATATTTTCAGGATTTTCGCCATTTACGATTATCAAATTTGTGCCTATTTTAGTAGCCATTTGAGCGGCTATTATCTTGGTTATCATGCCACCTGTGCCAAATTTACTCCCCTCACCCTGAGCCATATTTTTAATATCTTCATTAATATCTTCAACTAATTTTATAAATTTAGCATCCTTATGAACATTTGGATTTTTATCGTATAGTCCGTCTATATCGCTTAAAATTATTAACAAATCAGCATCTATAAGTCCAGATACAAGAGCGCTTAAGGTATCATTATCACCAACTTTTAATTCATCGCTTACGACAGGGTCGTTTTCATTTATAATAGGAATTATGTTTTTAGATAAAAGTGTGCCGCATACGTTTCTAGCATTTAGATATCTATTTCTATCGCTAAAATCACCTCTGGTTAGAAGCAGCTGAGCTATAGTCTTGCCATGCGCCCAAAATAAAATTTGATACAAATGTATTAAGGCAACCTGTCCTACCGATGCCAAAGCCTGCTTCTCATTTAGTGTCTTTGGGCGCTCATTTATATTAAGCTCTCCCATTCCTGCACCAACGGCCCCGGAGGTCACAAGAGCCACCTCAAAGCCCTCATCCGCAAGGCTGGCTATGCTTGCTACTATGCGCTTAATCTTCTCTTCGTTTAGTTTGCCGCTAGATTTAGTAAGAGTAGATGTGCCTACTTTGATCACAACTCTTTTGATATCTTTTAATGCTTTTCTACTCATTTTTTGCCTTAAATTTTAAAAAAATTATATCCAAAAAAGCCTTATTTTAATTTTTTAATGTTAATATAAAAGATTAAAAAAACCAGGAGGCAATAATGAGTGGAATTAAGAGCGGAATAAAGAAATTTCTGCAACATCAAGCCAGTTCCGGCATTATATTGATGATCGCTACAGTACTTGCGCTAATTTGTCAAAATACTTTTTTAAGTCATTTTTATAATGAATTTTTACGTACTCCTTTTAGTGTAAGTTTTGGTGAATATGGTCTAAATAAGCCGTTAATTCTTTGGGTTAATGACGGACTTATGGCGGTATTTTTCTTTCTAATCGGACTTGAGCTAAAACGCGAGGTTATAGAAGGTGAGCTAAGAGATCCTGCTCAAATAGGACTTCCTATCATAGGTGCTGTTGGCGGTGTTATATTACCGGCTATAATATTTTGGATGTTTACTAAAGATGATAGTTTTGCACTTAGAGGATGGGCTATACCTACAGCTACGGATATAGCATTCGCTCTTGGAATTTTGAGCCTGCTTGGTTCAAGAGTGCCGACCAGCCTCAAAGTATTTTTGATGACTTTAGCCATTATAGACGACCTCTGTGCTATCGTTATTATCGCTTTATTTTACACAAGTAAACTAAGTTTAGCCTCCCTGCTTATATCGGGAAGCTGTCTAGTAGTGCTATTTGCACTAAATAAGCTAGGGGTTAAAAGCAAAATAGCCTTTTTGGTCGTTGGCCTAATTCTGTGGGTAAGTGTGTTAAAATCAGGTGTTCACGCAACTATAGCAGGCGTTGTGGCGGCATTTTTCATACCTCTTAGCTTTAAAGATGAACCAAACCATTCAATGCTAAAAAATATAGAGCATGATCTTCATGGCTGGGTAGCATTTGCTATCTTGCCTATATTTGCATTCGTAAACGCAGGAGTTTCACTTAAAGGCATAGATATAGGACACATCTTATCGCCTGTGCCTCTTGGTACTATTCTTGGACTATTTATAGGTAAGCAAATCGGAGTATTCAGCTTTAGCTTCATGGCTATAAAATTTGGATTTGCAGGGCTACCAGATAAGGCAACTTACAAGCAGCTATACGGAGTAGCGATACTATGTGGAGTCGGTTTTACTATGAGTCTATTCGTAAACGGACTAGCATACCACGACTCTGACGCATTTGCACACACAGACAAGTTAGCTATTTTACTAGGCTCATTCATATCAGGCATTATAGGCTACATAATGCTTAGGTTCACAACTAGCGCAAATACAAACAATAATGACTAATCTAAACCTGCCAAAAATGGCAGGTTTACTCAGATTATAAATAACACAAATAATAAATCAATATTCTTAAATAATATTAAATATTTTTTTATCATACTTTGGCTACTATTTTGATATTTCAAAATAAAGGAGCGCTTTTGATGAAGTTTTTCATTTCTATTTTAATGATTTTTAACCTAGCATTTGCTAAAGATTTTTTAGTAAAAGATATGCGCGGTGTAGAGGTAAAGATCGCTGAACCGCTTACGAAGATAGCGACTATCGATGATGGCTTTGTCGAAGGCGTCATGACGCATCTTGGCGTGATTGACAAGGTTAAGGTTATCGGCTCTTGGTCGATGAAAAGAGACTACAAATACTCCTTCACAAGGCGCTCGGGCGAGAGTTACACGCTTCGCGGCTGGAACACGATGAAGTATCTTCACCCTTGGCTTGATGAGCTAACCTGCATAAATTCACCGCAAGGAAACGTGATAAACTTTGAAAATTTAGCCAACGAAAATCCGCAGCTAGTCATTCTTCGCGTCGGAGACTGCACGCTTAGAGGCTCAAACAAAGACGCGGTTGAAAAGACAATATCGACCATAGAAGCCCTTGGGCTTCCGCTTGTAGTGATTTACGCTCCTCAAGGGGCTGAAATTTCGACCATGAAAGAGGAGATGAGAGTTCTTGGCGACGTGTTTAATCAAAGGCAAAAGGCGCTTAAGCTATTTGAATATCTTGACAGCACTCAAAAGCTCATCGAAGAGCGAACAGCCAAGCTAAAAGAGAGCGAAAAAGTAAGCATGCTTTATATGGGGCTTAATCCAAACGTCCGCAAAAACGGCGGTATGGCGACAGCTTACGGAGTAAATACGCCTGAATCTTTCATCATACAAAATGTCGCAGGTGCTAAAAACGCATTTACGGGCGATGGCACAAACGTGATCTTAAGCACTGAGCAACTTTACGCGATAGATCCTGATGTGATCGTGCTTCCTACATCAAACGGCTATCACCCTGCAAGCGAGCTTCTAGACTCTCCTGACTTTGAAAAGCTTGGCGAGCTAAAAGCGGTGCAAAACAAGCGCGTATATGCGATGCCTTGGTCGCCGATGAACTGCGCTAGACGCGTCGAATACCCTATCGACATGCTAATCATCGCAAAAGCTGCGTATCCAAAGCTATTTAGTGACATAAAGGTTCATGAGCTCGTGCTTAAATTTTACAAGGACGTTTACGGCGTAGATGAAGCTACGGCTAAGGCGCTAAGAAGCGAGCAAATTTTAGACTGGACCGTGGAAGATGACTTCTAGCGAGCATGCTAAGTCTAAATTTGAATCAAAATATGTATTTTTAATATTTCTCGTCGCGATACTTGCCGTTTGCATGGTCGCGGCACTCATGCTTGGGGATTATAAAATTTCCGTCAGCAAGATAATCGGCGTGCTTGGACTTAAGCTTTTTGATTTGGAGGCTTCGGGCATAACAAAGATGGATCAGATCGTAGTTTTTGATATCAGAATGCCTCGAATTTTAACCGCAGCCATCATCGGCTTTGCACTATCAAACGCAGGTGCCGTGTATCAAGCCTGTTTTAGAAATCCGCTTGTTGAGCCGTTTATCCTTGGAGCTAGCTCGGGAGCTGCGCTTGGAGCGGCATTTGGGATCATATTTGCTGGATTTTTCCTAAGCATAACGGCAAGCGCGTTTATGTTTTCGCTTTTGGCGGTATTTTTATCATACACATTAGCGCGAAACGGCGGCATAGTGCCTGTGGTGGGGCTCATACTTTCAGGCGTGATCGTAGGCTCGATATTTTCCGCAGGTGTTTCTATTATCAAGTATGTAAGCGAGGATGCGCAACTTCGCGAGATAACGTTTTGGATGATGGGTGGCTTATACTATTCCAAATGGGACGCGCTTGGCGAAATTTTAGCAGTCGTTGCGGTGTGTTTTGCGGTTTTAAGCGCGCTTTCTTGGAAGCTAAATTTGCTCTCTTTAGGGGATAATCAAGCAAAAAGCCTCGGTATAAATCCCGAAAAATACAAATTTATCTTTATCGTCATAGCCACGCTTATGACGGCAACCTGCGTGGCAAATGTCGGTATAATCGCTTGGATAGGGCTTATCATGCCGCATGTGGCAAGACTTCTAATAGGACCCGATAACCGCTGGGTGCTACCGATAGCTGGGCTTTTGGGCGCGATTTATCTGCTTATCTGCGACACTTTAGCGCGCACGATAACGATGGCTGAAATTCCCGTTGGCATCATCACTTCGCTTGTAGGCGCGCCGTTTTTGATAGTGCTTTTAAGAAGCAAGGCAAAGGAGCTTTTAAAATGAGTTTTTCAAATATGCTTGAAGCTAAAAATTTATCGTTTAGTTATGGGGATTTTGCGCTTAAAAATATAAATTTAAGCGTTAAAAGAGGCACGATCTGCGGACTGCTTGGAGCAAACGGAAGCGGTAAGAGCACATTTTTTAACTGCTGCATGAATTTTTTAGAGCCTAAAGAGGGGGAGATCCTTATCAATTCGCAAAGCTCAAACCGCAAGGACTCATCTTGGCTAGCTAAAAATATCGCTTACGTAGCTCAAAATTTGGAGCTAAATTTCCCGTTTTACGCAAAAGATATCGTGCTCATGGGGCGCTCTCCTCACATAAAAAGCATATTTGGTCCAAGCAAAAAGGATAAGCAGATAGTGCGCGAGGCGATGGAATTTATCGGTATATCAGAGCTTGCCGATAAGCGCATGAGCGAACTTAGCGGCGGGCAGCGCCAGCTTGTATTTATCGCGCGTGCTTTGGCGCAAGAGACACCTTTGATGCTACTTGATGAGCCCACATCCGCGCTTGATTTTAAAAACCAAATTTTGCTTTGGAAAATTCTGCAAAAGATCGCAAGCGAGGGCAAAACGATCATGATATGCACGCATGAGCCAAACCATATATTATGGTTTTGCGATGAGGTCGTGGCGTTCGACAAAGGCGAAGTAGTCGCCACAGGCAAGGTAAAAGATATCATAAACAATGAGTTTTTAAAGCGAATTTACGGCGATACTTGCAAATTTAAAAGCCTTGAAGAGCGCGATATAATATTTCCGAATTTATGATTTTAACTTCTAAATAGATACAATTGGCTTTAAATTTAGGAATTTAAAGTGAAAGAGAAAATTTTAGTAAGTGCGTGCCTGCTTGGCGTAAACTGCAAATACAACGGCTCAAACAACCAAACAGACGAACTTGAGCGCAAATTTAACCATCTTGCCTTGAACTATGAAATTTTATCCGTCTGTCCCGAAGAGCTTGGCGGGCTTGCAACTCCAAGAGAAGTAGCTGAGATAAATGGAGAAAAAGTCTTTACAAAAAGCGGCAAGGACGTAACCGAGCAGTTTTTAAAAGGGGCTAAAATTTGTGCCGATCTAGCCTTAAAAAATGGCTGCAAATTCGCCGTTTTAAAATCCAAAAGCCCAAGTTGCGGAAGCAAGTTTATATATGACGGAACATTTAGCAAAACTCTTAAAACAGGCGATGGCTTTACGGCAAGAGCTCTAAAGCAACTCGGCATAAAAAATTTTAGATGAAAATTTCAGTTTAGATTATGAAATAAATTTAATCATCTAGCACATTATTTAAATTTTAAAGCCAGTAATGCTTTTTGGTAGTTGAATCAAATAAAAAATCGCCAAGCACAGTCAAAAAATTACTAAGCAAGATAAATTTTAATAACATAAATCTGCCTTTGAAATTTAAATTTAACTTCTGATAAATAAATTTAAAATAAATTTAACTTTAACTTGCTACAATACACACCTATTTGATGGTCGCGTAGCTCAGCTGGTAGAGCACTACCTTGACATGGTAGTGGTCGGAGGTTCAAGTCCTCTCGTGGCCACCATCTTCTATAAAAATACAGTCATAAACCAATGCCGGATTTAAATTTATAGTACAGTTATTTAAATTCCAATTTTTTATATTTCAAATACTAAAAATTAAAGTAAAATTATTTTTAAATATAGATAATAAATTTTGAAATTTAAAAATTAAGCTTGCGGAAAGGCAACCACCCCTTTCCGCAAAAATCGGGAGAAAAATGAATCAAAACAATGCAAAGACGAGATATTGCACGATCCATTTACAAGACAAATACTAACATCAAATTTCTTAAAGTATAATTAAGTATATTAATAATTATAAGGCTTAAGCAAGTGTGTTACAAAAGCTCAAAAATTCCAAATTCACGCATCAAATTTTGGCGCAGATAAACCATCGGCAAACAAAATATTAAGTAAAGCTTAAATTCATTTTGGATAAAATCTTGCATCATTCTTTTGTTGTTTAAAAGAATATTCGGTAAAAAAGGAAAGATATGAGCGATATAATCGCATACAGACTAAACGGAGAGATAGTTGATACGCAAAGTATCGAAGATAATGTAAATTCAGCCGAGCCTGTGTATTTTGATAATTCAAAAGATGCTCTAAATGTCATTCGCCACAGCTGCGCACACCTTATGGCAGAGGCGATTAAAATCATTTACCCTCAAGCGAAATTTTTCGTAGGGCCTGCGATAGAGGATGGATTTTACTACGATTTTAGAGTCGATGAGGCAGGAACCAAGCTTGGCGAAGCTGATTTAGAAGCTATCGAAGCTAAGATGAAAGAGCTGGTTGAGGCAAAAAAAGATATAGTTAAAACCTGTTTTTCAAAAAAAGAGATAAGCGAGAGATTTAAGGACGATGATCTTAAGCAAGAGGTTTTAAAGCGCATTCCTGACGGACCTGTGAGCATGTATTCGCAAGGAATTTTTGAAGATATCTGCCGCGGACCACACGTGCCAAATACTAAATTTTTAAGATTTTTCAAGCTTACTCGCGTAGCAGGAGCTTATCTTGGCGGCGATGAAACACGCGAAATGCTAAACAGAATTTACGGCACGGCATACGCAGACAAAGAGAGTTTAAAAGAACATATAAGAGTCATCGAAGAAGCCAAAAAGCGCGATCACCGCAAGCTTGGAACCGAGATGAAGCTCTTTACATTTGATGATGAGATCGGAGGCGGACTTCCGCTATGGCTACCAAACGGCGGAAGATTAAGAAGCAAGATCGAGCAAATTTTATTCAGAGCGCACAGAGAGCGTGGATATGAGCCTGTGCGAGGTCCTGAAATTTTAAAAGCCGATGCTTGGAAAAAGAGCGGGCACTACGTAAACTACAAAGAAAATATGTATTTTACGGTGATCGATGAGCAAGAATATGGCATAAAACCGATGAACTGCGTCGGACACATCAAAGTATATCAAGACGAAATTCGCTCTTACCGCGACCTGCCGCTTAAATTTTTTGAATACGGCGTAGTGCATCGCCATGAAAAAAGCGGCGTTTTACACGGACTTTTCAGGGTTCGCGAATTTACGCAAGATGATGCGCATATATTTTGCATGCCAAGCCAGATAAAAGAAAATATCCTCGAAATTTTAAGCTTTGTCGATAACATCATGCAAAATTTCGGCTTTGAATACGAGATGGAAATTTCAACAAAGCCGGCCAAAGCGATCGGAGATGACGCTATCTGGGAGGTTGCAACCCAAGCGCTTAAAGACGCTCTTGATGAAAACGGATTTAAATACGGCATCGACGAAGGCGGCGGAGCGTTTTACGGACCAAAGATAGACATCAAGATAACAGACGCACTCAAACGAAAATGGCAGTGTGGAACAATTCAAGTTGATTTTAACCTGCCTGAGAGGTTTGACCTTGGCTACATCGACAGCAATAACGAGCGCCAACGCCCCGTAATGCTTCACCGCGCACTACTTGGAAGCTTTGAGAGATTTATAGGAATTTTGATAGAGCATACAAGCGGAGAGTTGCCATTTTTCGTAGCGCCTACGCAGGTTGTGGTCGTGCCAATTAGCGACGCGCACTTAGACTACGCAAAAGAGATAGCAAAAGAGCTTAGAAAAATAGGCGTTGATAGCGAAATTTCGGGCAAAAACGAAAGTCTAAATAAACGCATCAGAAGCGCTGAAAAACAACGCGTACCGATGATCGTAGTGCTTGGCGACAACGAAGTGGCAAACCGCACAGTAGCGCTAAGAGACCGCAGAAGCAGAGAACAAAAAGATATGAAACTAGACGAATTTACCAATTTATTAAAGGAGAAACTGAGTGAGGTGCATTTTTGAGTAAAGAAGAAGTATTGCTCAACGAAGATATAAGAGCGAATGAAGTAAGATGTGTCGGTGATGACGGCACAAGCTATGGCGTTATCTCAAGAGATGAGGCTTTAAAAATCGCTGAAAAACAAGGGCTTGATCTAGTCTTGATCGCGCCTGATGCAAAGCCGCCTGTTTGCAAGATCATGGACTACGGAAAATTCCGTTACCAACAAGAAAAAAAGCAAAAAGAGGCTAAGAAAAAGCAAAAAGTTATCGATGTTAAGGAGATCAAACTATCGGTAAAAATAGCTCAAAATGACATAAACTACAAGGTAAAACATGCGCTTGAGTTCCTTGAAGAGGGTAAGCACGTGAAATTTAGAGTGTTTCTAAAAGGTCGCGAGATGGCTACTCCTGAAGCCGGAGTCGTCATGCTTGAAAAAGTTTGGGATATGATAAAAGATATAGGAAATAGAGACAAAGAGCCGATGATAGAAGGCCGCTATGTCAATATGCTTGTAACACCAAAAAAAGGCTAATCAAATACTGCATAAGCCCTTTGGTTAGGGCTTATGACCTCTTCAAATTTGCTTCTTAAATTTTAAGCAGTATTCTTATGCAAATTTAAATTTATCTACTAAATTTTACCATTTGGAATGATGACTTCGGCTATCAAGCGATCTTCTTCCTCTATCCTATTATAAAGCACAAACGCATAAAACGGCAAGATAACCACAGCCGAATACAGCGCATGACAAAGCAAGGCAAGTCCTATAAGCTCCGGCACGATATTTAAGAAATAATTTGGATGCTTAACAACTCTAAAAAGCCAGTGATCGTTAAATTTATGCTCGTTTGCTATCATAAGCTTAACCGTCCAAATTCCCTTTAGAAGCTGCGTAACCACATATAACATCACTAAAGCAAACGCCACAAGCACGCACCCCAAAAGCCCTTGTGTATCAAGCTCGGCTCGTCTTAAAACGGCTTCAACAAGGCATGAAAAATAAAAAAGTATATGCAAGATCGTAAGTCTTTTTGAGTTTTGCACTCCATACTCCTTGCCGCCACTTGCAAGTATCGCCTGCTCGTTTTGCTTTGAAACTTTAAGAAATGCGAGCCTTATGATAAATATCACGGCAACGATAATAACAACACTATAGTCCATAAATTTTACCCTTAAAATAAAATCAAAGCGCAAAAGATAACAAATTTGGCCTTAAAATGTCAATTCTAAAAGCGAAATTTGCCACTCAAAGCTAGTTTCTGTAACTAAAATTTGCTCTTTTAATTATCTTTTTTATGCCGTCTAAAAGCCTTAAAGAAGCCTCTATCTCAACTTTTCTAGCAGATATACTCTCCACATTTGCGCCGATACTTACACCCTTTGCAAGACCGTATTTATATAGGAAATTAAAAAGTTCCAAGCTTAAATTTACAGAAGCCTCCAAGATGTCTTCACTCGCCTTTAATCGCTTTTCAAAATACTCAGGAACGCCTATTCCAAGCCACCTCATAAACTCAAGCGTCTTTAGACTACCGCAAGGAGTAAAAGTAAAAATGATCAGCGTTTTTTTTGATGCCAAGACTCGCATAGTCATCGATAAATTTCTTCGCATTTTCAAGGTTATACACAGCTTGAGTTATGAAATACCTACACCCGCTTATGCTTTTGTTTGCCACTTTTAGATGCTCATTTGCATTTTTTGCGTGTCGTTCGGGTATACAAATGCCGCCAAGCAAGAGCTCAGACTTTTCTTTGGCTACGATCTTATAGGCTCTTTCAAGCTTTAGCTTTATCTCCTGCCCCTTTGAGCTAGCACCTACAAATACGTTTATCTTTGAGCTTTGAGAGCTTAAAATTTGAGCCAGCTCATCTTCGCTATATTTGCCCACAACCCTATAAATGACCGCTTCAACATCGGTTTTTAGGTAGTTTTCATAATACTCCTCTGGCTCAATCGTCCGGGCAAATTCAAACACGCGCTCATTTTCGTTTCGACCACTCTCATCTTGCAGATCATAAAGCACTATGCCATCAACGCCGATACTTTCTATCCTCTGACGCCAAATTTTAGCTATGCGCTCTTTTTCGCTCTGCTCAAGGTGCGCCTTGGGCGGAGTAAGCCCATATAGTACTATCCCGCTTGGTTGTTTAAAATTTTCTCTTTTAGCATTTAAAGCTCCCAAAGCACTGCCTAGCTTACAGACTTCGAGCGATCTTAACTGCTTCGACCAAATTTATAAGACTTGGTCTTACTTCATCCCACTTGCGAGTTTTAAGCCCACAATCAGGATTTATCCATAGCTGCTCGCGCGGAAGCACCTCAAGAAGCGCTTTTATCTGCTCAACCATCTCGCCCACTTCAGGCACACGCGGGCTGTGGATATCATAAATTCCCGGACCAACTTCTTGTTTGTAGCCAACCTCTTTAAAAATTTTAAGAAGCTCATTGCCGCTTCTAGCCGTCTCTATCGAGATCACATCCGCATCCATCGCTTCTATGGTTTTTATAATGTCGTTAAATTCAGAATAACACATATGCGTGTGAATTTGCGTTTTAGCACTCGCCGAGCTAACGCAAAGCTTAAAACAATCAACCGCAAATTTCTCATATTCCGCGACATTTTCAGCCCTTAGCAGATAACCCTCTTTAAACGCGGCTTCATCCACTTGAATGATCTTTATGCCCGCATCTTGCAGATCTGAAATTTCATCATATATACAAAGTGCAAGTTGTCTAGCTATCTCGCTCCTTGGCTTGTCATCGCGCACAAAAGACCAGTTTAGTATGGTAACAGGATCCGTTAACATACCCTTTACTATCTTATCTGTCTTGCTTTGAGCGTATGTTATCCACTCAAGCGTCATCGGCTTTGGACGGCTCACATCGCCAAACAGAAGCGGCGGCTTCACACAACGACTGCCGTAGCTCGGTAAAATGCCATAACCTAAAGCCTCTTTTTGCACCTTTATACGCTGGACATAAGGCGTATCGCGTTCAAATTTGCTTAAATTTGCCACGCGGTTTGCTACATCTCTTGAATGGATCAAATTTGAGCTTGAGCGAGTCTTTATTGCCTCTTGGTTTAAAGCGTAAATTTTAGCCTCATCACTGTTTAAAGCTCCGTTGTTTGCGAGTTTTGTTATGATTTTGATCTCGTCAAGCTTTTCAACCGCAAAGCTAAGCCAGCTTTTTATCCGAGGATCCAATTTCTCCTCGTATTTTAGCGTGTAAGGCACGTGAAGAAGGGAGCAGCTAGTGCCTATGTAAAAATCTTTGCCATTTAAAACAGCAGAAATTTCCTTAACAAATTTTACCTTTTCATCGATATTGCTCTTCCAGATATTTCGCCCGTCAACAACTCCGGCAAATAGCACAAGATCGCTCTTTTCAATGATTTCAAGTGCGGCTTTGTTTTTCTCTGCATGAACAAAATCAAGCGCAACGGCGTAAATTTTGGTTTTTACTACTTCGTTTACCGCTTTTAAGGCATGCTCAAAATATGTTGCAAATATGATTTTTACATTGCTCGCCACACTTGCAAGCTCACCGTAAGCCTTCGTAATAAATCCCAAAAGCTCCTCATCCTTATCAGTTACAAATATTGGCTCGTCAAACTGAACTAAAATTTCATCATCAAGCTTTGAAATTTCGCTAAGTAGCTCTTTATACTCACGCAAAAGTGCGTCAAAATGCTCAAACGCGCAGCTTCCGTCGGTCGTCTTTGAAAGCGCTAAAAAAGTTATCGGACCTATCAAATTTATCTTGCCTTTTATGCCCTCTGCTTTTGCTTCTTTGTATTCGTTTAAAATTTTGCTCGCGTTTAGCTCAAATTTAGTGTCTCGATCAAGCTCGGGCACGATGTAGTGATAGTTGGTATTAAACCATTTTGTCATCTCAAGCGCTACGCTGGTTTTGTGTCCGCGCGCTAAAGCAAAATACTGTTCAAGCCCGCTTAAATTTTTAAATCTAGGCGGCACACAACCAAAAGTGATGATATTATCAAGCACTAAATCGTAAAATGAAAAATCATTTACGCTAATTGCCGAAATTTCAGCCTGCTGCTGATAATTCCAGTGTCTTGCTCTTAAAATTTTTGCCGTTTCTTCAAGAGCGCTTTCGTCGCTTTTGCCAGCCCAAAAATTTTCCAAAACCTTCTTAAGCTCTCTTTGCTCGCCAATTCTTCCAAAGCCTGTTACATAACTTTTATCATAGTTTTTCCTTCTAAAATCTAAATTTCAACGTGAAAATTTATAGCTCAAATTTGAGCTATAAAAAACAATAGCCAATGGTTAAAAATGAGTAAATATCGTTAAATTTGTGGTTTTAGAGGCACATGGGCGGATGTGAGCCGCTTTTTCTGAGCGAGAAGTGAAATTTGTAATATTCGTTGCCGTAAAGTTTAAACGCAAATTTTAAAAATTGATTTGCTTTGCGCTTAAATACGCAGTTGCAGTGAACCAGAGATGCGCTTACGAATGGATTAGACAATATAAATAAAAATTTATAGTTGTTTAAAAACTGAGTTGAAGTTCTAGCTTCATTTGCTAGGCTAATGCCCGCCTTAATGAGCCTTAAGCATGGGACATGACATTTTCGTAGTCCTTTATGTTAAAATTTGTGGACCGAATTATACAAGATTTTTTTGGAAAAAATCAAGAGCAAAACGCAAAATTTAAATTCTTTAAAGAAATTTTAGATATAATCCATCTCTTATCTTAAGGGTAAGAAAAATTTTAAAAGGATTAGTATGCCTAAAATGAAGTCAGTTCGTGGTGCTGCTAAACGTTTTAAAGTGGGTAAAAATAAGATTAAAAGAGGCTCAGCATTTAGAAGCCATATTTTAACTAAAAAATCTCGCAACAGAAAAAGAGATTTAAGAAGCCCTCAATACGTTGACAGCACGAATGTTGCAAGCGTTAGATCAATGCTTTGCATGTAAGTTTAAGTTTTTGACACAAGGTCATTCAAACTCCCCCAAATTTAGGGGCAAGATTCGCTTAGCGAACGCCAATTTCTAAAAAGGATAAATATGGCAAGAGTAAAAACAGGCGTAGTTAGAAGAAGACGCCATAAAAAGGTATTGAAGCTAGCTCGTGGCTTTTACAGCGGTAGACGCAAACACTTTAGAAAAGCTAAAGAGCAGTTAGAAAGAAGTTTAGTATATGCTTACAGAGACAGACGCGCGAAAAAACGCGACTTTAGACGTCTTTGGATAGTTAGAATCAACGCTGCTTGCAGACTAAATGATATCAGCTATTCACGCTTTATAAACGGTCTTAAAAAAGCAAATATCGAATTAGATAGAAAAATTTTAGCCGATATGGCTATGAATGACCCAAAAGCTTTTGCACAAATTGCTTCACAAGCAAAGGCTGCTTTAAAATAATTTCAAATTTCTCGCTCATTGGAGCGGGAAATTCTTTTAACTCCAACTTTTTCACATTATTGTAATTCATATTAATAATACGATAAAAACTGCTAAATTTTCTATTTTCTTAAAGCTCAAAGTGGGTTTGAATTACTCTCTACTTACAACTTACAAATGTAGCGAAACAAATAAAATCACACCACGCCCGACACGCCCTCTACGTAAAAACAACAGACATTGTTTTTAACCACCAAGATATCTTTTAAAGGCTAAAGCGCGAATACGCTTTTATTTTATTCGGTATTAATACCACACTAAAAACAGAAACCAAATCAATAATCGTACTTCGTCAAATCAAGCTGATTTATAAGCGATTTTAGCATTGTTACGTACTCTTCACCAAGTTCTGAGTAGTTTTGCATCGTCTCAGCGGCACTAATACCGCTAAAGAGTTTTCCGCTTCTTGCAAATTCCGCGCGGGACAACCTAAAATTTTCATATGCTGCGTTTGAGTTCAAATTTAGCGCATACATCATGACAGACTCTTGTAAACTACTAAAAATCCTGATCTTGTGTCGCTTACCGCGCGCTCTATCAAGCGGCACAAGCCCTACTTCGCCCCAAGTATAGTGCCCAAAGATATTATTTGCCTCTTTCGTGAAGCGGCTTTCGCCCCAACCACTCTCTATCGCCGCTTGAGCTATCGCTAGCGAAACGGGAATTTCGCCCATGCGCACGAGATATTCATTTATGTTAAAAATATGCTTGATATTATATTCGCTTGCGATTTTAGCTAGCTGCTTGTAATTATTCTCATCAAGCTCACGCAGACCCTGTCTCCAAGCTTGTATGACAAAAGCTACGCAAAATGCACGTTTTGAAGCTATAACACTATTTACATTTACGATAATTAACCTGATTTGAGCCACAAAAGCTTCTTTTTTCGCTTTGCCTTTTAGTGTGTAGTACTCATCGCTAAAGCCCGCATGCAGGCTAACGGCAAGAAGAAAGGCAAGCCAAAATTTTACTCCATAAAATTCGCATCAAAGCAGTGTCTTACCTTGCCTTTAAAAAATATCTTTTCGTCCTTAAGTCTCAAACCAAGCTCTTCACCACTCTTTGGAAAGACAGAAATTTGCTCTTTTAAGCCTAAATTTTTAACTCCTGCATAAAAGCATGCCGCCATGCCTGTTCCGCAAGCGTTTGTCTCATCTTCCACTCCGCGCTCATAGGTTCTAACGAGCAAATTTCCGTCTTCAACTTTAGCAAAATTTACGTTTGCATTACGGTTTTGACGCATTTTACGAGCTAAATTCAGATCAAATTCACTCAAATTCTCACAAAAACTAACAAGATGCGGCACGCCCGTATCATAAAAGTACCACTCCCGCCCTTCTTCGCTAAATTTATCCGCTAACTTAGCCGGGCTTGTTAGCTCAACTTCCACGATATCGCCGCTTACGCTACCGCTAACACTTCCTGCACCCGTAGCTAGCGTTATATCATTTGCGTTAGTTAGTTTGTTAGTAACGGCATATAAAAGCGCTGCACGAGAGCCGTTACCACACATCGCCGCATAGCTTCCGTCGTTATTATAAAACTCCCATTTCACGCCGTTTTCAAAAGGAAGTAGCACGATAAGCCCGTCAGATCCTATGCCGTTAAATCTATCGCAAAGCCTTTTAGCTAACTTGCTTCGATCCTCGCTAACAAAAGTGTGAAATATAACAAAATCATTGCCGCTTGCGTTATACTTTGATACTCTCATATCTGCCTTTCAAATTTCTTAAAAATTCCTCGGTTTGCGCCTGTAAATCTCTTAAATTTCCGCTATTATCTATAACAAAATCAGCCATTTCGCGCTTCTTTTCTATATCTATTTGAAGACTTACTCTATTTTGAGTCTCTTCGTAGTTTAAATTGTTTCGCTTCATAACTCTATCTATAAGGGTTTTTATCGGTGCATACACAACTACAACTTCGTTAAATTCAGCCTTGCCAAGCCCTTCAAAATAAAGCGGAATATCTACAAAATAAGGCAAATTTTTAGCTTCAAGCTTCTTGCAAAGCTCATAAATTTTTGCATCTATCCTTGGATGAAGCAAATTTTCAAGCCATTTAAGTGCCTCTTTATCATTAAACACGATTGCGCCGACCTTTTTTCGATCTATCCTGCCTTGATATAAAATTTCCTCGCCAAATTTTCGCACAACCTCATCTTTGCACGCTTCAAGCTCATAGTGAGATATATCATCAGCATCGATCACCTCAAAGCCGTGCATCTTAAGAAGGTTTAAAAACGTGCTTTTGCCGCTTCCGATTGTGCCTGTTACGACAAAAGCATTGCTAAATTTCATCAAATTTTGCCTTGAGTTTTTAATTCGATTTTAGCAAGTTTTAGCTAAAATTAGGCAAATTTTAAAAGGGGATAAAATGATAAGCTACAAAGACGCCGGAGTGGATATAGACGCCGGAAACAGCTTTGTTGAGAAGATCAAACCATACGTAAAATCAACTTTTACTCCGCTAGTCTTAGGCGGTATCGGGTCATTTTCAGGTGCTATAAAGCTGCCAAGCGGGTATAAAAATCCAGCCATTTTAGGTGCGACCGATGGAGTTGGAACCAAACTTCGCCTAGCCATAGACGCAAACAAATTTGATACAGTCGGGCAAGATCTCGTGGCAATGTGTGTAAACGATCTCATCTGCAACTTCGCAACACCGCTTTTTTTCCTAGACTACTACGCAACGGCAAAACTTGATATAAATAGCGCAGCAACCGTGGTAAAAGGCATCGCCGAAGGCTGCAAGCTGGCCCAGTGTGCACTTATCGGAGGCGAAACTGCTGAGATGCCGTCGATGTACGAAGGTAAGGACTTCGATCTAGCCGGCTTTGCTGTAGGCATGGCGGAGATAGATGAAATAGATAGAAGCAAATTCGTAAAAGAAGGCGACGTGCTAATAGCGCTTCCAAGCAGCGGGCTTCACTCTAACGGATTTTCTTTGGCGCGCAGAGTTGTTAGTGAGCTCGGACTAAAATTTGACGATAAGATTGAAGGCAGAGCGCTTATAGATGTATTGCTTGAGCCGACTAGAATTTATGTAAGCGACTTTTTACGCCTAAAGGACAAGATAAACGCGCTTGCTCATATCACAGGTGGCGGACTGGTTGAAAATTTACCTCGTGTATTTCCTGAAGGACTTGGCGCAAAGATAGAAAAATCAGCGATCAAAACACCTGAAATTTTTAAAATCATCGCTCAAAAGGTAAATGAAGAGGAGATGATGAGAACCTTTAATATGGGCGTAGGAATGGTGCTTGTGGTTAGCAAAGAAAATGCTAGCAGCGTACTGGCAGACTCAAACGGCTACATAATAGGAGAAATAGTTAAAGGCAAGGGCGTAGAGCTAGTCTAATAAATTTTGGTGCAATTTGCACCAAAATTTACTTTATATAATCCTCTTTTACATACTCTTTTTTATTATCATAGTCTTTTACAAGTTTAACGACTATAGGGCTAAGAACCAATAAAGCAATTAGGTTAGGCAAAACCATAAGCCCGTTAAAAAAGTCCGAAAGCTCCCAGACTAAATTTATCTTAAGCACACTACCAACAAAGACAAATCCAACTACAAAAATTTGAGAAATTCTTACAAATTTAGGACCAAACATATATCTGACGTTTATCTCTGCGAAATAATACCAACCTATTATAGTGGTAAATGCAAAGAAAAATAGACATATAGCCACAAAGCCGTATCCACCAGTACGACCTAAAATATGCGACGAAAACGCCTCTTGAACAAGCGCGATTCCGGTTATGACTGCCTTGCCATTTTCAAATTCTATAACATTTGCACTAAGCACAACAAAAACTGTAATATTTAACACAATGAATGTATCAACAAACACTGACATTATGCCTAGAACTGCTTGATCTATAGGGTGTTTTACGTTGGCTACGGCATGCGCATGAGGAGTTGAACCCATGCCTGCCTCATTACTAAACAGTCCTCTGGCTATACCGTATCTCATAGCCATCGCGATAGTAGCTCCGGTAGCTCCGCCCCACGCAGCAGATGGATCAAAAGCCGCTCTAAAGATGAGAGATATTACTCCTAGAATCTCACTAATATTAAAACATATTATTACAAGTCCTATCACGACATACAGTATCGCCATTATAGGTACTATCTTTTCGGCAACTCTAGCTATGGCTTTGATGCCCCCGATAAAAATAAGTGCGCAAATAATAGCCAAAAATAGCCCACTTACCCATTTTGGTATCCCAAAGGCTCCATAAAATCCGTCAGATATAGAATTGGCTTGAACCATATTTCCCATAAATCCAAGGGCTAAGATAATGGCTATAGAAAAGAACATAGCCAAAATTTTTCCTACCTTACCGCCAAGACCTTTTGATATATAAAACGCCGGACCTCCTATAGTGTGTCCGCTTTCGTCTTTAGTTTTATAAATTTGAGCCAGACATATTTCGGCAAAATTTGTTGCCATGCCCAAAAATGCGGCGCACCACATCCAAAATATAGCCCCAGGTCCGCCCATTACAAGTGCGGTCGTAGCACCAACTAAATTTCCAGTACCAACCTGCGCCGCTATAGCTGTAGCAACAGCTTGAAAAGAGCTCATACCATCTTTGCCTGCCGCATCTCCATGCAAAGAGAAGTTGCCAAAAAGATTTTTTAGTCCCATTTTAAATTTAAAAATTTGAATAAACCTAAGCTTAATCGTAAAGTAAAACCCCGTTCCGCAAAGCAAGGCGATCAAAAAATAAGGCCCCCAAAGAAATGAGTTGAGTTTGCTTATAATGTCTGTTAAAATTTCCATTATCAAATCCATTTTTAAAGTTTAATTTAGGTAATGAGTATATTTAAAAATATATTAAATTTTTATAAATAATAGTAAATATTATACAAATATCAATGATGGAGTCGCATTTGGTATTAATTTATGCTCATTTTGAGTTCATTTTATGCTTCAATCTCTCAAGCCACTCTTCAAGTGTCTTTTCAAAGCCGACTCCTTTACTCTCATAAAATTTAAGCGGTTTTGCCAGATACTTTTGCTCGATCCAACCGCCAAAACTATGTGGATAAAGATAGTCTTTAGCTTCAGGAGCGGTGTTTATAAGGTATGGAGGAATTTTTAAAGGAGCCTCAGTTTTTACGTATTTTAAGGCCGAATTTATCGCCTTGTAGCTTGAATTTGACTTTGGCGAGCAGGCTAGATAGATGGCACACTGACTTAGGATTATCCTAGCCTCAGGATAGCCGATTTTACTAACAGCTAGTAGTGTGTTAGTGGCTAAATTTAGTGCGTTTGGGTTAGCGTTACCCACATCTTCACTTGCAAATATCGCCATCCTTCTAGCGATAAAGTCAGCGCTCTCGCCCGCATCAATAAGCCTTGCAAGGTAGTATATAGAGGCGTTTTCGTCACTTCCTCGCATACTTTTTATAAACGCACTTGCCAAGTGGTAGTGCGTGTCATCTTCGCTAACCCCTTCACTAACTGCGTTAGCCCGAAGTATCTTTAAATTTTCAAGAGTTATCTTAGGGCTTAAATTCAGTGCAAACTCAAGCAGATTTAAAAGCCCTCGCGCATCTCCGCCACTGCTTTTAAATAGATACTCGCGCGCCTCGTCATCTATCTCAAAATCAACCTCACTTCTAGTCCTAACAAGTAATCTTTCAAAATCAGCCCTTTTAAGCGGAGCAAATTCAAACAGCATCGAGCGGCTTCTAATACCAGAACTTAGAGTAAAGTATGGATTTTCCGTGCTTGCTCCGATGATTATGGCATTATAATTTTCCATCGGAACCAAAAGCGCTTCTTGCTGAGTCTTGCTTAGACGGTGAATCTCATCAATAAAAAAAAGCGGCTTATTTAGCGCGTTTTCATGGTTTTTTAAAATTTTACGAAACTCTTCGATCTTTAAATTTCCACCGTCAAATTCGTAAAAATCATAACTCATCGCTCCAGCCACAGCTCTAGCAAAGCTCGTCTTGCCACAGCCCGCAGGTCCGTAAAATATACTGTGCGGGATTTTTTCATTTTCAATAAATTTTTTAAAAACTTCCACTATCTCGGTCTGCCCGCAAATTTCATCAAGAGTTTTTGGGCGAAATTTTAAAGCAAACATGGCTTTCCTTAGATATTTTTGTAAATTATACAAAAAGTTAAATTTCCAGACAAATTTTAAGAATTTCAAAAAAAAAAAAACGATAAAATAAATCAAATATCTTAAAATTAAAGGAGTGTTTATGACAACTCAAGAGATCTCGAACAAGATTTCTCAAGGCATCGGTGACGCGTTTGAGTCAGTGCAAGCCAGTCGCGATGAATACTATTCTAAAAATCAAGTGCCAAGCAAATATGAGGTAGGTAATATCATATCAAAATACAGCAACATAAATGCCGGTATATCAGGTGCTACGGGCTTGGTGCCTGGTCCCTTGGGTATGGCGGCGGCGATCCCTGAGATCATCAGTGTGATTAGAAATCAAATGGCTATGATAACTGATATCGCAAGAGCTAATGGCAAAAAAGCCAGCAATGAGCTTATGCTTGAAATTTTATTTGGCGCAGTAGGCAATATGGCTTCTGGCCTTGTGGCGGTTCATGCTCAAAAAGTAATCGTAAAGAGTGCCAGCCTTAAAGTTCTGTAAAGTGTAATCAAAACACTTGGAGGCAGAGTGACACAGCAGGTGCTAAAGTCAATGGCTGCAAAGTGGATACCTCTGGCAGGCGCGGCTGCTATGGCTGCTTGGTCTAAATACTCAACCAGCAAAATCGGTAAAAAGGCACAGGAAATTTTTGAAAAAGAAATCATTTATGAGTGTGATGAGGTCGCTACAAATGAAGATATACAAATGCTTGGAGTGGCTAAGGCTGAGTTTGAAAATGCCAAAAACGAGATTGATAGTGCTATAAACGATATCAAAAATGGCGATAAGATACTAAAAGAGAAGATTAAAATTTTAATAAGCCTAATGAGGATAGATGGCAAAATAGAGGATGAAGAGCAAGAATACATCGCAAATTTTATAACCAAATCAAATTTTGCAAGCAGCGACGAAATGGAGCTGATAGGATATCTTGGAAATAACGAAAAAATGGATATAAACTACGCTTTGTTTAAGACTGATCCACAGGAAGCTTTGGCGTTAATTATTGATTTGATAGCACTCTCTAGTGTTGATGAGAAAATCCACATAACCGAAAAGATGTTTATCAAAAATATCGCAAAAATGATAAATTTTAATGAAAATGATGCATTGGAGCTAATAGAGCAAACAAAGCAAAATATCTAAATTTAGGCTCTTTTTGAGCCTAAATTTTACTAATCTTCTCTATCTCTTCTCTGCTCATTCTAAATTTTAGCCAACCGTTCTGCCTTTTAGCCCCTAAGCTCTCGTAAAATTTAATACTTGGCTCATTCCAGTCAAGGCACTCCCACTCAAGCCGTCCAAATCCCTCGTCTTCGCAAATTTCGGCAAGGGTTTTGATAAATTTCATACCGATCCCTTGTCCTCTAAACTTCTTTTTTACGTATAAGTCTTCAAGATAGATGCCGGCTCTGCCTAAAAAAGTAGAAAATGAGTGAAAAAATATAGCGTAGCCAACTATCTCGCCACCTCCACTAACGGCAACTAACGCGCTAGCAAGCTCTTTTTCAAAAATATGAGATATAAAAACACTCTCGTCTATTTTAACTTCGCTTTCAAGCTTCTCATATAAAGCAAGCTCATTTATCATTTCGATTATAATCTTTGCATCGTTTTTAGTAGCTTTTCTTATCGTCATGTTATTCCGATCTAAAATTTTTTAAAACATTATAACAAAAGCGACTTTATAGTAAAAACTGTATATTTTAAAGAGTGAAAAATTTGGAGGCAAACGTAATCGCCTCCAAATTTTTAATTAAAATTTCTTTTCAAAATCTATGTAGAAGTTTCTGCCCTTACCTACCATAGTAGTAGTTTTTGTCTGAGAATGGTTAATGTATTTCTTGTTAAATATATTATTCACGCCAAAATTCACTTTAAAACCTTCGCCAAAAATTTTGTTTTCAATGTTTTTTGGAACCCAACTGCCTTTAAAATCTACTATAGTAAATGAACTATCTACATACTCATATGTTTTTCCTCTTGAAACAAATGTTTTCTCGTCTCGTTTTGGAGCAAAATAATGTCTCATACTAACTCCGGCAGAAAGTCCCAAAGGAGAGTATAGATAATTTCCACCAAGCACTAGCTTATCGGCATAAGCTCCTATCCTTTTGCCTGTTTTATTGTCTTTAAGTTTCATGTGATCATATGCCAAATTAAAGCCAAAATTTGAGATATTATACTTAGCCTCAACCTCAAATCCACTTCTTTTAGCCTCATCGATATTATCATATTTTCCATATCTTCTGTGTGGTGACTTAGGGTCAAAAGGAGGATTACCTAGATCCGGTCTAGCCTGCAAAGAGATCATGTCTTTGATTTTGCCGGTATAGTAAGTTGCTTTAAAATACAGCCTGTCATCACTCAATAAATTCTCTTTATCCACAGAAAATCCGAATTCTAACTCTTTTGCTATTTCAGGTTTTAAATTTGGATTTGGTATATACCAATAAGGCACGTTTATAGGACCTTGAGAAGAGGTCTCATGCGGTGTCGGGCTTCTAAATGTTTCTGCATATCCTGCTAGTAAATTTATGCCGTCAAATACCTCATAAGCAAGCCCGAGTTTAGGAGAAAATCTGCTCTCTTTATATTTAGGGCGATTATCTTTTGTAACAGCTCTTTCAAATCTATCGTATCTACCACCAAGGGTAAATTCAAAATTTCCTAAATTAAATACGTCTTGTAGATAAAGTCCGTAATCTTTATATGAATTCGGATGAGAATTTGATTCTCTTAAAACCCCTTTGGATAAATAAGCAGAGTCTTCACGTCTGTGTTGATACTCTGTGCCCACAACCAACCTATGCTCTAAAATACCGGTATTAAATACGCTCTCATTCTTTAAATTCAACCCCCATCTCTTTTCAGTATTTACGTAGCTAGTATCTCCTGACATTCTGTCGTAAGATGCTTCTGTATTATAGTATTGGGCTGAAAAATTTATCCAAGGATTATTTATCGGCGTAAACTTATACACAGCATTATAATCGCGCTGTTTGATTCTACCTATAGTCGAGTCCTCGTATCTATACAATGACTGCCAGCCTGTGATTAAATTTTCATGATAATTAAATACGCTTAAATCAAGCTCATGCTCATCAGTTATATCCCATTCAATCTTACCGAACATAGTATTTATACGCTCATCGCCTGAAACCACTTTAACATCTTCTGCTCCGCCGTCAGCAAGTTTCATATTACTATGATCTGCATGTTTACCATAAAGTAAAAAGCCTAAATTTTTAGCAGGCTTAAACGCAAGTGCACCGCGGTTTGAGTTCATATGATTGCTCTCTTGACGATGCCCTATCATCACACCGTAATTTTTATTCCCCATGATAAAGTCATCTACACTCTTTGTCTGCATACTTACGATACCGCCTATCGCGCCACTTCCGTGAAGAACGGACGAAGCACCTTTAACTACTTCAACTCGCTTTAAAAGATCGTTATCCACACGAAAAGTTGAAATCATATTTGAATAAAGCGAAGGCGAGCGCTTTACGCCATCTTGTTCTATTATGACTCTCTCCTCGCTTTGATAACCAAATCCTCTAATGGCGAATTGCTGCCCTGCTTGCCTTCCAAGATCTTTACCGATATCTATGCCTGGAGTTTCATTTATAGCTTCTATTAAAGAAGGAGTTTTTGTTAGGTTGTTTTGATTTAACACACTAACTTGTCCTACGTACTTCGCTACATCAGTCTCGCTTCTGTTTGCAGTCACTGAAACCATATCTAACTGTGCGGTTGCTACAGTAGAGTTTGTATCCGTATGCTTTGTGCGAGACTTCGTATCTGCGGCTTGAAGCATTGAAACAGAAGCCCCTAAAAGCATAAGAGCGGCTATTTTGCTAAATTTACGCATTTTATTTCCTTTTTTAGATATATAAATTAATAATCGCTATTAAATTTTGTTGAATGTTAGCAGTTTTCTTCTTAGATATATGTTAAATTTCAGACATTTATAAATGTTATTTTAATAACAACAAAACGATAGGTTACTTACTGTTTTAACAATTTATAAAATTTTCGCCTTAGCGCTTAGACTTTGTATCTTAAACTCATATATGCTAGTCGCTTTTAGTCCGTGCATCGCCGCGGTTTCAAAAGCGCTCATGTACTCTGGTGTGTATTTTTTACAAAGTAGCCTTAAAGCCTCGATTTTATTTGCATCATCAGTAACTTGATAAACCTTGGTTTTAGCTATCGCGCTTTTGTATTCGGTAGTAAAAACCCTGCTTCCAAGCCTAGCTCCATCATCCTTCATCGCCTCAAATTCAGCATCGGTATGCTTTGGGACTTTATTATACGACACGCACACCATCTTAACATCTTTGCCGTCTTTAAAAAGCCTAGCTTTAGAGCCCGCAACCGCGCCGTGTATATAGACACTCATGCCCTCTCTTGCGATCGAGATAGGTATAGAAAATACTCTGCCATCATCATCCACACAGCTTATAACGGCATATTCGCATTTATCGATTATCTCAAGTGCGGCTAGTTCGTCTAAATTTCTATCTTTTCTTCTCATTTTTTTCCTAAAATATAAATTTAAAGGAGATTTTACCCCCCCCCCATGCTTAAATTTCAATTTTATAATTATTCAAATCCCAATCAATCGCACTAACGCCTTTACTAACAAGATAGGCGTTGCATTTTGAAAAGTGACGCGAGCCAAAGTACGCTCCACGCGCTAACGGACTTGGATGAGCCGCCGTTAGCACAAGGTGTTTGTTCGTATCAATTAGCGGAATTTTAGCCTTCGCAGGATTTCCCCAAAGCATAAAAACGACGTTTTCTTTATGAGCGCTTACAGCTCTTATGGCAGCGTCCGTAAACTCCTGCCAGCCAAAATTTGCATGCGAATTTGCCTGTCCCGCCGCAACTGTGAGAGTGGCATTCAGTAGCAGCACGCCTTGCTTCGCCCAGTATGTAAGATCGCCCGAATTTGGCTCGCTGATCCCAAGATCATCATAAATTTCTTTATAGATATTAACCAAACTTGGCGGAACTCTAACTCCGTTTGGCACGCTAAAGCTAAGCCCCATGGCTTGATTTTCGCCGTGATACGGGTCTTGCCCAAGGATCACCACCTTAACCTTATCAAATGGCGTTAGGTTAAAAGCGTTAAAGATAAGCGAATTTGGCGGATAGACTCTGCCGACTTGCAAAGCATTGATCAAATTTTCTTTTATACTCGCAAAATAGGGGCTTAAAAACTCTTGCTTGAGCGCTTCTTTCCAGCCTTGCTCGATCTGAACTTTGTTGATATCTATCTGCATATTTACCTCTTTAAATTCTTCATACACTCAAGAGTGAAGCGAAAATTTTCGTCCGCACTAACGGCGCGTTTGCTAACACAGTTTATGTTAGAGCCCTCTTTCGTCCATAAAAACGGCATAAAAGCAAAAACTTCATCAAGGCTTATCTTTACGACTTCCTCTTGCCAATTTTCAAAGAAAAATCCTTCGTAAAATTTCGCCAAATCACCGTTAAAAGCAAAGTCTAAAAACTCAGAATACCCCAGTTAAGGCCTTGCCACTCTAAGCTATCTTGCGCAAGATAGTAAATTTTACCCGCGTCTTTGCCAAGCCCGCCTGCATTTATCGCGAAATTTCCGCCCAGTACATCATCGGCTATAAGCAAATAAGGAGCGTTTAGCACACTAAAATTTTCTTGCACCGCTTGGTTAAACGACACTATCCCGCGCTTCATCTTTTCACAGCCCGAGCCAAATATCCTCATCCAGCCGTGATTTATAACAACTCCGCCGCTACCGTAGACAAGCGCACCCATCGGAGAGCGAGTAGTTACTTCCAAGGCTAGCAGCTCATTTTCGGCTCTTTTTTCATCACGCGGCAAAAATTCATAACTGTTTTAGCATCCTTTGACCACTCTTTAATGAGCTTCATGCCAGGCTCATCTAAATTCACAAGTTCTTTTAGTGTTTTCATCTCTTTGCGCCTATAAATTTCTCAAAATCATAACTAAATTAAGCTAAAATTTCTAAACCAAAATTTAGAATTTGGCATAAGCTTAAGATCACAAAGGAAACTTATGTCCGAGCAAATTTTTAATAAGATTAACACTCTTCTAAGCCAAAATGACGCGAAATTTAAGGTTATAGACCACGAGCCTGCCAACACTTCAGAAGCCGTTGCCAAAGCTCGCGGCACGATAATGGGACAAGGCGCCAAGGCTCTTGTTTGCGTGATAAAAGGCATAGATCCTAAAATTTTAGCCGCCTATAAAAACGAAACCCCGAGTCAAACCTCATCAAACAGCCTCCTTAAAAGCTCCAAACACTACGTTTTAGCCGTGCTTCCTGCTGATTACAAGGCAAATTTGGAGGCTATCACGCACGAATTTCACGGCACTAAAACCTCTTTGGCAAGTCCTGCTGAAGTTAGTGAGCTAACAGACTGCGTTATCGGCTCTGTTCCGCCGTTTAGTTTTCATGATAGGCTAGAGCTCATCGTCGATAGCAAGCTTTTTGAGAGATTTGAGGAGATCGCTTTTAACGCCGGTTTGCTTGATCGCTCCATCGTCTTAAACGCTAAAGACTACGAGCGAATAGTAAAACCAAGGCTCGTAAATTTCGCGACCGCTTAGAGAATTTAGCTACCAAAGGAGTTAAGATGTATCAATTTAGCTTTTATAACCCTGTTAGAATAGAATTTGGCGAAGGCAAAGAGCAAAATATCGGCGCTTATATGAGAGAATTTGGCGCTAAAAAGGCGCTTTTGCTCTACGGAAGCGAGCGCATAAAGCGCACGGGGCTATTTGACGTAGTGGCAAAAAGCCTTAAGCAAGAGGGGATAGAATTTGTCGCACTTGGCGGAGTTAAGAGCAATCCCGTGCTAAGCAAAGTAAATGAAGCCATCAAGCTCGCAAGAGAATTTGGCGCAGATAGCGTGCTAGCTGTAGGAGGCGGCTCGGTGCTGGATTCGGCTAAGGCTATCGCGGCTGGAGCTTGTTATGATGGCGATGTGTGGGATTTTTTCACAGGCAAAACTCCAAAATCAGCACTTAAGATCTTTGACATCATGACTTTGGCTGCGACTGCAAGCGAGATGAACAACGGCGCGATCGTGACAAAAGAAGAGACCAAACAAAAATACTCCATAAGCGGCGAGGTGCTTTTCCCAAAGGTTTCAGTCATCAACCCAAGGCTTCAAGCAACCGTCACGAGCGAGTATCTAGCCTACTCCGCAAGCGATGTGATCGCACACTCCATCGAGGGGTATTTCACGGCAAGTATTCATCCTGAAATCATAAATTTGCAAGTTGAAGCCAACATCAAAACGATAATAAGAACGACAGAAATTTTGCTTGAAGAGCCTAGCGATTACGACGCGAGAGCCGAATTTGCCTGGGCTGCGACGATGGCGCTAAATCACATGACGCGCGCGGGCACTAAAGGCATAAACTTCCCAAATCACATGATAGAGCACGCCATGAGCGCGGTAACTGATTGTGCGCACGGAGCGGGGCTTTCGGTAGTGATGCCGGCTTGGATGAGGTGGTATAAGGATAAAAATTTGGCGCAGTTTGAGCGGTTTGGACGAGAAATCTTTGACGTAAATTCGGCAGACGAGGGCATAAAAGCGCTTAAAGCTTGGTTTGATAAGATAGGCACGCCAACTAGCCTTAAACAGCTAAATATAGATAAAAGCACGCTAGAAGAGATCCTTGATGTCGCCGCGCAAAATGCCATAGCTTGGAGAATGGATAAAATTTACACCAGAAAAACGATAGAGGAAATTTTAAATTTGGCAAACTAACGCTAACTAACAAGCCGTGTTAGTGCAAAACAGGAGCAAAAATGATAAAAGAAGTAGAGCTTGCAAAGGCGTATAGACTGGTAAATACCGGCCCAACCTGCCTGATAAGCGCGAAATTTGAAAGTATAGAAAACACAATAAGTGCGTCTTGGGTTTGCGCGCTGGATTATGACAAGATAAGTGTGGTGGTTGATTCTGGCGCATTTACTCGCTCACTTATAGAAAAAAGCGGATATTTTGCCGTTAGTATTCCGTGTGTAAGACAAGCAAATTTAGTTATGAAGCTGGGCTTAATCTCAAGACATCAAAATGCCGCTAAAATGCAAGATGTAAAGCTCTTTTATCAAGATAAATTTGACGTGCCGTTAGTTGATGGTTGCCTCGCTTGGTTAGTATGTAAAGTGCTAACAAACAAAACTAACCAGAGCGAATTTGATCTGTTTATGGGCGAAGTTGTGGGTGCGTGGGCCGATACTAGAGTATTTGAAGAAGGCAGATGGAAATTTGACGAGTGCGAGGAGGAGTTAAGAAGCCTTCACTACGTAGCAGGCGGCGAATTTTACACGCTTGGCAAAAGGATAAACGTAAAGATTTAATCACTCCATAAACTCATCGAAAAAGTCCTTATCGACTTCGCAAATTTCGATATTTTGCCTGACCTCAACGCCCACCTTATACTTTATCATCAATTCCGCAAGTCGCTCGCCGTCAATGAGAGCTATAGAGTGATCCTGCAAGTTTTTCGCATAATGCTCGGCATCTTTAGTAAATTTTGAAGTAGTGATGAAAACGCCCTTTTTCGTCTGCTTATCTAAAATAGCTCCTGCAAATTTATTAAGCTCGGGACGGGTGATGCTTCCTTGCTGGCGCTTAGCCTGAATATAAATTTTAGAAATTCCAAGCTCATCTTCGTTTATTATCCCATCTATACCGCCATCGGCTCCATCTTTTGTGAGTGTGCCTTCGCCGTAACCCATCTTAACCAAAAGATTTTTTACCAAGTCTTCAAAGAATTTGGGACTTTTAGCGTTTATCTCATCTAAAATTTGAGCCTTTAAAAGCTCTTTAAGCGCTATATTGGCACTATTTATAGCTTCTATCGGAGTTATATCTTTTGAATTTTGTTCGTTTGTGGATAACGGCTTGTTATGCTTGCTACTTCTGGTTTTGTTATAAACCTCGTCATACCAAGAGCTAAATTTAGCCTCAGAGTTCTTATCAGAGCAAATTTTTACACCAAATTCTGTTATCTTAAAAGTGCCTCGCCCTATTTTTTCTGCAACTCTTTTACTCTTAGACAAATTTAAAATTTCTATAGTAGAAGCAAGATAGCTTAACGCCCAACTAGCCCTGCTTACGTATAAAAGCACTTTGCCGCTTGGTATTTTAAGCTCCTTTTCATCATCGCTAAGTTTAAAATATTTCGCCACAAATTCATAATTTTCTTTTCTATCCGCTTCGCTTTTAGTGCTAGAAATCCAAGTATCGGTAGCTTCATCTATTCGTGACTTGGCACCACTTTGCTTTACGTTATAAACCACTCTTGAGCGGGGCTTTTATCCTCAAATGGCTTTGTGATGATAGTTCTTTCGCCGACTTTAGCGCTATACTCGCGCTCTTTATCCGCTCTTGTATAAGCGAGCGCAAGCCTCACGGCAAATTTAAGATCCTCCTCATCGTCATTTAAATTTATAAGACTAACCGCGCCCACGACACTACCATCAAATTTTATCTGCACAAATTTGGGATTTTCAAGTGCGAGCAGCTTTTCATTATCGCTTTCATCACGCCCGATCACCATCTTTGAGCCGTTTTTAAGCCGCAAATGCCGCCCTATCCTAAGAAGCTGCATATCTTTTAGGCTCATATCCTTATCAAATTTTAAAAAGTCTTTTATCTTGTTTGCAAAGCCTTCAACCGTGAGCAAGCACCCACCCGCAGGGCTTTCAAAATCCACAAAACCAAATTTTTTAGCAAGCGCTATCTGAGGTTTTCTATCTCTTCCGCTAAGTCCAAGCAGACGCTCTCTATCCACCCAACCCTCGCGCTCAGGCTTGGTTGGCTTCATAAGAAGTGCCGACATCGGACGCAAGATAAGATCATCTTCATCTCTAGCTAAAGTCTTTACATGCACCATCGCATCGCGCCTTTGGCTCATCGGGCGCTGTCCAAGAACCTCGCCCGTAGCGATAAAGCTCGCACCCTCATCCTCCATCATACTAAGAGCCGTCTTAAACATATACGCGTGACAATCGATACAGGGGTTAAAATGCTTGCCATATCCAAATTTCGGGTTAAAAAGCACATTTTGCAAATATTCGCTTCTGATATCTACTATCTTTAACTCCGCTCCCGCCATCGCTGCACGCTTTTTAAGCACCTCAAATTTACTCTCGCCCGCACCAAATCCTATATCAATATGAATAGCAAGCACATCTACGCCTTGCTCCTTTAAAAGCCTGATAGCAAGCATACTATCAAGCCCACCGCTAAATAAAACTAATGCTTTCACTTTTTAAATTTTTCCTCCAAATCTTCTAATACTTTTCTTATTTTTTTTAAAGTGATCTCTTTCTTTTCATAAGGCATATTTGAAGCCAAACAATTAGCCCGCATATCTTTGTAATAATCAATTTTAAGCCTATAAATAGCTTTTAGTACTGTCGCTTCATCTTGTAAAACATCAACGTTAAATAGCAAAATTTCGCGTAAAATAGGCTCATCCTCATCCGATCTTCGCAATACCGCATCAAATACATCAACGTATCTCAAAAAATACTCTCGTCTTACTAAATCTAAAACCATATCGCTTAAATTCTGATTTTCTAAAATTGTCTTAATAAGCTGAATTTCTACGCTTGAACGAAGCGGAATTTTCATGCCGTTTGCTTGATATGCAGTTTGATATTCCTGCTGAGCAACGAAATCTTGAGAGTTAAAATTTTGTCTTGTAACGCCACTTAAACGAAAGGAATTCATATCTATCTTAAGCAAATTTGCCACAAGCGGCGCATAAGAATTTGCGATTATCGGCTTTAAACTCATCGTAAATTCACGCACCTCTTCAAGAGCCTTTTGCTTTTGTATCGGGCGGGTTAGGTCAAATTTGGCCACCAAATTTCTTATATAAAACTCTCCGATCTCAACTCCGCTTTCAAACATATCGCCAAGCTCTTTTATCTTGCCTGCCACGACCATATCGGCAGGATCGGCTCCGCCTTCAAGGATAACAACACTTCCGTCTATCTCGTTTTGCGCAAGCAGGTGAGCGGATTTAACCGCTGCGTTTATGCCCGCACTATCACCGTCAAAGCAAAGCACCACGCTTAGCTCACCTCGTTTTAAAAGCGGCAAGTGCTTTTGCGTAAGAGCCGTTCCAAGCACCGCTACGGCGTTGGTAAATCCGGCATGATGAAGCATAATCACGTCAAGATAGCCCTCGGTGATGATGATTTGATTTTTGGCGTGGATATCGCGTTTTGCCAAGTGGTAGCCGTAAAAAAGCGTTGATTTATCAAAAATTTCACTCTGAGGCGAATTTACGTATTTGGCCTGATGTCCCGAAAGTGTGCGTCCTCCAAAGCCAACAAGCTTGCCCGTGTGCGTGTAGATCGGAAAGGTGATACGCTGAATGAAACTTGCGTAAATTCCGCTTTCGTTTTGCTTGACGATGCCCGATTCAAGCGCTTCGTTTGGCAAAATTTGCTCGTTTTCAAGCAGTCTTATCGTCTGAATGCTATCAGGTGCAAACCCAAGCTCAAATTTCTCACAAAGCGCATCCGTAACACCACGCGAGTATAGATACTCTATCGCCGCAGGAGTCTTATAAAGCAAACTGCGATAGTAGGCGTTTGCTTTTTCAAGGACGTGTTTATTTTCTTTCACATTTTCACGCTCGTTTTTTACGTAATTAAGCGTGAAATTTGAAAGCATTGCGATCTTTTCTATAGCTTCCGGATATGTAAGCTTCTCGTAATCCATCACGAATTTTATGACGTCTCCGCCCGCCTTGCATGAAAAGCAGTGAAATATCCCGCGGCTTGGGCTCACGCTCATGCTTGGGTTTTTATCGTCGTGAAACGGACAAACGCAGACGTAGTTTGAGCCTGATTTCTTAAGCGGGATGTAGTGTCCTACGATGTCGATTATATCGGCTTGTTCTTTGAGTTTTTCAATGGATTTTGGGTCTATCATAAGCGAGATTATACAATCACTTTGCTATAATGGGCTTAAAATTTAGGGCTGGAATTTACATTGGAAATTTTTTTTATAGAGTTTAGAGATCCGATTTTCGGGCTTGTCGTGTTTGTTTCGCTTATCCTCATGATCGCCGTTTTAAGCTACATTTGGGGTGTTTTTAGAAACAAAGACGAAAAGCAGGAGCTAGAGAAATTTTTAAAGAAATTTGATAAGACCGAGGGGCTTAGCAGCGAGCATAAAGAGATGCTTGTCAAATTTGAAGTAGATAGCGCCTCTCTTTGCTTTCTAGCTAACACATTTGCTAAAAGCGGCTACTTCGAAAAGGCGATAAACATCTATGCGATAGCACTCAATAAAGCCAAAAACAAAAGCGAAAAAGAGCCTATATTTACCGATCTCGGGCAAGTTTTTTTCAAGGCGGGCTTTTTACAAAAGGCTAAAGATATATTTTTAGAGGCGTTAAAGCTATCTCCACGCAACCAAACCGCACTTAAATTTCTAACCGTCGTGTATGAAAAACTAAAAGAGTATGACGAGGCACTAAATGCACTTGACGCGCTTGAAGAGCTTGGACTTGACGTAAAATCTCAAAAAGCCTATATCAACATCATGAAAATTTTGATAGATAAAGATATGAGCTTAGAGGCAAAAACGGCTGAAATTTTAAAGCTCAAGGATAGCTTTACGCTTGCAAGGCGAATGGCGCTTGAAAACTGGCTGCAAAAAGGAGCGGATATCGTAAATTTCCCTGATTTTCCGCCATTAAAAGACGTTTTTGATATCATCTACAGACAAGAGCGGGCGGTAAATTTAAGCGATGAAGAGTATAAATCGCTATTTTACGCTAAAAATTTAAGCGACGAGCCGGCAAAAGAGCTTGGATTTGAGCTTGAAGTGATGACGAATTTAAAAAAAGCGGGCTTTAACAAAGCCGATCTTAGCTTTAATTACATCTGCAAAAATTGCAAAAACTCCTTTCCGCTTCATTTTTACCGCTGTCCGATCTGTCACGAGCTAGGAAGCGCTCAAATTTTGCCTCATATCACGGAAAAATCCAATGAAAACAGTATGCCTTTTTAGCGACGGCTCGTGCCTTAATAACCCGGGCGCAGGCGGTTGGGCATATATCCTAGAATACGGCAAACACACAAAAGAAGCAAGCGGAGCCGAAGCCATGACAACTAACAATCAAATGGAACTTAGGGCTGTTATCGAAGGGCTAAAAGCTCTAAAAGAGCCTTGCGTCGTTAAGCTTTACACCGATAGCTCATACGTGGCAAACGCGATAAACGAGTGGCTTGACGGCTGGGTCAAAAAGGCATTTAAAAACGTAAAAAACGTCCCGATGTGGCAGGAGTTTTTAGAAATTTCAAAACCTCACGACATTCGCGCTACATGGGTCAAGGCTCACAACGGACATCCGCAAAATGAGCGTTGCGACACGCTGGCAAGGCAGGCGGCAACTAAGATAAAAGATGAAGGCAACCTATAAAAATGCAAAATTTAAAAGCACTCGAAGAAAAGCTGGGATACAAATTTAAAGAGATAAATAACCTAAAAAACGCGCTTACGCACAAAAGCTGCAAAAAAGGCAAAAACAACGAACGGCTTGAATTTTTAGGCGATGCAGTGATGGATCTGGTGATCGCTGATTACTTATTTCGCAAATTTAAAAACACTGACGAAGGCGATATGAGCAAGCTTCGCGCCGCACTTGTCAATGAAAAAAGCTTTGCAAATTTGGCAAGCTATCTGAATTTAGGCGAGCATATATTTATATCCGCAGCCGAAGAAAACAACGGCGGGCGCGAGAAAATTTCGATACTATCGGACGCTTTTGAGGCGGTTATGGGAGCTATTTACATAGAAAGCGGCTTTGAGGAGGTCAATAGCGTAGCCATAAGGCTCTTTGAGATCTGCTATCCTGATATCGATCTTAAAAATTTGACCAAGGATTATAAAACGACTTTGCAAGAAATCACTCAAGCCAAGCTTGGCGTAACACCCGAATACAAGCTCGTGCGCTCATTTGGACCTGATCACAAGAAGGAATTTGAGATCGCGCTTTTGCTAAAAGAAGTTGAAATTTCTCGAGCCATCGGCAAAAGCAAAAAAGAAGCCCAGCAGCTAGCCGCCAAAACGGCGATAGAAAAGATCAAGGACAAATCATGAATTCATTCGGACGAAAGCTTATTTTAACAACCTTCGGCGAGAGTCACGGAGCAGCAATCGGCGGCGTGCTTGACGGATTTCCTGCGGGAGTTAAGATAGACGAGGAATTCTTGCAAAGCGAGCTTGATAAGCGAAAGCCGGGACAGTCGAAATTCGCCACCGCAAGAAAAGAAGGCGACAAAATCGAAATTTTAAGCGGGATTTTTGAAGGCGTTAGCACAGGCACGCCGATCGGATTTGTCATCTACAACGAAAATCAAAAATCAAAAGATTATGAGAATTTGCGTGAAATTTTTCGCCCGGGACATGCTGATTATACATACTTTAAAAAATATGCAATTCGCGACCACAGAGGCGGCGGGCGAAGCTCTGCAAGAGAAACTGCCGTGCGAGTGGCGGGCGGGGCGTTTGCTCAAATTTTATTAAATGAATTTGGTGTGAAAGTAGAGAGCGGCGTAAGCGGAGTAGGAACCGTAAAAGCGCAAAAATTTGACTTTGACGCAGCGGAGAATTCTGAAATTTTCGCACTTGATAAAGAAAATTTGATGATGGATGAAATTTTAAAGGTCAAGCAAGCTCACGACAGCGTGGGAGCTAGCGTCATAACGAGAATTTTAAACGCTCCTGCCGGGCTTGGAGAAGGGTTATACGACAGGCTTGATGCAAGACTTGCCGCTGCGATGATGGGCATAAACGGAGTAAAAGCAGTGGAGATCGGCGAGGGCGTAAAAGCAAGTGCAATGCTAGGAAGCGAGAATAACGACTGCATGAATAAAGCGGGCTTTCTCTCAAATCACGCAGGCGGAATCCTTGGGGGCATGAGCACTGGAGCTGAAATTTTAATAACTACGCATTTTAAGCCGACTCCTTCGATATTTCTGGCTCAACAAACACAAAACATCCACGGCAAAAATGCTATCTGCGAGCTTCGCGGCAGACACGATCCGTGTATCGGTATCCGTGGAAGCGTCGTTGCAACCGCGATGGCAAGGCTTGTGATAGCTGATTTTATGCTTTTAAATTTGAGTGCGAATTTGGAGAATTTAAAAAAGATATATAACCAGAAGCTGTAAAATATTCGGTGATTAATAATAGTTTTTAAATAAAACTTGTTGAATTATTATATTAATTAGATTGTATAGTAATGCAACTATTTAATTTTATAGATACTCATAATATACTTTTCAATATCTGCTTCACTTGGCGGAGATAATAATTTGCGAGATTTTAATTGTTTTATATCTATTTTCCCATATACAAGATCCATCATATCAAATACTATGTCTGAAATAATACTTGTATTATCTAGCCATTTTCTAAAAAAAATAATGACCTATATTAAAGTTAATACTCTTTTCACAATTGTTATTTTCTTCTACTAATTTTGCTATTCTTCCACTATCTAGCATATATTTTAGAGTATCGTTATTCCAATTATTATCTTTAATATTCATCTCTATAAATTCTTTTTCGTAATCTTTTTTACAAATATTTACAAATCTTTGCCTTATTTCTATCGCTTTTAAAAAACTATCTTTCCATATTTTATAATCAGGTTCTTGAATATGCAAAATTTCTTGATATTTTTTCATATTAGATGAATATATTTTTATTATATTTTGATAATTGTCTTTTTCTGAATTGCTTTTAGCATTGTCTAAATATTTATACAACTCATTAAGTTCTTGTTTTATTCTATCAATTGGCAAAATCAGGGATTTTTTTAAATCTTGTTCAATATTGTTAATATTTTTTATTTTAAAAATATCAGAGATATTCCTATCAGAGAATAAGTCAGATAACTTGCTTTTATAAGAAATATATTCAACTGTTGTGTTCATATACAATTTTTTAGCATCTATTAAATTTTGCATAGAAACTAACTCTTTATTTTTTAAATCTTGTATATTTTTTTCATATGCTTCTATTTGCTTAACTAATTTGTTGTTGGTGTTTTTAAGCTCATTTTCTTTCCCATTAAGTTCCGCTATTCTAATATTGGTTGCATTTAGTTCATTTGATTTTTTTAATAATTCTTTACTAATTTTTTGATTTTCAATAGTAATATTTTGTTCTTTCTCGTTTAATATGTCTATTTGTTTTTCTAACATTTTGATTTCAAATGTTGGCTTGATTGTATAAATATACCCGTATACGGCGGTTATTGCAACAACAATAGTTGCAATATTACCAAGAATAGAATAAGTATCTTTATTTTTTAAAATTCTACAAATATATTTTATAAAATATGACAGCTGTGCTTTCATAGTTTTATTTCTCCAAATTAAAAAAAATAAACCGACTGTATCTTATCATGCTTTTTATTATTATAAAAACAAGCTCTCTACTGACACCCCTCGCACTCGATAGAGCGATCGGCTACATTATTTACTTTGTTGCTATCAGGGCTTTCAGAGCGTAGATAGTAGGTTGATTTAAGCCCAAGCTCCCATGCAAGCGTGTAAATTTCATTTAGATAGCCGCCGCTTGCCTTATCTAGGCTCATGAAGATATTTAGGCTTTGGCCTTGGTCGATCCATTTTTGGCGCACAGCACCGGCTTTTACCAAGACTCTTTGATCAAGCTCGTATGCAGGCGTATAAAATTGCCACGTATCGGGGCTTAGATCAGGCACGACAGTCGGTATCATACCGCTTAAATTTTGCTCAAACCACTTGCGTTTGTACACAGGCTCAATAGTCTGCGTGGTGCCCACAAGGATGGATATCGAGCTAGTCGGCGCGATAGCCATTAAGTAGCCGTTTCTCATGCCGTCGGTTTTAACCTTCTGCCTCAACCAATCCCAATCGCAAGTATCCTCATCAAAAAGCCCTCCGCGATTTACGAGAGCTTTTGCGTTTTCGTTTGCTACATCTATCGGGAAGATTCCCTTGCTCCATTTTGAGCCTTCAAAAGTCGGGTATTTGCCCTTTTCAACGGCTAAATTGGAGCTCGAGTAGATAGCTTGGTAGCTGATATTTTCCATTATGCTGTCTATCAAGGCTAGGTGGTCGTAGCTACCCCATTTGATGCCTTTAAGCGCGAGCATTTGCGCTTCGCCCATCACGCCAAGTCCGATAGAGCGGGACGATAAGTTCGTATGTTTTACTTTTTTATGCGGATAGAAATTTAGATCGATAACATTGTCAAGCATTCTAACAGCTATCGGCACTACGCGCTCGACGTCAGCCTTTGTGTTTATCTTGCTTAAATTTATGCTAGCAAGATTACAAACCGCCGTTTTGCCCTCGACGCTCTCTTTTTCAACGATAAAAATTTGCTTTCTGCCAAGGCTATCAAGCGCACTTAGCTTTTTAGCTTTTTTGGTTATGCCGCTATCGATAGTAACGTCATCTTCCTCGTGAAATACTCTCTCTTCGCCGTCTTCAAAGGTGATTTTGATCTTGTAATAATTTGGCTCGGTATTTTGGAAAATTTCGGTGCATAAATTTGAGCTTCTTATAAGTCCGTCGTGATCGTTTGGATTGGCTCTGTTTGCATTATCCTTAAAGCACAAAAACGGCATGCCCGTCTCAAAGTAGCTGGTTAGAATTTTCTTCCAAAGCTCTTTAGCTACGACGGTGTTTTTCTGGATATTTTCATCGTTTTCATACTCTATGTAGCGCTTTTCAAACTCTTCGCCATATAGATCGCACAGATCCGCCACTTGCGCAGGATCAAAGAGAGTCCAGCGCCCATTTTCCTTAATGCGCTTCATAAAGAGGTCATTTATCCAAAGTGACGGGAACAGCTCATGCGCACGTCTTCGCTCCTCGCCTGAGTTCTTGCGAAGATCCAAGAAATCGCCAACATCCATATGCCAAGGCTCGATATATACGGCTATCGCGCCCTTTCTAGTGCCTAGCTGATCGACTGCTACGGCTATGTCGTTGGTTACTTTTAAAAACGGGATTATACCGCCGGCAGCGTTTTTATGTCCGTCGATACTTCCGCCCATAGCCCGCACCTTGCACCAGTCCCAGCCGATACCGCCACCAAATTTAGAAAGCAGCGCCATCTCTTTGTAGCTGTCAAAAATTCCCTCGATATTATCAGGCGTGCTGCCGATGTAGCAGCTGCTTAGCTGATGGCGAGTTGTACGAGCGTTTGAAAGTGTCGGGGTTGCAAGCATGACCTCAAATTTGCTGATAAGATCATAAAATTTTTTCGCCCAGCCTTGGCTATCAAGCTCATTTTGCGCAAGAAACATCGCGATAGCCATAAACATCTGCTGCGGAAGCTCGATAGGTTTGCCCTTGCTATCTTTGATAAGATAGCGATCATAAAGCGTTTTGATACCAAGATAGGCAAACTGCAAGTCGCGCTCGGGCTTTATGTAGTTGTTTAGGTCGTCAAGGTCGTATTTATCCTTAAGACCCGGGATGATGCGCCCTGCTTTCTCGCCCTTCTCAAAATATTCGCGCAGATGGTTGTAGCCGTTGTAGCCCGTTACTTTGTGATACAGGTCGTAAAGAAACAATCTAGCCGCGACAAATGTCCAATTCGGACGGTCGATGTCGATCTTATCAACTGCCGTTTTGATGAGCGTTTGCTGGATCTCTTCGGTCGTTATCATATCGCGAAACTGGATCTTCGCATCAACCTCAAGCTCGCTTAAATTTACGTTTTCTAGCCCCTCAACTGCGGCACCTGTGTATTTCTTGATCTTACTTATATCAAGCTCTTCCGCTCTTCCGTTACGCTTTATGACTTTCATTTAGTATACTTTCTCCAAATTTTCTATTTTTAAATTTTAAAGTGCAAGACCAGCCAAATATGGCAAACAAGCAATTGTAGCATCAGCGGTTTTATCTCCAAGCCATTTAACTATTTCCATTAGTTTTGATTTTTTCTCTTGATTGTCTTTGTAATCTTCAAGCTCGCCAAGCATTCCTTTTAATTGATACTTCAAATTTTTAGTAAAAATTTCATCTGAAATTTTATCTATTCTTTTCATCACACTCTCAATACTAATTTCTTGAGTGATATTTGCATTTGCTGTATTTGTTATATGTATTTGATTTTGCATTTCTACTTTTGCGTCGTCATCTTTAAGTTCTGCTATATAGAGTTCTAGTTTCTTTATTAAAATTTTTAAAAAGTTTGGATACATACTAAAATTATATACAAGTCCATGCTCATCAAAATCATATCCAAAACTATCGTCAACCATTATATTGTATTTGCGATATCTATCTAATAACTCTTGAAATAAATTAAACGCTATTTCACCATTTTTGCTTTCTAGAACCTCGTTTGCTTTTTTTATATCTTCTAAAATAAATTTAATTTTTTCTTTATTTGCCATATCTACTAAGCCTTAAACACTCTTTTAAAAATTCCATCAACATTTTTCGTGTAGTAGCTATACTCAAAGCACTCTATTATCTCTTTTTTACTAAGAGCTTTGCTTAGATCCTCATCGTTTAGTAAATTTTGCAAATATAAGCTCTCGCCCTTTTCGTTTATAGCCTGCTTGCCCTCTTGTAGATCAGCCCAAACTTTCATAGCGTTTCTTTGTACGATCTTATATGCGTCCTCACGAGAAATTCCACGTTTTGGAAGCTCTAGAAGCACGCGTTGAGAAAAGACAAGCCCGCCTGTAAGGTTTAAATTTTTCATCATATTTTCAGGATAAACAACCAAATTTTCTATCAAATTACTAAGGCGAACCAGCATAAAATCAGCCGTTACAAATGCATCTGGCAGCACAAATCTTTCGACCGAGCTATGGCTGATATCGCGTTCATGCCAAAGCGCTACGTTTTCAAGCATAGGCGTCACATACGAGCGAAGCACACGGCAAAGACCTGTGATATTTTCGCTTAGAACCGGATTTCGCTTATGCGGCATCGCACTTGAGCCTTTTTGTCCGGCACTGAAATACTCCTCGCACTCATAAACTTCCGTACGCTGATAGTGGCGAACTGCTACAGCTATCTTCTCGCAACTTGCAGCAAGTATAGCTATAGCATTTATCACATGTGCGTAGCGGTCGCGCTGGATCACTTGATTTGACGCAGGCGCAGGAGTAAGTCCCAGCTCAGCGCAAGTTAGCTCTTCAAGCTCAAGTGGTGCATGCGCAAAATTTCCCATCGCGCCTGAAATTTTGCCATAGCTTATCACTTTTTTAGCGCTCTTAATAAGCTCTAAAGCGCGGTTTATCTCGTCATACCAGATCGCAAGTACAAGCCCAAAAGTTATCGGCTCGCCGTGAATTCCGTGGCTGCGACCAACCATAAGAGTATCTTTGTGCTCATAAGCGCGCCTTTTAATTGCACTCATCAAATTCTCAACATCTTTTATGATAAGTTCGAGGCTCTCTTTAATCTGCAAAGCAACGGCAGTATCAATACAATCAGAGCTTGTCATACCAAAATGCACGAAGCGGCTCTCCTCACCAAGGCTTTCGCTCACGCTTTTTAAAAATGCGATCACGTCGTGCTTGGTCGTCTTTTCTATCTCGTCGATGCGAGCGATATCAAATTTGGCGTTATTTGCTATCTTTTTGCAGTCCTCATCACTGATAAACCCAAGCTTATTCCATGCTTTAACCGCAGCGATCTCGACCTTAAGCCATGCGTCATACTTTGCTTGCATGCTCCATTTTTCAGCCATCTCCTTGCGCGAGTATCTCTCTACCATAAAATCACCTTTGTGTTATAATAAAGGATAGATTTTATCCAAAAACGAGTAAAAATTGCCTTATATAAATAAATTTATTACCATTGCCAATTCTCAAAAAGCTTATGAAGTGCTGATAAATTCAGGCTTTAAAATGAGAGAAGCGCAGCGACTTATAGATAGAGGAAGGCTTCTTTGCGATGGTGTTGTGGTGAATGAAAAAAACGCTGTTTTAAACGGTGAAATTTGCCTGATTGACTACGAAACGAACCCGCGCGGACTTGAGCCGATATTTGAGTGCGAGCAGTTTGCCGTCTTTGATAAACCAAGCGGAGTTTTAAGCCATCCAAACGGTAGAAACTGCGAATACTCACTAAACGATGAAATTTGGTACTTATACGGGCGTGAGGCAAGTGTAGCACATCGCTTGGATTTCGAGACGAGCGGGTTAATCGTAGTAGCGCGAGATAAAATTTCGCAAATTCAATTAAAAAAGCTCTTTGAGAATAGAAAAGTTGCAAAAAGCTATGTCGCGATGGTCTCAGGCAAAATTTCTACAAATTTAACCATAAACGCCAAGATGGATCTAGCAAATGATTACGACGATGTAAAGATGAGAATGCAAATTTGCGAAAACGGCAAAGAGGCGATCACTGAAATTTCACCGCTAGAATACTTTGAAGATATTGACGCGACTTTTATTAGAGCCATTCCGCTTACGGGAAGGCAACACCAAATTCGCTTGCATTTGTTTCACGTAGAACGAAAAATTTTAGGTGAACCGCTTTACGGATTACAAAAAGAGCAGATAATCAAAATTTTAGATAAAGATATGAGTGGGATCGAGCGCATAAATTTAACAGGCGCTCCAAGGCTTTTACTTCATGCAGATAGAATTTCATTTGAGTTAGAAGATCAAATTTATGATATCAAGACAAAATTTGATGCAAAAAGAGAATTTTATAATCTTGCGAAAGAGAAATTTGCTCACCGAGCTTAGTAAAAAGCTAAATTTTGTTAGTTAAATTTAACTAACAAAATTAAAAGTTAGTATTATTTTTGATCCCTATCTTCAAAAAACATAACTTTTATCATAAGTGAAAGTCCCAAAACAACAACAATAGATACAAAAACAATCTGAGCGATATCAAGAGCCGTCATATGCTCTCATTTCTCTCTTTGAGTTGTCCGCAAGCAGCAGAAATATCAAGCCCTTTGCTTTGGCGAATAGTGCAAGTTACACCATGCTCCCTAAGATACTCTTGAAATTTAAGCATATCCTCAAGCTCTGGTCGTTTATACAAACTTCCTTCGTGGGGATTAAAATATATCAAATTTACTTTTGCTTTGATGCCGTGAAGTAGCTTGACAAGCTTTTTGGCATCCTTAATGCTGTCATTCATATCCTTGATAACAAGATACTCAAACATAACCCGTTTGCGCATATCGATGGGAAATTCTCTAACAGCCTGCATAACCGATTCGATATTGTAAGCTTTATTTATAGGCATTAGTTTCGTTCTAAGCTCGTCGGTAACGGCATGGAGCGATATGGCTAACAACACACCTAAATTCATCTCACCAAGCTTTTTTATCTGTGAACCAAGCCCGCTGGTTGAAACGGTCTGACGTCTTGCGCCTATAGCAAGTCCGTCATTTTCCATAAGAATTTTTATCGCTTTACTAACGTTAGTAAGATTATCAAGAGGTTCACCCATGCCCATATAAACGATATTTATTCGCCTCTCATAAGGTATATTGTTAGCTTTTTTTATCCACAAAATTTGACCTACGATCTCTCCAGGCGTTAGATTGCGCGTTAGTCCGCCTTTAGCGGTCAGACAAAACGAACATCCCATTCTACAGCCAACCTGCGAACTAACACATATAGTATAGCGAGCATGCCGTGTTAGCTTGCCGTCTTCATCGCTTTGCTCCTCTTTCATGGGCAAAAGAACACTTTCGATTCGGTATCCGTCTTTTAGTTCAAAAAGATATTTTATAGAACCGTCACTGCTCTGTTCGGCTTTTACACATTTAAGTGGGTCGAAATAAAACTCTCCTCTAAGCTGCTCTCGCATAGCTTTAGGCAAATTTAACATCTCGTCAAACGAATTTGCATTTTTCTTATAAATCCACTCATAAATTTGTTTGGCACGAAATTTGGGGCTAAATTCACTCTCAAGCTCATCAAGTGTATAATCAAGCAGATTTTTCATATCAAATTTCTCTCTTTAAGTGAATTTATAAGTATCTCTTTGGCTTTTTGGTGATTTTTTACAAAGTCCTCGTGTGCATTTTGGTTGCAAAAATTTGTTGCGACGAAGATACCTCTGGCAGGAATTTTAAATTTTGTCGCAACTTTTAAAACCGCAAAAAATTCCATATTTTCCAAAGCATAGCCAAGCTCAGCGAGTCTATATGCCAAATTTACATCAGTTGTGATAAAGTTTGAAGAATTTACTCGGATAGTTTCATGTGAAACTTTGGTATTTAAATTTTTGTCACAAATTTGTATTGATGAAATTTCTTTCTTACATGGAGTATAGCTTTTATCTTCCAAGCTTGAAATTTCAATGTTTGCACCAACCGCACTCTCATAAATTCCAAAAATTTTTCCATTTTTATAAATGCCTGCCGAACCTACAAATAAAATCTGATCAGGCAAATTTCGCTGATTTTCACATAAAAATTTTGTCAAATTTATGCTCATATCGACAAGTCCTACTCCCATCGGCAAAGCAAAATCAAAAATTTCATTTTGACCGGCGGAGATTATCATTTTTTAAGTCCCTCAAGACTAAAGCTTGAAAATTTCAAATTCATAAAATTAAAACTATAAAAAGCAAATTTAGCCATCACAGCCTAACTTCAATCCCGTTTTCACGCAGATACTCTTTAAGTTTTTTTATTTCTACTTCCCTAAAGTGAAAAATCGAAGCGGCTAAACAAGCATCGGCACCGGCTAAAAACGCCTCTTTAAAATGCTGCATATTGCCCGCTCCGCCACTTGCTATTACAGGTATGCCAAGCTTGCTAAAAAGCTTAGTAATACGCAAATCATAACCGCTTTTAGTGCCGTCTTTATCCATCGTGGTTAGTAAAATTTCACCTGCGCCACGATCTTTAGCCTCTTTCGCCCAAGCAAGAGCGTCCTTGCCCGTATCTATCCTGCCGCCGTTTATAAAGACGTGATAATCGTCATCAAAACTCTTCGCGTCAATGGCTATTACGACGCACTGAGAGCCGAATTTCTTCGCGGCTTCGTCTATCAAATTCGGATTATGAATGGCTGCCGAGTTTAGACTTATCTTATCGCATCCCACGTTTAAAAGCCGTGAAATATCATCAAGAGTCTTGATACCTCCGCCCACCGTTAGCGGGATAAAAAGCTCGCGAGCCACTTTTTCTACCACGTCCACGATGGTGTCTCGCCCCAAGTGAGTCGCCGTGATGTCAAGAAACGTTAGCTCATCGGCACCCTCTTCGTTGTATCTTTTGGCTATTTCCACAGGATCTCCGGCATCTACAAGACCCACGAAATTTACGCCCTTGACGACACGACCGTCTTTAACGTCAAGGCATGGGATTATGCGTTTGGCAAATTTATTCACGGCTTACCCTTTAAGTGATTTTTGCCGATTTTATCAAAAATTTACTTAATAACCGCCAGAAGATCAAAGCAAGAAAAAGCAGATAAGAGCAAGCCGAATTTAAAAAGCTTGCTCTAAAAATTTTATTTTTTATCTGGAATTTGCGTTTTTGCAACCACATTTATAAACACAAGCGGCTCTTCGCCCGTGTTTGCTAAAGCATGGCTTTGTCCGGGACGAGCGATAGTTACGTCACCTGCACTCACTTCGGTCTGCTTGCCGTGAGAGTCGGTAAACACCCCTTTGCCCGAAATGATGATATAGACATCTTCGTTATCGATATGTTTATGAAGCCCTATGGAAGCGCCCTTTGGCAAGATCAGCCACCCTATCTCTCTAAAAGCGTCTTGATCGCCTGTCTGATGGCGGTTATAGGCAAAATCCCCAAGCAAAGGCCCCACACCACCACCTGCATTTTCGCGGTTCCAAGGCACAAGAGTGTCTTTTTTATACACCTGAACTTTTCTGTCGGTTTGAGGAATGAGCGGATGAGCGTTTAAAAAGCCAAATCCTAGCACAATGAAGTAAAGAGCAAGACTAAATTTTTCATAAATCTCTCCTTGGATAAAATTTTGGCTATTTAAATTTTAGCTAAAATTTATAACTATCAAGCCCACTTTCAAGGCGAAAAGAATTTACTTCGCTTTTAGATGAATTTCATCGATTTTTTCAAAACTATTTTTATCAAATGCATAGGCTCTATAATCCTTGCCATCATCAAATCTAACCTGCAAATATTTAGGATCAAAGCTAACCCTAAGACGCATTGTATCCGGATCAAATTGGGTCGTTTCAAGCTCTTTTAGCTCATACTCTTTGCTAAACAGATAAATCTTGCCTTCATTAAATGCAAGCCCCATAAATTCGCTATTTTTACTCTCGTTTATATGCAGATACTCAAAATTTTTAAGGCTCTTAACCGCTTCAAAACTTACATTGTTATCATAAATTTTGATATTAAAAAACTCGCCCGAATTATCCTTAAAAAACACTCCCGCATCAAAAGGCTTTAGGTTAGTAAATCTTCCAAAAACAGCCTGAATCGGAAATTTTACGCCCAAATTTTTAGCATCTTTATTTAAAATTTGGCTAAATTCGCCCTCTTCTTCGCCTTCATGATGAAAAACACGAAATTTATCCGCGTCAAAATAAATCATATCTTCACTAAAAGGTATGGCTGAAATTTTCGGATCAGGATTAAATAGCGGATAGAAAGGAATTTTAGGCGGCACGACGTCCTTTGTTGCATAGGTCATTGACATCCTAGCCTGCCTTATATCCGCCTCGTCAAATACCTCATCACCGATCCTCACAGGCATTTTGCCCTGCTGCTTTAAATCCATATAGTAGTTAAAGGCAAGCTCGTTTTTATACTCTGTTTCATTTTTAAAAACTCTGCCGCTAGCGCTTCTGTAGGCGAAATAATGCCCGCCCAAATTCTCCTGAAAGACAAATTCTTTAAGGCTTGGCGAGTAAAATATATAGTATCTTTCGGATTTATTCGCAAATTTTTGCTCGTAAAATTTATATCCGCCTACTCCAGCCACTACTAAAATTCCAGCGTAAATCACTAGCAAAAAGGCTAAATTTATCGAAGTTTCTTTATGCGAGATGAATGCATTAAATCCAAGCAAGATAGAGATCAAAAGTAAGACAAGAAGTAGGGCAAAGCTCTTAACGTAAAATGCAACCACAAAGCAAACCACAACAAAAATCACGCTTGAGATAGCCGCTCTAAGGCTTCTTTTATCGATCAAAACCGAGCTTGTAAATATGTAAAAAACCGCCGCGCTTAAGCAAAAATAGCACCAGTTTATAAAAACCTCTTTTGTGATGACGATAGGGTAAAATTTGCTTGCTAAAAACACAAGCCAAGCCCCAAAAACAGCCCAAATAACCACAAAAAACAAGGCGGCAAAAATATAGTGCCAAATCAAAATTTGAAAGCTTAGCACAGGCAGATGAAGCAGGCACTTTATACGGCTTCGTTGCGGCAAAAATTGCGCCAAAGCTACACAGACAAAGCTTGCCGAAATAGCGGCAAAAGTTACAAATTCGGGCTCGTTATCAAAAAACACATAGCCGTACCAGATGACTGATTCTGGGTGAATGGCTCCGAATTTGTAGCTAAGATCAAAGCTAAACCAAGCAAAAAACAGAGCCAAAACCAAAATCAAAAATCCAAAAAACAGCCCGAGCCTAGTAATCTCTTTTAAAAATATCGACCTCATTTCACCCTCCCCCTACTCGTATCTGCCCACAAAGCCCAAAAACTTATCTTCAAAGCTTGCATTTTGCGCTTTAAAGCCCTCTATCTGAGCAAATCCGTAAGCCATTTTATGGTGTTTAAACTCATCTATGTTTTTAAAATTTTCTTTGCTCACATCAAGCTCTTTTGGCAGTTTATAGACCTTAAATTCGCGCATAAATTCACTCATCTTGCTTTGAAAAATTCGCCCTCCTCGCTCGACAATCAAAAACTCATCGATCAAATTTTCAAGATCGCTCATCACGTGGCTTGTGACGATTACGGTCTTGTCTTTACCGTCAAGATAGTCCTTCAGATAATCGCCAAAAAGCCGCCTATATCCTGCATCAAGTCCCATAGAATAATCATCAAAGATAAGCACCTTGGCATCTTGAGCAAAGAGCGAGGCAAGGATAACCTGAGACTTTTGCCCAAAAGACATTGAGTTAAGTTTTTGGTCTTTGTTTAATTTTAAAAGCTTTGCTAAATCGTTATAAATTTTGCTGTCCCAGCGCGGATAAAACGCGGATAAAAACTCCTCATACTGCGCGATACTTAGATGATCAAAGCTCGTAAATCCCTCAAATAGTAAGGCGATATCGCGCTTGGCCTCGCTATCAAGACTGAAGCTATTTTTGCCAAGCACCCTGCACTCGCCACTTTTTGGACGGATGTAGCCCATTAGGATATTTATAAGCGTGCTCTTACCCACGCCGTTTCTGCCCAAAATCCCAAATATGCTACCATGCTTTACGTTAAAACTCAAATTTTCGTAAATCAGCTTTTTGCCGTAAAAATGCGTGACGTCCTTTACTTCAATAGCGTTCATAAAAAGCCTTATATAAAATATTACTGAAAATTCTATTACATTATTTATAAGGAGAATCTTAAGAGTTATTATCATAAATATGCTAAAAATTCAGAGCTAAAATTTCGTCCAAATTTTCGATAAAAAACAAAGCCGTAATGATATTTATTTTTCAAAATAAACTTTTTATAAGCAAAGTTTGGATAAATTTGCCAAATGATCAAGGCAAAGAAACATTTTGGACAAAATTTTTTACACGATCAAAATGTGCTGAACAAAATCATCCAATCGATTCCCAAAGATATGCAAAATATAGTAGAAATTGGGCCTGGCTTAGGTGATTTGACGTCAAAAATTTTGCAAATTTCAGATTCGGTTACGAGCTACGAGATAGATAGCGAGCTTTACGAACTGCTTGAAAAAAAGTTTGCAAAAGAGATCAAAGACGGACGATTAAGACTTTTTTGCGTAGATGCGTTAAGTCGGTGGGACGAAAGTGGTTTGAGTGAGACAGACTACTTTTTAACGGCAAATTTGCCCTACTACGTCGCCACCAAGATGATTTTAAACGCTATCGAAGATGAGAGATGTCGCGGGCTTGTTGTGATGATACAAAAAGAGGTCGCGGTCAAATTTAGCGCCAAAGGCGGTGAGAGCGAATTTAGCGCGCTGGCGATTTTAGCATCGCTTCAAGGTGGCTGCGAGCTACTTTTTGACGTGCCAAGCGAGTGTTTTAACCCGCCTCCAAAGGTAACCTCATCTGTTATAAAGATCCAAAAAAGCAAAAATTTGATAGGCGAAAATGCTGTTTTTAATACCGAATTCGAGTATGAAAAATTTAAAAATTTATTAAAAACCGCTTTTAGCGCACCGAGAAAGACGCTTAGCAAAAATTTATCGGCAAATTTCGATAAATGCTTGCTAGCCGAAATTTACGGTGAGCTAAATTTGAGCCAAAATTTACGTCCTCACGAGATCGACGCCAATGTTTATCTAAAAATATTTAAAAAACTAAAGGTAAACGATGAACGAAGACAAAGTTGTAGTCTCAAAGGGAAAGAGCAATAAAAAGCGAAGATTTCGCCCAAAAAACAAGAACAAAGAAGGCGAAGTAAGTGCTCAAGTTAGCGGCGAGCAAAAGGCAAGTAAAGAGGTCATAGATAATTTTTTTGCTATTCCGTTTGAGGATGAATCTAGCAAAAGCCAAACTAACACTAACAAACAAAACAGCCAAAAAGCTAGCAAAAAACACCATAAAAACGCAAATTCTCAAAATAAAAAGCAGGATAAAAACAGTGAACAAAAAGAAAAAGAGCAAAACGCTCAACAAAATTTAAAACCTGCCTCAAAAGAGGATGCACAAAAGCCAAAAAAGAGTAAAAAACCGAAAAAAAATTTGCCCGCCAAACTAAACGGTAACGAGCAATGGCAACAAGACATCGCAAGCGCGATAGAGGCGAACAAAGCCACTCATGAGCTTCGTCTTGAGCCGCTTAAATACCTAAATTCAAGCGAGCATAAGATCCGCGTGACTCCGCTTGGCGGACTTGGCGAGATCGGCGGAAATATGACGGTATTTGAGACCGAAACAAGCGCGATAATCGTAGATATCGGCATGAGCTTCCCAAGCGAGAGTATGCATGGAGTTGATATACTCATACCTGACTTTGACTACGTGCGAAAGATAAAAGACAAGATAAAAGGCGTTATCATAACTCATGCTCATGAAGATCATATCGGTGCGGTGCCGTATTTTTACAAAGAGTTTAAATTCCCGATCTACGCTACACCGCTTCCACTTGGAATGATAAACAACAAATTTGAAGAGCACGGACTAAAGCAAGAGCGATCGCTGTTTCGCTCGGTTGAAAAGCGCAAGCCTTATCTGATCGGCGATTTTGAAGTCGAGTGGATACATATAACTCACTCTATTATCGACTCATCCGCGCTTGCCATCACGACAAAAGCCGGCACGATCTTGCACACGGGCGACTTTAAGATAGACCACACGCCTATTGACGGCTATCCGACAGACTTGGGACGTATCGCATACTACGGAGAAAGGGGCGTGCTGTGCTTGATGAGTGATAGCACAAACAGCTACAAAGAGGGTATCACAAAGAGCGAAAGCAGCGTAGGAAAGACCTTTGACGCGATATTTGCCAAAGCCAAAGGACGCGTGATAATGAGCACATTTAGCTCAAACATCCACCGCGTCTATCAAGCTATCGAATGGGGACTCAAATACAACCGCAAGGTCTGTGTCATCGGCAGAAGCATGGAGCGAAACCTCTACACTGCGATGGAGCTAGGCTACGTAAAGCTTGATAAGAAAATTTTCATAGACGCAAACGAAGTCGGCAAATTTAAAGATAACGAGGTACTAATCGTAACCACAGGCAGCCAAGGCGAGACGATGAGCGCGCTATATCGCATGGCAACGGACGAGCACAAATATATAAAAATCAAACCGACCGATCAGATCATAATAAGCTCTAAAGCGATCCCGGGAAATGAAGGAAGCGTATCGACAGTGCTAAATTTCCTCATCAAATCAGGCGCAAGCGTAGCGTATCAAGATTTTAGCGAAATTCACGTAAGCGGACACGCTGCACAAGAGGAGCAAAAGCTCATGATCCGCCTAACGAAGCCGAAATTCTTCCTTCCTGTTCACGGCGAATACAACCACATCGCAAAGCATAAAGAGACAGCTATAAGCTGCGGAGTGGACGAAAGAAACATATATCTTATGAGCGACGGCGATCAGGTTGAAATTTGCCAAAAATACATGAAAAGAGCAAAAACCGTTAAAACGGGCAAAGTCTTTATAGATAATCAAATCAACAAGCAAATTTCAGACGATGTCGTTATCGACCGTCAAAATTTGGCAGAAGCGGGCGTAGTCATGATCATCGCTCAAATTTCACGCCACAGCCAAAAGCTCATAAACAAACCGCGCGTAGTTAGCTACGGTCTTGTTGCAGACAAACAAGACGCGGAGTTTAGCAAAGAGATGGAAGAGGTGCTCGTTCAGTTTTTAAGCAACGTAAAAGAAGAGCTTCTTAAAGATAGCCGCATGCTTGAAAGCCAAGTGCGCCAAGTGATAAGAAAGCATATATTTAGAAAAGTGAAAAAATACCCGACTATCGTTCCGATAATTTATTTGATGTAAGGTTTAAAATGCAAGATATGATACAAATAGCAAGCGAGGTGCTGAAAGAAGAGGCCACCGAGCTCATTCGTCAGGCTAACAAGCTTGGAAGCGAGATAGATGAGGCGGTAAATTTGATGTATAACGCCAAAGGCAAGGTTATCGTAACTGGAGTCGGCAAAAGCGGTCATATCGGCGCTAAGATAGCTGCCACGCTTGCAAGCACGGGCACGCCAAGCTTTTTTATACACCCAACCGAAGCGATGCACGGCGACCTTGGCATGATAGATGAAAATGACGTTGTTTTGGCGATAAGCTTTAGCGGCGAGAGCGATGAGCTCGTGCGAATTTTGCCGCATATCAAGCGATTTGGTATCAAGATAATCGGCATGGCAAAGAGCAAGGAAAGTAGCCTTGGCAAATTTAGCGACGCGCTTTTAAATTTAGACATCATCAAAGAGGCCTGCCCGCTAAATATCGCTCCGACAACATCAACCACGCTAACTTTAGCACTTGGCGACGCGCTTGCGGTTTGCTTGATGAGAAAAAGAGAATTTAGGCAAGAGGATTTTGCAAATTTCCACCCGGGCGGAAGCCTTGGCAAAAGGTTATTTGTCAAAGTAAAAGACGTGATGAAAACGCAAAATTTACCGATTATAAAAGATAATGTTAGTTTAAAAACCGCGATTGACGCGATGACTCACGGCAAGCTTGGCAATGTACTGCTGGTTGATAGCGAGGGCAAATTAAAAGCCGTTTTAAGCGACGGGGACTTGCGTAGAGCGCTCATGAGCGAGAGCTTTGACATCAACGAAAAAGCGATAACTTACGCAACTAAAACACCAAAAACACTAACAAACAAAGAGATGTTAGCGATAGATTCGCTAAGGCTTATTGAAGAGTATAAGATCCAAATTTTAGTAGTGCTTGACGAGGGCGAAAGACCGATCGGAGTGCTGCACATACACGATTTATCGAGCTTGGGGCTATGATGGAAAATTCAAAAATGAGACTAAATAAATTTATCTCGCACAACACAAGCTACTCGCGCCGAGAGGCTGACGAGCTAATCAAAAACGGCAAAGTTAGCGTAAATAACCGAGTTGTTAGCGAGCTTGCCACAAGCGTTAGCGATGAAGATAAGGTTAAGATAAACGGTCGTTTGGTAAAGCTTAAAAAGGATTTTACAGTCATCGTCTATCATAAACAAAAAGGCGAGCTGGTCAGCAAAAAAGATGATCGCGGACGAAAGACGATATACGATAGCTTGCCGCGAAATTTTGCTAAATTTGTAAGCGTTGGAAGGCTTGATTATGCGAGCGAAGGGCTTTTGCTGCTAACTGACGCACCTACAATCGCAACTGCGCTCATGGAAAGCGACATAGAAAGAATGTACTATCTAAAAGTGAAAGGCGAAGTAGGGCAGGATGTGATAACCGCGATGCAAGAGGGCTTTTTCGCTGCAGACGCAACCAAAGGCGCGCATGCTAAAACCGAGATTAAATCAATGGAATTTAAGCCCTTTTTGGCGTATAAAATTTTTGGCTCAAGCGGAGGATACACAAAGCTAAAAGTCATCATAAACGAGGGTAAAAATCGAGAGCTAAGAAGATTTTTTGGATATTTTGATCTTGAAGTTATGGATCTGAAGCGAGTGAGTTTCGGTCGAGTTGATCTTGGTATGCTAAAGCCTGGCAAATGGCGCTACTTTGAAAACAGCGAATACGAAGACTTAAGGGATTTTTTAAAAACCAACAAAATTCGCTACTAAATTTAGCCGACCCTCTTCGGCTAAATTCTTAAATTTCACACTACATAACACTTCTTTTATTACAATTTTGCAAATTTTAAAAAATAGGACAAAAATGCAAAATCTAATTCATAAATTTATAAATTCGGAATTCGAGATCAAATTCGCAAGATTTGCGCTCATCTTAGTGCTGTTTTTATTTGGCAACTACAAATGGTTTGAGTTTGAAGTAGAGCTTTTAAAGCCGATCATCTCGGGCACTTGGCTAAATTTTCTCTATACTATTTTCGGCTTTCACGGAGCAAGCTATTTTCTAGGAGTTATTGAAAGTATCGGATATATCGCACTTGCGGTTGGATATAAAAAGCCAAAAGCTGGAATTTTGGGTTCACTTATCGTTATCATGACGGGTTTTACCACACTTAGCCTTATGCCACAACTTGGCAAGCCAGATAGCTTCATACTAAAAGATATTTTCATGGTCGCACTTGGCTTTATAATCCTAAAACACGATCTAATCAGAATACAAAAAGCTCGCAACAAAGCCTTGCTAGTCTAAATTTTACACTTTCAAACTCGCACGATAAATAAAAGCCGTGCGGGTTAATAAACCAAATTTGGCTTTTAATTTCAGCAAATTTCATACTTGACAAAATATTTTTAAAGTTATATACTTGCTCAAATGAATAATTGTTCATATATAAAGGCAAAAAATGCAAGAAAATATACAAAACAACGATTTACAAGCCGTTTGTGAAAGCACGATCATACATCAAGATGTGATAGAAAAAGTAAGAAACGAGCTGAAAAGCGAAGAGATCTTATACGATCTTGGCGATTTTTTTAAAATTTTAGGCGACACGACAAGGATAAAAATTTTAAGCGCACTATCCAAATCGCAAATGTGTGTCTGCGATATCGCGGCACTTTTTGGCATGAGCCACTCGGCCATCTCACATCAACTTAGAGTGCTTAAGCAAGGAAGACTGGTTAAACACAAAAAGCAGGGCAAGGTGGTTTATTATTCACTTGACGACGAGCACGTAAAAAGCATCATCGAACAAGGACTTACGCACATCATGGAGAGATAAAATGAGTAGTGAGATAACCCTATCGCTTGGAAATCTAACCTGCGCGAACTGTGCGGCGAAGATCGAGGCAAAGATAGCAAAAATGCCTGATATAAAAGAGGCAAATTTAGACTTCTTGGGGCAAAAAATTTTTATAAAAAGTGGCAAAAGCTTGCAGGCAGACAAGTTTGTCAAAGAAATTCAAGCCCTTGTCGACAGCATAGAAGACGGCGTTATCGTCACTCAATATAAACAAAAAAACACTTCGCATGATCACGAAAATAACAATGTAAAAAATATAATCACAAAAATTGTCATAGGCGGAGTGCTCTTTGTTATAGCGCTTACGGCTCCTACTAGCGAAACGCTTAAATTTGCGCTATTTTTAGCAAACTACTTGATCATCGGCTGGAGTGTGCTTGCAAGTGCTGCTAAAAACATCGTAAAAGGACGAGTGTTTGATGAAAATTTCCTCATGGGCATAGCCACGCTTGGAGCTTTTGCCATCAAAGAGTATCCCGAAGCCGTTGCCGTTATGCTCTTTTATCAGATAGGCGAGCTCTTTCAGGAGATGGCGGTAAACAAATCGCGCAAATCGATCGCCTCACTTATGGATATAAGACCTGATTTTGCAAATTTAAAGCTTGGTGCACAGATACAAAAAGTCTCGCCCGAAAGCGTTAAAGTGGGCGATCTCATCGTCGTAAAACCGGGCGAAAAGGTGCCGCTTGACGGAGAGATCATAGAAGGATTTTCTACTTTTGACACCTCGGCTCTTACAGGAGAATCACTTCCAAAAGAGATCGGTATAGGCGAAAATGCGCTAAGCGGCTACATAAACAAAAGCGCGCTAGTAACGATAAAAGTAAGCAAAATTTTCGCCGAATCAACGGTCTCAAAGATACTTGATCTCGTGCAAAATGCAAGCTCCAAAAAGTCAAAAACGGAAAATTTCATCACAAAATTTGCAAGGTATTACACTCCAGCAGTCGTTCTCGTCGCGTTCATGCTTGCATTTATCCCGCCGATTATCTTTAGCGAAGAGCTATCAGCCTGGGTCTATAAGGCGCTTGTATTTTTAGTTATCTCATGCCCCTGCGCGCTAGTTGTCTCCATCCCGCTTGGGTTTTTTGGCGGTATCGGTGGCGCTTCAAAGCACTGCATACTCATCAAGGGCGCAAACTATCTGGAGGCATTAAACAGCGTTGATACGGTCGTTTTTGATAAGACAGGAACGCTTACAAAAGGAGTTTTTAAAGTAAGCGAAATAAAGCTATGCAGCAAAAATTCACAAATAAAAAGCAAAGAAGAGCTACTAAGGCTAGCAGCCCATGCGGAGTTTTTCTCTACTCATCCGATCGCAAATTCTATCATAAAAGAATACGAGAGCAGGGGAGGCAAAATCAACGAATTAGATATCTTAAAATTTGAAGAAGTAGCAGGGCAGGGCATAAAAGCAAGCATAAACGGCAAGGATATAATTGCTGGCAATGCCAAATTTATGACTCTTCAAGGAGTTAAATTTGAGGCTTCAAATGAGCTTGGTACAGTGGTTTACATGGCTATAAACGGCGAATTTGCAGGCAAATTTATAATAACCGATGAGTTAAAAACAGATGCCAAAGAGGCGATTTTAAAGATCAAAAATGAGGGCATAAAAGACACCGTAATACTAACAGGAGACAGCAAGGAGATCGCACAAGATGTCGCGGATAAACTTGGCATTACACAAGTTTTTGCAGAGCTTTTGCCGACACAAAAAGTCGAAAAACTAGAAGAAATTTTAGCCCAAAAAGCAGGGCAGGGCAAAGTGATGTTCGTAGGAGATGGCATAAACGATGCGCCGGTGCTTGCAAGAGCCGACGTGGGCGTAGCTATGGGTGGAGTCGGAAGCGATGCGGCGATAGAGGCTGCCGATATCGTCATAATGAACGATGAGCCTTCAAAGATAGCAACCGCGCTTAAAATCGCCAAAAAAACACGTGCGATCGTTTGGCAAAACATCATCTTCGCACTCGGCGTAAAAGCCGCCATCATGATAATGGGAGCCTTAGGATACGCAACGATGTGGGAAGCCGTGTTTGGCGATGTAGGCGTGGCGCTTATAGCGATACTAAATTCCGTTAGGGCGATGAGGTGAAATAAAATTTTATCTCATATATCTTGCTTTAAGATTTTTCATCCTAAAATCTCTAAAATATAATTAGATAAATTTAAGAAGCTGTTTAAAGATAAGGCTTTGTTAAATTTAACCAAGGCAAGAGATTGAAGTCCATACTAGAGATAATTAAAATCGCAGAAATTCCAAAGCCGATCGTAATAATATGCTTTTTAATGGCTATCGTATCATCGTTTTTTGCCGTCATTCTGGCTCAATTTTTCGGCTTTGCAATAAGCGCGATATCTAATGGCGCAAATAATGGCTTGATATATGATCTCATCACAAACCACAAATTTAGAGCCAAGCAGCTATAATCTAGCAATTGCGGGCATTGTTTTATTTTTTGCTTCATCAATCGTATATATTTTATTTAGAAATTTTTTCTGCTATATAGTAGTTATCATCGCGCAAAAAATCATAATAAACGTTAGAAAAAAGCTGTTTATCAAGCTAACCAATATCGATTTTAAAGAGATCTTTAAGATGTCAAAAGGAGATGTGATCTACACTTTGATGAATGATACTCAAAGGCTTGAATACATCTTTGAAAGACCGTTTTATACGATTTTTAGTGATATTTTTGATTTTATTTTCGTAGTAGGATTTTTGCTATACATTGAGTCTGTAGTCTTACTGATCCTAACTTATCACAACGCCTTTTATATATATTTTTAGTATCAAGACAGCTAAGATCCAAAAACAAACATCGGCCAACACTCAAAAAGCGGATTCTAAAATAACCGTTAGTATAGAGCAGCTTCTTAGCGGATATGAAACTATCAAGTCATTTAATGCCGAAGCTAAAGAGCAAGAACGCTTCAACAAACTATCCGATGAGTCATACAAAAATAGAAAAGCAGGAACCAAAAGCCTTTCTATATTTATGCCTATTGAAGGGACTTTAAGCACTATAGGAATCGCCTTAGTGCTTTTATATGCCGTGTATCAAGTTAGTAATCATGCTCTTGCAGTCGGTATGATAGTTGTTATAGCCGACTATTCACGCAAATTTTATCAACCAATTAGAAACATCTCTAATTATTTGCAAGTCATTCAAAAAGCACTTGTTTCGATAGGCAAAATAATAGAATTTTTAACCATAAAAGAAGAGGCACAAACCGGCTCACTTAAAAATATAAAGATGTCCCTGTGGTGGTAAATAATTTAAAAATTTATTTGGATGAAGTAGAGTTAGTAAAAGAAATTTCGTTTAAATGCCATAAAAATGAGTTGATCCTGATAAAGGGCCGTAGCGGAAGCGGTAAAACATCGATCATTAGGGCATTTGTGGGGCTTTATAAAGTCTCAAATGGTATGATTTATATTAACGGAATAGACATAAATTCTTACTCTAATAAAGAGCTAAGAGCGGCTATATCTTATTGCGGTCAAAGGACATTTTTGCATGATGATACGATTATTAATAATATCTTATATCCAAATTCAAGTCGCGATTTAAACGGCATTTTGGCTTATTTGGAGAAATTAAATTTGAAGCACTTAAACATCGACGAAACGATAGGAGATGATGGCAATAAACTCTCAGGCGGAGAGAAATCAAGAGTGGCATTTCTAAGAGCCGTTATGAAAAACTCTAAAATTTTATTCTTAGACAAAGCTACTTCGGCACTAGACAAAGATAATGAAAATATCGTAATTGATCTATTACAAGAGCTTAAACAAGATGGCTGGGCTATTATATTTTGCACGCATAGCAATAACGAAGAACTGATCAATATAGCAGATAAAGTGGTGTGTATAGATTAGTGTTGATTATAATTTAAAAATGGTGGAGTTAAGCGGGATCGAACCGCCGACCTCTTGAATGCCATTCAAGCGCTCTCCCAGCTGAGCTATAACCCCAAAAGTGTTTTGAGATTATATACACATTTTACTTACAATAAATTTAATTTTTTTAACAAAATAAAATATTTTTTTAAGCATAGTTGGGATAGAATTACACTTTTAAAATGCGGGAATAGCTCAGGGGTAGAGCACAACCTTGCCAAGGTTGGGGTCGCGAGTTCGAATCTCGTTTCCCGCTCCATCAATTTTTTAAAATTTATGCCCGGGTGGCGGAATGGTAGACGCAAGGGACTTAAAATCCCTCGGTAATTTTTACTGTACCGGTTCAAGTCCGGTCCCGGGCACCATAAGCTAAGGGCGACATGGCCAAGTGGTAAGGCAGAAGCCTGCAAAGCTTTTACCCCCGGTTCGAATCCGGGTGTCGCCTCCAAACGACATAAGGAGAAAATATGCGTTATCTTTTAGTTCTTTTATCTGCAGTATTTTTGATGGCTGGTTGCTCAAACACATGGAGTGGCGTTAAACAAGACACAAACAATGCAGTGGAGTGGTCAAAAGAAAAAGTAAACGAAGGTGCTACTTACGTCAAGGAAAAAACTGAATAACTATAGCGATTTTAAGAAAAATTAGCTATAATTACAATCTAATTTTCGGGAGATGGCTGAGCGGTCGAAAGCGGCGGTCTTGAAAACCGTTGAGGTGTGAAAGCCTCCTGGGGTTCGAATCCCTATCTCCCGGCCATATACTACTACAAAAACTTAATAAATACTCCATTTTTCAATACTTTGTTTTTTATTACAATTTAAAAAATTCGCCTAAAAATTTGGACAATTTAAAATTGTTACATAAAAACAGCTATTTTGCTACATAAACTTGAGTTGGGATCAGGAGTTCATTATGAATTCTAAACTCATAACTAAAATTAAAAATAGACCAAACTATTACTGCTTTGATACAGCATTAAAAGATGACCAAAAAATAACTGTTAAATACTGTTTATTTACAGAGGATGACAATATAGCCAGAACTATCGCCATAAAACTAAAAAGTCAAGCAGGCAAAAAGCGTGGTTGTAAAATTAATAATAATCATAATGGGGCAATAAGAAGCCAAATGCGTAATAGGCAAAGAAGTATCAAAGGTACAAAGACTCTTTATATAACTGAATACAGGGAACTATTTGAAAGAGTTATTAGAAATTTTTATTCACTTGAAGAAGCAAATAAAGAACAAATATATATTGAGCCTAAACAAAAAGAAGAGGCTAAAGCTTTATACATAAAAGAACCAAACTTCAAGGAAATAGCAATTAGATATATACAAAATGAAACAAAGAAGTAAAATACTAAAAATGGCAGGCACTATAAGTGTGTAGTGTTGCGGATGCATTTTGATTTTTGAAAAGTCTTTATATATGAAATTTTATGCATTTGTTGATTCAAAATAGCTATTCTACAGACATATTATGTCATAATATGATAGAATTATGACAAAGGAAATTTTAATGTCTAGTAAAATACTTTCTGCAGAAAATATTCTCTATATTTTTAAAAAACTAAATGAAAACCAAACTATTTACGTAAAAAGATTAAATGAAGAGATGAATTGGAATATGAGCGAAAGAAATATAGTTAGGTATTTTGATACTATAGAGTCAGTTTTTCCAAAATTATTTACGAAAGGAAAAGATGAAAAAGGAATTTATTATAAGCCCAATCATAGCGACTTTATAAAACTTAATCCATCTTCTTTAGCAATGACAGCCATAACTTATAGTCTAATGCCCAAAAAAGAGATTAATAGAATTTTTAGCACATTAGAAAACGAATCCAAAAAAGTGATAAGAAAAGAGATGAAAGAGATAAATCAGTGTTATAGGTTTATCACTAGACCGTTTGAAAATATAGACACTGAAATTATGAAAAAAATAGAAGAGTGTATTAAAAATAAGTTAGAGATAACACTCGCTTATGACAATACATTAGCAAAAGAAAATAAGACGGTTAGGCCATATAAGATAATTTTTATAGATGAGAATTTTTATTTGGCTTGCTTATGCAATGGTGAATTTAATATGCTTAGAATATCTTTTATAAAAAATCTTAAGGAAGAAAACAAGTTTCAATATATAAAGAGTAAAGTTGATAATTTTATAGAGAACGGTTTACAAACATCATTTAGCGACTACAATAGTTTTATAAAAAATAATGTCATAACTGTAAAACTTAAAATTTCTGAAAAAGTTGCCAGATATTTTACACATAAAAAGAAATTTTTTGATAGTCAAAGGATAGAGAATTTAGAAAGTGGAGAAAAAATAGCAACGTATGAAATAACAAATTTTAAAGAGATAATGCCATTTATTAAAAAATGGATTCCACATATAGAGGTTATTGAGCCAAAAGAGTTAAGAGAACAAATTTTAAAGGACATTAAAGAGTATCAAATCAAGAATATTTTATGAGAGTAATGTGTTTAAAACTACTCATAGG